>DASWVP010000677.1:0-2378 GCA_036401175.1 Azospirillum sp. | reverse complement strand
TCGGAAGCCAAGGTGCCGATGATCTCGATGGCGGCCTCGGCCAAGATCGTCGAGCCGGTCGACGCGAAGAAGGCCTGGGTCTTCAAGACCCCGCAGAACGACATCATGATGTCGCAGGCGATCGTCGAGCACATGGCCAAGAGCGGCATCAAGAGCGTCGGCTTCGTCGGCTTCTCCGATGCCTACGGCGAAGGCTGGTACCAGGAGTTCAGCAAGGCGGCCGCCGCCAAGGGCCTGCAGATCTCTGCGAACGAGCGCTATGCCCGCACCGACACCTCGGTCACCGGCCAGGTGCTCAAGATCATGGCGGCCAAGCCCGACGCCGTGCTGATCGCCGGCTCCGGCACGCCCGCCGCCCTGCCGCAGAAGACGCTGAAGGAACGCGGCTATGCCGGCAAGATCTACCAGACGCACGGCGTCGCCAATGCCGACTTCCTGCGCGTCGGCGGCAAGGACGTGGAAGGCACGCTGCTGCCGGCCGGCCCGGTGCTGGTCGCCGACCAGCTGCCCGACAGCCATCCGGTGAAGAAGCCGGCCCTGGCCTACATCGCCGCCTACGAGGCGGCCCACGGCAAAGGCACCGTGTCGACGTTCGGCGCGCACGCCTGGGACGCCGGCATGCTGATGGCCGCCGCCGTTCCGGAGGCGCTCAAGAAAGCCAAGCCCGGCACGCCCGAGTTCCGCTCGGCGCTGCGCGACGCGCTGGAGAACGTCAAGGGCATGGCCGGCGCGCACGGCATCTTCTCGATGTCCAAGACCGACCACCTCGGCCTGGACCACAACGCCCGCGTCATGGTCCGCATCGAGAACGGCACCTGGAAGTACACGCCCTGAGCATCGCCGCGTGAGGGCGGCCGCCGGCGGCGCCCGCCCCGCGCATCGGGCCTCCGCGGGGAGGCCCGCCTTTCATCCGGGGGCCGCTGGCGGCTCCGCAACCGGTAGTGATCATGGATGTTCAGATCGCCCTGCTGCTGGGGCAGGACGGCATTGTCAATGGCGCGGTTTACGGGCTGCTGGCTCTGGCCCTGGTGCTGGTGTTTTCGGTCACCCGCATCATCTTCATTCCGCAGGGCGAACTGGTCGCGTTCGCGGCCCTGTCGATGGCGGCGCTCAACGCCGGCCGCGCCCCGGCGGTGCTCTGGCTGCTGATCGGGCTGGCGGCGGCCACGCTGCTGGTCGAAACCTGGCGGCAGCGGCGCGGCGCGCCGGTCGACTGGCGTTCCACGCTGGTGTGGACGGTGCTGCTGCCGGTGATGGCCGCGTCGATGGTCGTGCTGCGCCCGGCCTCGGTCGCGCTGCAGGCGCTGACGACGCTGCTGGTGGTCGCCCCGCTCGGCCCCCTGCTCTATCGCCTGGCCTACCGGCCGATCGCCAGCGCCAGCGTGCTGATGCTGCTGATCGTGTCGGTGGCGCTGCACGGCGTCATGGTCGGCCTCGGGCTGCTGTTCTTCGGCGCCGAAGGCTCGCGCACCCCGGCGTTCTCGGACCTGCGGTTCGACCTCGGCGGCATCCAGGTCACCGGCCAGTCGCTGGTGGTGGTGGGCGTCACCGTGGCGCTGGTGTTCGCCATGTTCCGCTTCTTCGGCGGCACCATGATCGGCAAGGCGCTGCGCGCGACGGCGATGAACCGGGTCGGCGCGCGGCTGATGGGGATTCCCACGGACCTCTCGGGTGACCTGAGCTTCGCGCTGGCCGGCGTCATCGGCGCCGTGTCGGGACTGCTGATCGGGCCGCTGACGACGGTCTATTACGACACCGGCTTCCTGATCGGGCTCAAGGGCTTCGTCGCGGCGATCGTCGGCGGGCTCGCGAGCTACCCGATGGCGCTGGCCGGCGCGCTGCTGGTGGGGCAGCTGGAATCCTTCTCCTCCTTCTGGGCCAGCGCCTTCAAGGAGGTGCTGGTCTTCACGCTGATCATCCCGGTGCTGTGGTGGCGCTCGATGCAAAGCGTGCACGTGGAAGAAGACGAAGAATGACGCCGCGCCACCTCACCCTGCTCGCCGTCGCGGCGCTGGCCCTGGCCTGGGGCTGGCTGCCGGAATTCACCATCACCCTGCTCTGCTACATCGGCCTGTACGCGATGGTCGCGGCCGGCCTGGTGATGCTCACCGGTGTCGGCGGCATGACCTCCTTCGGCCAGGCGGCGTTCGTCGGCATCGGCGCCTATGCCACGGCCTGGGTCACCACCTCGCCGGCGCTGGCGGCGGCCGTGGGCGGAGCGATCGGCCCGGCCTGGGGACCGTGGCTGGGACTGGCCCTGGGGCTGCTGGCCGCCGCCGCCGTCGCCTGGATCCTCGGCGCCGTGACGCTCAAGCTCTCGGGCCACTACCTACCGCTCGCCACCATCGCGTGGGGACTGGGCATCTACTTCCTGTTCG
>DASWVP010000676.1:0-45390 GCA_036401175.1 Azospirillum sp. | reverse complement strand
CTCCCGCCCTACAGTCCCGAGCTTAACGCCATCGAGAGGCTCTGGCAGTTCATGCGCGACACGCTGCTGTCCCACCGCCTCTTCACCGATCTCAACGCCATCCTCGACACCTGTTGTCGCGTCTGGAACCGCATCCTCGCCAAACCGGGCCGCATCCGCTCCACATGCGGTTATCCGTGGGCCTCGCAGGTCAAATTTTGACGGCTCTGGTATAACGCCCAC
Organism: Azospirillum sp.; assembly: GCA_036401175.1. Lineage (GTDB taxonomy): Bacteria > Pseudomonadota > Alphaproteobacteria > Azospirillales > Azospirillaceae > Azospirillum. Next base: position 45,168 of record DASWVP010000676.1, on the reverse strand, counting down.
CCAACGCGTCCATCGAACGGACAACGGTGATCAGCCGTTGACGAACATGCCTTCGATCCGTGTCGTGGACGCCAGGGCGAGGTCGATCGATCCCTGCTGGACGGCCGTTGCAGTTATCTGGAAGCCGTTCATCTCGTGCACGGCCAGGCTGCCGGTCTGCGTGTTACGCCAGAGCACGTCGTCCATGTTGTCGCCGTTGAGGTCGGTCACACCAGCCACACCGTACTGCGCGGCTATCACCACATCGTTGCCGCCGTTCTGGACGCGCGCGGCGGTGATGACGGTCCTGCCGTCCATGCGCCACTCGGACAGGTTGCCGGTCTGCGTGTTGCGCCACAGCACGTCGGCCTTGCCATCGCCGTCGAAATCGCCGATCCCCTCTACGACCAGATGGGCGGGCGCGGTGGCGTCCGCCCCGTTGTTCTGCACGCGTCCCATGGCGGTGGCTGTGCGCCCGTCCATGTCCCACATCGAGAGATGGCCGGACTGGGTGTTGCGCCAGAGCACTTCGACTTTGCCGTCACCGTCGAAATCGGCAATGCCCTCGGCGGCCATGTAGGACGGCATGACGGCATCGGCGCCGTTCAATTTGACCCGGCCGGAACCGGTGACGGTCTGCCCGTCGAGATCCCACATGGATACGTAGCCGGATTGGGTGTTGCGCCAGAGGATTTCGGACTTGCCGTCACCATCGAAATCGGTGGCGCCTTCGACGACCATGTAGGACGGCATGACGGCATCGGCGCCGTTCAACTGCACCCGGCCGGTGCTCGCGACATTCCGTCCGTCCATTTCCCACAGGTTGACGTAACCCGAATCCTTGTTGCGCCACAGGATGTCCTGCTGGTGGTCGCCGTTGAAGTCGCTGACCGCCTCGGCCTTTAGGACTGTCGGGAAGACCGCATCCTGCCCCGCGTTCAGCACGGGCGCCGTCACCGTTGCCGACGTTCCATCCATGCGCAGCGCCGACAGTGCCCCCGATCGATCGTCGCGCAGGAAGATCGACGTGCCCGCCGTCCAGTCGACGGACTGCGCCTGCTGCACGACGTGCCGCCCGCCGTTGCCGTCGGTCAGTTCCTCGACGCCGGACAAGACCAGGGAGTGTGACGGCATATACTTGTCCTTGAGGACGATGCTGTCGCCCGTCTGGGTGATCGTGAACGTCGGCAGGTACATGACCTGCGCGATGTCGTACCCGTCGCCGCCGCGGATGACGTCATTGCCGTAGTCGATCTGGAAGATGTCGTTTCCGGCCCCGCCATCGAGGACGTCGTTGCCGTCGCCGCCGACGAGGGTGTCGTTGCCGTCGTCGCCGTTCAAGGCGTCCTGGCCGTCATATCCGCTCAGGACGTCGTCTCCGACGCCGCCGTGAAGGGCGTCGTTCCCCAGGTTGCCGCTGAGCGTGTCGTTGCCTTCGGCACCGCGGAGAAGGTCGCTTTCGTCGTAGCCGTCCAGGAGGTCGTTCCCGCTCCCGCCGTCGAGCGTGTCTTTCCCCGTGAAGCCTTCGAGCGTGTCGTCGCCGCCGTTTCCGAGAATGCTGTCGTTGCCCGCGCCGCCCTTGAGGTAATCGGCCTCGTCACTGTCGCTGTAGACGTCGTTGCCATCACCGAGTTCGAACGGGGCGCCGGGTGTCGGCGTGATGTCATAGGCGTCCTCCCCGAACTGCAGCCGTTCGACGTTGACGTAGGTATCGACCTCGGTGCCGGCGATGCTGCGGACGGTTACCCGGCTCGGGTCGGCGATGTCGCGTACGATGGTGTAGTCGGCGCGCAGGCCCGAATAGAGGCCGGTATCCGTGCCCGTCCCGCCGTCGATCGTGTCGTGGCCGGTCCCGCCGGCCATGAGGTCGTTGCCCGCCCCGCCGTAAAGACGGTCGGCCCCCCCCTTGCCGGCGACCACGTCGTTGCCGGCGCCGCCGGTGAGCGTGTTGTCGGCGGCATCGCCGATGTACCGCGCACCACCATCCAAGGGGGCCGTTTCCGGCATCCAGTCCGTTGCCAAATCCACGTACAAGTAGTAGCCGGACTGCGTGTAGGTTGGTGTAATGGTCTGGTCGCGGAACTTGAGGGACTCGACGTCGACCAGCAGCTTCTTGCCTTCCGCGCCGCCGCGGTGAGTTACGCGCAGGTTCTGGAGATTAAAGATGTAGATGTCGTACTCCAACCGCGGGCGGGAAAACACGGCGACGTCGTACCCGCTGTCGCCCCACAGGGTGTCGTTCCCGAAATCGTCGGCAAGCGTGTCATTGCCGGAGCCGCCGAAAAGCTGGTCGTCGCCCAGTCCTCCCGACAGGAGGTCGTTTCCCTTGCCGCCACTCAGGAGATCGTTTCCGGCATTGGCAAGCAGCGTGTCGCTGCCATCGAAACCGTGGAGGGAATCCTGGCCGCCGCCACCAACAAGGCTGTCGCTGCCGGACGTTCCGGCCAGCGCTCCCTCCGGCACGGTATGGACCGACGGAACCGTGGTGAGGCTTTGCGATGCGTAATCGACCTTGACGATCCGGTCGGCGAAGACGAGGTAGTCGATCCCGTTCACTCGGTCGAGGCCGTCCGCCCCGCCGTTGAGGTGCGTGACATAGGCCGTTCGGGTAGTTTCTATCCGTATATCATATTCGGAACGTATCCCGCTGAACTGCACGGCTGTGGCACCGGGAGTGGGGTAGCCGCCGCCGAAATTGTCGTTCCCTGCCCCGCCGATCATCCAATCCTCGCCCCCCTCGCTCCCGAGGAAGTCGTTGCCTGCCCCGCCGATCAGCGTATCGTCACCCAGCCCGGAGTAGAGGCGGTCGTCGCCGGAGCCCCCGTCCAGAAGGTCATCGCCTTCGCCACACGTCAGCCAGTCGTTGCCGTTGCCGCCGAGCAGCGTGTCGGAGTCGCCGCGCCACGGGTTGGGATAAGGACTGCCGATCAGGAAATCGTTGCCGTCGAGACCAGCCACCAGGTCGCTGCCGGGACCACCATACATGGAGTCGGCGGAAGCACCGCCAGACAGCGTGTCGTTCTCGGCACCGCCCTTCATCAACCCGTTCCCTATGATGACGCTCATGTCGATCCCCGTCGCGACGCTCGGCTCTTGGTCGGTTTGGCACCGGAGCCCTGTTCCTGGCCGTCCGTCCCGGAAGTGGAGGTGTGGCCGATGGAAGCCATACATACCCCGGAATGGTTGAACGATCAATGCGACACTACTTCACATGGGTGCACATGCAGGGCTATGTACACCAAAAGTGGCATCATCCATGGTTATGCGCCCGACGTGCGCGTCCGTGACGTCCGGTTGAGTGGCGATGGCCGATTTAAGGGTTTTTAACCGTTGCCCACCGACAACGGGTGATGCAAACGATGGCCGCATGAGCCCGCCGCCGAGGCAACGCACCAGAGAGGTCCGATAGCGATGTTCTACGAGTTGGCCGCGCCCTCCTGGGGAACCGAGGAAATCGAGGCGATGCAGCGGGTCATCGCCTCCGGCCGCTTCACCATGGGCGAGCAGGTCGCCGCGTTCGAGGGCGAGTTCGCTGCCTATTTCGGCATGAAGCACGGCGTCATGGTGAACTCCGGCTCATCGGCCAACCTGGTGGCCGTGGCGGCGCTGTTCTACAAGAAGGACCGGCCGCTCCAGCGCGGCGACGAGGTCATCGTCCCTGCGATTTCCTGGGCCACCACCTACCACCCGCTCCAGCAGTACGGGCTGAAGCTGCGCTTCGTCGATGTCGAGCTGGACACCCTCAACATCGACGTGTCCAAGCTGGAACAGGCGCTGACGCCGAAGACGCGGGCCATCGTGGCGGTGTCGATCCTCGGCAACCCGGCGGCGCTGGACGTCATGCGCGCCTTCGCCGACGCGCACGGGCTGTACTTCATCGAGGACAACTGCGAATCGATGGACGCCGAACTGAACGGCAAAAAGGCCGGAACTTTCGGTGACCTCAACACCTTCAGCTTCTTCTTCTCGCACCACATCTCGACGATGGAAGGCGGGATGATCCTGACCGACGACCTGGAGCTGGCGCACCTCTGCCGCTCCATGCGGGCGCACGGCTGGACCCGCGACCTGCCGGCCGACACGCCGCTGTACGAGCGCCGCTCGTCCGACCATTTCGAGGCGTACCGCTTCATCCTGCCCGGCTACAACGTCCGGCCGCTGGAACTGGAAGGCGCGGTGGGGCGCGAGCAGCTCAAGAAGCTCCCCTCCATGACCGCGCAGCGCCGCAGGAACCTGAAGCTGTTCCAGGAGCTGTTCGCCGGTGACGAGCGCTTCATCGTCCAGCGCGAGAACGGCACCTCGTCCGCCTTCAGCTTCACCATCGTCCTCAACCCGGCCCGCAACCCGGACCGGGAGAAGGTCTTCGCGGCGCTGAAGGCGGCCGACATCGGCTTCCGCATCATCACCGGCGGCTGCTTCCTGCGGCACGACGTGCTGAAGCACTATGATTACGATACCGTCGGCGCGATCGAGAACGCGTACCTCGCGCACGATCTCGGATTTTTCGTCGGCAATCACCCGCACGACCTGACGCCGCAGATCACTCGTCTGCGTGACGTGCTCGACCGTGCGTGCCGCTGAGGGACAGGAAAGACGATGACCGAAAAGCTGAACATCCTGATCACCGGCGGCGCCGGCTATCTCGGCTCCATCATGGTGCCGGCGCTGCTGGACGCCGGCCATCGCGTGACGGTGCTGGACAACTTCATGTTCCGGCAGGCCTCGCTCACCCAGGTCTGCGTGAACCCCGACTTCGACGTAGTGCGCGGCGACGCCCGCGACGAGGACACGCTGAAGCCGCTGGTCAGGTCGGCCGACGTGGTGATCCCGCTGGCCGCATTGGTCGGCGCGCCGCTGTGCGACAACGACAAGATCGGCGCCGCCAGCACCAACCGCGACGCGGTGCTGTCGCTGATCCGCCTGCTGTCGCGCGAGCAGCGGATCATGATGCCGGTAACCAACTCCGGCTACGGCATCGGCGAGAAGGGCAAGTTCTGCACCGAGGACAGCCCGCTTCGCCCCCTGTCGCTGTACGGCCGCACCAAGGTGGAGGCGGAAGCGGCGGTGCTGGAGCGCGGCAACGCCATCTCCTTCCGTCTGGCCACCGTGTTCGGCATGGCGCCGCGCATGCGCATCGACCTGCTGGTCAACGACTTCGTCTACCGCGCCGTCTACGACCGCGCGGTGGTGCTGTTCGAGCCGCACTTCAAGCGCAACTACATCCACATCCGCGACGTCGCGCGCGCCTTCCTGCACGGGCTGGGCAACTTCGAGACGATGAAGGACCGGCCGTACAACGTCGGCCTCTCCGACGCCAACCTGTCAAAGTGGGAACTGTGCGAGAAGATCCGCGAGCACCTGCCGAAGTTCGTCTTCCTGGAGGCGCCGATCGGCGAGGATCCGGACAAGCGCGACTACATCGTCTCCAACGAACGCATCGAGGCGACCGGTTACAAGCCCGCCTTCCCGCTGGACGACGGCATCCGTGAACTGATCAAGGGCTACCGCATGGTGCGCAACGCCGTGCACGGCAACGTGTGACCTGGAAAGGACCGGCCATGGACGGCGCAATGGGTGGTGATCGCCTCGACCTCGTGCTCATCCACCCCGGCGGACGCGGGCAGGTGTATCAGACGCTCGCCAACGACCTGACGGCCATCGAGCCGCCGCTGTGGTGCGGGCTGATCGCCACCTACTGCAGGATTCGTGACCACCGCGTCGCCATCATCGACAGCGAGGCGGAGGGATGGGGGCCGGAGGCGGTGGCCGACCGGGTGGCCGAACTCAGGCCGCGGCTCGTCGCCATGGTCGTCTACGGCCACCAGCCGTCCGCCTCGACGCAGTCGATGCCGGCGGCCGGCGCCACCTGCCGGGCCATCAAGGAGCGCGACGCGGCGCTGCCGATCATCATCGTCGGCGGCCACGTGGCGGCCCTGCCCGAACGCACGTTGCGCGAGGAGGCGGTGGACTTCGCCTGCACCGGCGAGGGGCCGGTGACGGTCGACGCGCTGCTGCGCGCGCTGAAGGCCGAGCGGGCGGAGGAGGACGCGGCGCCGGACTTCGCCCCCGATTTCGCCCCCGATTTCGCTAATGTTCCCGGCATCGTCTACTGGCACAACGGCGAGCCGCGCCGCACCCCGCCGGCCGCCAACGTGGACGACCTCGACCGCGACCTGCCGGGCTCGTCGTGGGACCTGCTGCCCATGGACAAGTACCGGGCGCACAACTGGCAGTGCTTCGGCGCCATGGACACCCGCATGCCCTACGCGTCGATCTACACGACGCTGGGCTGCCCGTACCGCTGCACCTTCTGCTGCATCAACGCGCCGTTCGGCAAGAACGGCTACCGCTTCCGCAGCCCGGAGGCGGTGTTGAAGGAAATCGACATCCTGATCGAGCAGTACGGGGTGCGCACCTTCAAGATCGTCGACGAGATGTTCGTGCTGAACGAAAAGCACGTCACGGCGATCTGCGAGGGGCTGATCCCGCGCAACGAGGCGCTGGGCAACACGCTGAACTTCTGGGCCTACGCCCGCGTCGACACGGTGAAGCCGGCGATGCTGGAGATGCTGCGCCGTGCCGGCGTGCGCTGGCTGGCGCTGGGCATCGAGTCGGGCTCCAAGCACGTGCGCGACGGCGCGAAGAAGGCGCTGCGCAGCGAGGACATCGTCGGCATCGTGCGCGCCATCCAGCAGGCCGGCATCAACGTCATCGGCAACTACATCTTCGGCCTGCCCGACGACGACGCCCACTCGATGCGCGAGACGCTGGACCTCGCCAAGGAACTGAACTGCGAGTTCGCCAACTTCTACTCGGCCATGGCCTACCCCGGCTCGCCGCTGTACATGCAGGCAGTGGAGAAGGGCTGGGACCTGCCGGAGAGCTGGAGCGGCTTTTCGCAGCACAGCTACGACTGCAAACCGCTGGCGACCGAGAAGGCGTCGGCGGCGGAGGTGCTGCGCTTCCGCGACGCGGCTTTCACCGAATACTTCACCAACCCGCGCTACCTGAAGATGGTCGACCAGCGCTTCGGCGCCACGACCAGCGCCCACATCCGGCACATGACGCGCCACACCCTGCGCCGCCAGTTGCTGGAGGAGGGGGCGGGCGGCGCCGCCACGGAAGAGAAGGTCGCCGGTGCAGCCTAAGCAGCCCCTTGGCACGATCGACGTCGCCGTCCTGGCCGGCGGGCTCGGCACACGCATCCGCGGCGTTCTCGGCGACACGCCGAAGGTCTTGGCGCCGGTCGCCGGGCGGGCCTTCCTCGGCCATCTGCTCGATTATCTGGCCGGCTTCGGCGCGCAGCGGGTGGTGCTGTGCCTGGGCCATCTGGCCGACCGCGTCACCGCGTGGCTGGCGCAGGGCGACTCGCATCACAGCCTGGACGTGGTGTGCGCCATCGAACCGCAGCCGATGGGCACCGCCGGCGCGTTGCGCTTCGTGCGCGACGAGCTGACGAGCGACCCCGTGCTGGTGATGAACGGCGACACCTTCGTCGACGCCGACCTGCGCGCCTTCGTCGCCTCGCACAAGCTGTCCGGGGCCGATGCCTCGGTGCTGTGCGTCGAGGTGGAGGACGCCGCGCGCTTCGGCCGCGTCGACGTCGGCGCGGACGGGCGCATCCGCCGCTTCGTCGAGAAGATGCCCGGCGGCGGCACCATCAACGCCGGCGTCTACCTGCTGTCCGCGGCGTTCCTCGACCGCCTCGCCGCGTCGGACGCCGCGTCGCTGGAACGCGACGTGCTGGAACGGCTGCCGCCGGGCACGCTGCACGCGCACGTGGTGCACGGGCGCTTCATCGACATCGGCACGCCGGAAAGCCTCGCCATGGCGGCCGGCGTGATCACCGGGGGCACCCCATGATCCTCACCCGCACACCGTTCCGCATCTCGTTCTTCGGCGGCGGCACCGACTATCCGAAATGGTATCGCCAGCACGGCGGCGCGGTGATCGGCGGGGCCATCGACAAGTACTGCTACATCACTCTGCGCACGCTGCCGCCGTTCTTCGCGCACCGGCACCGCATCGTCTATTCGAACGTCGAGCTGGTGAATGACATCACCGAGATCAAGCACCCAGCGGTGCGCGCCGTGCTGGGCGACATGGGCATCACCGAGGGGCTGGAGATCCACCACGACGGCGACCTGCCGGCGCGCTCCGGCCTGGGGTCCAGCTCGGCCTTCACGGTGGGGCTGCTGAACGCGCTGAACGCGCACCGCGGCCGGCTGGTCAGCAAGCGGCACCTCGCTCTGGAGGCGATCCGCATCGAACAGGAGGTGATCGCCGAGAACGTCGGCTCGCAGGATCAGGTGTGGGCGGCGTACGGCGGGCTGAACCGCATCGAGTTCCACCCCGACGGCACCATCGACGTGACTCCGCTGATCATCGACCGCGCGAGGCGCGAGGCGCTGCAGGACCATTTGGTTCTCTACTTCACCGGCTTCTCGCGCTACGCCACGGACATTGCAAAGGACAAGATCGCCAATCTGGACAAGCGCGAGACGCAGTTGCGCACCCTGCGCCAGATGGTGGACGAGGCGGCGGCGATCCTCGGCTGCACCAGCCGCCCGCTGGAGGACATGGGCCGCCTGCTGCACGAGAGCTGGATGCTGAAGCGCGAGCTGTCGTCCAGCGTCTCCAATTCGGCCATCGACGATCTGTACGAGAGTGCCCTGGCGCATGGCGCGCTGGGCGGCAAGCTGCTGGGAGCGGGCGGGGGCGGCTTCCTGTTGCTGTACGTTCCGCCGGAGCGGCAGGCGCAACTGCGTGAACACTTCCGGGACCTGATCGCCGTCCCGGTCCGCTTCGACGTCGGCGGCAGCAAGATTGTCGTCTACGAGCCGGACGATTTCGTGCGGGACCAGCACCGGTGACCGCACCGGCGACCGATGAGGGCACACCCGTGCTTCGGCGCGCCCGGCGGTTGGCCTGTGCCAACTCGAAATGGGACGCCTATTTCGACCACATCGCCGGGGAAAGCGGTGTCGAGGTCGCGGATTACCTGGTGCTTGCCCCCAAGCGCAGCCGCGTTGACCGGGTGACGGGCGTCACGATCCTGCCGGTGGCGGCGGGGCGCATCGTCCTGCAACGCGTCTACCGGCACCCGGTCGAAGCGTGGGTGTGGGAGGCGCCGCGTGGTTTCGTCGACCCCGGCGAGGCGCCCGAAACGGCGGCGCTGCGCGAACTGGCGGAGGAGGTGGCGCTGGCTTGTCCAGCCGGGCGTCTGATGCCGCTTGGCCTCTGCGCTCCGGAGACATCGACGATCATCGGCAAGGCCGCGCTCTTCGCCGCGCTGGACTGCACGCCGGGCGGGCGCCGCGACGAGGAGGAACTCGGGCTCGGCAGCGTGCACACGTTCACATTGGAGGAGGCGTTGGCCCTGGCCGACCGGTCGGAAATCGAGGATGCCACGACGCTTGCCGTCCTTTACCGCTATGCCCGGACGGCGGCGCCATGAAGATCTTGTTCTTCAACCCCGAACAGTACGTCGATTTCGAGAACGAGCCGAGCAACGTCCAGCTTCGTTTGCCGATCCTGCGGTGCGGGCTGGACATCGAACACCGCGACCATGTCTACCAGCGCGACCTGCGCGCGCATGGCCGCGCCGAGATGGATCGCCGGGCCCTGATGGCGGTCGCCGACTTCCGGCCGGACCTTGTCGTCTATTCGGCGACCTGGGAGCACGAGAACCTTTCGCCGGCCGTCCTGAGGCTGATCCGCGACGGCGGTACGCCGGTGGTCAGCATGCTGTGGGACAGTTGGATCGAGCCGACCACGGCAGAGGCCGAGTTGCTGGCCGCCAGCACCGTGCTGGTGGTGGGCGACAGCCTGCATACCTACCTGCGCTGCCGGCTGGCGGGCGGGGGGCTGACGCCCAGGACCACGGTCGTCTTCTTCGGCGGTCAGGTCTACACCGACCTTGTCCGACCCCTGCCGGGGGAGCCGAAGGAGTTCGACGTCACCCTGCTCGGCTCCAACGAGGGCGAGCGCGCCAAGCTGATCGCCTATCTAGCCGAGGAGTTGCCGAAGCACGGCGTGTCCTTCAACAAGGCCGGCGGCCTCGTTGACTCCCGCAAGGGTGCGTTCGCGCTCACCGACGCGTGGGTGCCGTGGGACGAGTACGTCCGCATCGTCAACCGCTCTCGGCTCTGCCTCAACGCGCGCACCGACCCGACGCGCCAGCAGATCAAGGGTAAGATCTACGACTATATGGCCTGTGGCGTGGCCTGCCTGACCGACGCCGACGAGGAGGTCCGACGCTTCATACCCGAGGGGGCTGTCGCGCTGTTCGACGGGGCGGTGGATTGTGTGGCGCAGATCCTGCGCCTGCTCGGCGACGAGGGCGAACGGCGGCGGATCGCCGATGCCGGTCACAATTGGCTCATGACCACGTTCGGGTACAAGCGGTTCTGGTCCGGCGTGCTGAGGGCCGCCTTGGGTGAGGCGGACGCGGCACCCACGCTGCCGGTGCTGGACGACGCCTTCGCGCGGGCGACTGCCAGCCGCTCGGTGTTGCTGCGCCGTGACTTGGCGACGGCCAGGCAGGCTGCGGCCCTGGCACTCGGCCCGGCGGACGCCCGACGGCTGGCGGTCGCGTGGCTTGGCCGCCGCGGCCGGTTTTACCTGCTGCGGCTGGAAAACGGCCCGTATGTCGCGATTTCGCGCCTGCCCGTCGATTTCGCCGAGATCGACGGGACCATCCACGCTCTGGCCGATCCCTTCGGACGACTGCCTCTGACGTTCGGCTGGACGGTCGCGCCGGGAGGGACGCACCGCGTGCTGCTGGCATCGAGCCTCGACGAGGTTGCGGCCGAACTTGATGGTGCCGAGGTCCAGGTCGGATGAAGGCAGGCACCTCTGGAGGTGGCTGGCCGCAAAGCTGTTCCTAGAAGCCTCTGATTACTATATATTGAGATAAAATGCCTGAAAATCTCTGCGGTGTTGCTCGTCTGGCCGGTGCCGGCGGACGTCTGGGAACGGGGCGATGACGAAGCTTGTATGCGTGGTCGGTGACAAGGGAGGCATCGGTAAATCGACCTGGGCGCGGGGGTTCGCCGATTATTGCCGCACCAGGCAGGCCCGGGTCGCCCTTTTCGATGGGGACTGGATTTCTCGAAGCCTTTTCAAAATGTTTTGTTCCAAGTTGCGCGACGGCAGCGTCCTGCCACTGATGCAGCAGGATCCGCGTTCCGGATGTATTCTATACGACATCCATAATCGAAACCTCGGGCGTGACCTGCTTCTCAACAGCATGGCGGTGCCGGGGGTGGACATCGTCCTGCACGATCTGCCGGCGGGCTTTCGTGCCGACTTCTGTCATGTCATGGCGATCAACCGCCCGGATGAGGCCATCGTGCAGTTCGTACAATCGGCCAAGGACGTCGGCATCGCCCCGGTGTTCGTGACTCCACTTGCCCCGCAGTGGGCCGGCCACCACACCGCGGCGTGGCTGTGCGAACTGTTGCGCGGCATGGCTCCGGTGGTGGCGGTCTGCAACCTTCAGTACGACGAGGAGCAGTTCGAGTTGTGGCGCGCCGGGGATCGCAAGCGCTTCCTGGACGCTGGCGGAATCGAGATCGCGATGCCGGGGCTGGACCCCATCACCTACCTGAACGTCGACACCCAGGCGGTGCGGTTCGGCGCCGTGGCGAACCACGACATGCTGTCGGTCGCCGACAAGCTGCGCGTCGGGGCGTGGGTCCGGCGCTTTGCGGCGTCCATCGAAGGCGTCGCCGACGTGTTGGGCGTCACCCCGCCGACGGGCGCGCCACGTGTCCAGGCCGCGGCCAGCGTCCACTCCACCTGAGCGATGATCACAATCCTACGGAGGCTGCGTGGCTGATGAGATGGCAGACGGACGTCCGGGACCGTCGCTGGCGCACGCACGCGCCGTTGCGCTGCATCGTGCGATGGACGACGCCGTAGGCTCGTTCGAAGAGACGCTGCGCGCACGCCCGAATTTGGTCGTCCGCGCACCGGTCATGCCGGCCGCGCCACCACCATCGTCACCACCATCGTCACCACCACCACCGTCTTCGCCGCCGGAGCAGACGTCGCAACCAGCCGTCTCGCAACCAGCCGTCCAACGACCGAAGGCGCCCGCGCCGACAGGCGTCGAGCGCGAGTTCGACCTCGCGGCCGCGGCAGCCGAGATCGATGCGGCAATTGGCCAGCTCGATGAACGGATGGCGACGCTGCGCCACGGCGGGGCCGCTCACGGCGCAACGGCCGAGCCGACCCGGAACGAGATGGGTGAGGAGGAGATCCGAGACCGTCTGCAACCGCACTGGCGCGCGCTGCACGACGCGGCGGCCGCAGCGGAGGCGGACCTGCGCGATGCCGAAGCCGGCCAACGCCAAGCCCGGCTGTTCGCGCGCTTCGGGCGGGCACGCCGGACCCTGCGTGCCGCGCGGCAAGCATTCGAGGAGGCGATTCGTGCGAAGGAAGCGGTCGACATGCTGTGGAACGGCGAAGCCATGCGCCGCCAAACCGACGTCCACCGTACCGGCGTGCAGGCGGCATCCCGGCGCGGGGGGACGATCGAGGCGGACCGCGCCGCCGCGCTGGCCGAGGCGGAGCGCAAACTCGCCGACCTGCGCGAGCATCGCGCGCAGATCGAACTGGCGCTGAAAGCCGGACAAACCGTCGTGCGGGTGCCGCAGGGGCAAAATCCTGCCCAGGCCCTGCGGCGCCTCGTCGAAGAGGTGACCGCGGCGGCGGGGGAGGCCACATGACGCGCGCGCCATCCAATTTCTCCGGCTTGCCGCGTTCGGCCAAGTCATCGCCCGCACCCGATCTCAGCGGAATGCAATGAGCGCAATCGATACGGCGTCACGGCGGACCGGCTTGTGGTGCCTGACGGCCATCGCCCGGTTCCACGGCATCGACCTGTCGGAAGAGCAACTGCTGCACACGCAGGCATTGGAGGGAAAGGACGTCGATCTGCGGCGGCTTGCCAAGATCGCGCAGCACTTCCATTTCCGCACGCGAATCGTCGGCATGTCGTGGGATGAACTGGTGGCGCTTGGCGACGCGCTGCCGGCCGTGCTGCCCCTGCGTGATCACAGCTACGCGGTCCTGTCCGGCGTTCGAACCGATGGCGGCGAGCCGGAGATTGTCGTTCGCAACCCCCTCGCGCCGCAAGGTGGTTTCGAGTTCTGGAACCGGGAAACGGCGGCCAAGGCCTGGGCTGGCGACGTCCTCCTGCTGAAGCGGCGGTTCCGGTTGGGCGATACCGAGCGCCGCTTCGGACTGGCCTGGTTCGCACCGGAGATCCTGCGTCAGCGGCGGATTCTCGCCGACGTCGTACTGGCGGCGTTCGTCCTGCATTTCCTCGGTCTGGCGGTGCCGATCTTCTTCCAGCTCGTGATCGACAAGGTGGTCATCCATCACGCCTATGCCACGTTGACAGCCCTGGCGACCGGGGTTTGCGGAGCGGTCGCCTTCGAGGCGCTGCTGAGTTTTCTGCGCAGTTTCCTGCTTCTTCAGGCCACCGCGAAGATCGACATCCGGATTTCGACGCGGGTTTTCGCCCATCTGCTGTCGTTGCCCATCGACTTCTTCGAACGCAGTTCCGCCGGCGTGTTGACGAACCACGTCCAGCAGGATCGCACGATCCGGGAGTTCCTGACCGGCCGGCTGTTCCTCACCGCCCTGGACTCGACGGCGCTGCTGATCTCGCTGCCGATCATCTTCTTCTACAGCGTGCCGCTTGCGCTCACTGTGCTTGGCTTCACCGGTCTCATCGCCGCCATCATCGCCGTGGTCGCCAGCCGGTTCCGGCAGCGTCTCCAGGACCTCTACAAGGCCGAAGCCGGGCGGCAGGCGCTTTTGGTGGAGACGATCCACGGCATCGGCACGGTCAAGGCGCTCGCACTGGAGCCGCAGCACCGGCGTCAGTGGGACACGCGGTCGGCCGACGCGGTGGAGCGGCACCTGTCCGTGGGGCGCCTATCGGCGACCGCGCGGTCGGTGTCCGCCCTGCTGGAAAAGCTCATGGTGATCTCGGTCATCTGGATCGGCGTGCGCTTCGTCTTCGACGGTTCGATGTCGGTGGGCGAACTCGTGGCGGTCCAGATGTTCGCCGGCCGGGTCAGCGGCCCACTGCTGCAGCTCATCACCATCATCCAGGACTACCAGCAGGTGGCGGTGTCGGTGCGCATGCTCGGTGAGGTCATGAACACCGCCCCCGAGATGGGGATGAGCCGAGGCTTGCAGCCCAAACTCCGGGGTGGCATCACTTTCGAAGACGTCGGCTTCAAGTATCCGACGGCGGTCACCCCCGCGCTGGCCGACATCCGATTCGCGATTCCCCCCGGCGCCGTGCTTGGCATCGTCGGACGCAGCGGGTCCGGCAAGTCCACGCTCATCCGACTGCTGCAGGGGCTCCATTCGGCGCAGGGCGGCAACATCCGGATCGATGGCTTCGATCTGCGCGACATCGACCGGGTGCACCTGCGCCGCAACATCGGCGTCGTCCTCCAGGAGAATTTCCTGTTCCGCGGGACCGTAAGGGAGAACATCACTCTCACCAAACCGGAGGCACGGTTCGAGGAGGTGGTGAATGCGGCTCAACTCGCCGGAGCGGACGAGTTCATCCAGCGCCTGCCGCACGGCTACGACACCCACCTGGAGGAAGGCGCCGTGAACCTGTCAGGCGGGCAGCGTCAACGGCTGGCGATCGCGCGGGCGCTGCTGCGGCAGCCGACGCTGCTGATCCTCGATGAGGCGACCAGCGCCCTCGATCCCGAAAGCGAGATGATCGTTCAGCGCAACATGAAGGCGATCGCCCAGGGGCGGACCACGCTGATCATTTCGCACCGCCTTTCGACGATTCGGCACGCCGACCGCATCATGGTCCTCGACCAAGGCCGCATGGTCGGCTTTGGGCCGCATGACGCGCTTCTCGAAGAGTGCGAAATGTACAGACAGCTGTGGAACCTTCAGACCGAGTCCTTCCGGTGAAGGGCGCTGGCGGACCCGGCAAGGCCCGTGCCCCCCGACGTTCAGCCGCCGCGGCCGACTTCCAGCCGGACGCGATCGCCATCGAGGAGCGTCCCGTTCCCGGCGGTGCGCGCAGCGTGCTGTACGTGATCGTAGCCATGTTCGTGTGCGCGATGGCTTGGGCGGCGCTTGCGGAAGTCGACCGCATCGTCGTGGCGCGCGGGCGGATCGTGACGACCAAGCCGCTCATCGTTGCGCAGCCGCTCGAAACCGGCATCATCCGCACGCTGGACGTCTCCATCGGCGAGGCGGTTCGAGAGGGCGACCGGCTGGCCACACTCGACCCCACATTCGCGGAGGCCGACGCGACCGCTTTGGAGGAGCGTCTGGCCAGCCTGACGGCCGAAGCCGAACGGCTGCGCAGCGAACTCGACCGTACGCCTTACGAAGCGGACCCGGTGAAGGATCGTATCCGGGGCTTGCAGGTCCAGGTTCGCCGGCAGCGCGAGGCGGAGATGCGGGCGCGTATCGCCGCCTTCAACACGGAGGTGGCGCGGCTGACCTCGAGCCTGGAAGCCAGCCGGGAAGCGCAGGCCGGCTTGCGGCATCGCCTGCGCGTGCTGCTCGACATCCAGGCGATGCGGGAAGAACTGATCCGGCGCAACGCGGGGTCCCAGCTTCAACTGAAGGAAGCGCAGCTCAACGTTATGACCGCGCAGGAAGCGCTGGCGGTCCGCGTTGCCGAGGAGCAGGAACTGCGGCACAAGCTGGCTCTCTCCCAGCACCAGCGCGACACCTATGTCAGCGAGTGGGAGCGCGAGATCAGCGAGCGTCTGGTTGCGGCGAAGCGGGAGATCAACACGCTGGAGCAGCAGCTCGCGAAGGCCCAGCGGCGCAGCAGCCTCGTGGAGTTGCGCGCGCCTGCGAACGGCGTCGTCCTCGATGTCGCGCAACGTTCCGTCGGATCGGTGGCCCGCGAAGCAGAGCCCTTGATCACACTCGTGCCGCTCAACGTGCCGCTTGAGGTCGAAGCGGAGATCGGCGCGACCGACATCAGCCAGATCCGCATTGGCGATCCGGTGCGCGTCAAGCTCGACGCGCTGCCATTTCAAAAACACGGTACGCTGGACGGCGCGGTGCGAGTGGTCAGCGGCGACACGTTCAAGCGTGACGATGGCAAAGGCGAGTCCGTGTTCCGAAGCCGCATCGAACTTGGGGCGATCGCCCTGCGGCAAGCGCCACCGGACTTCCGCCTTATTCCCGGCATGACGGTGATGGCGGAGATCATCGTCGGGCGCCGCTCAGTCCTGTCCTACCTCATCTACCCGGTGCTGAGGGTCTTTGACGAAAGCCTGCGGGAGCCGTAGGCCCGCACGCGATCCGGGGTACCACTTTTTTGCCGCGTTTGTTTCAATTTGATACATATATGAACTAATAATTTCGGGGGGCTGGTGCTATCCTGTGACAGCAATGGGTAGCTCCGCTGGCGCCATGGGCGCTTTCGTTGTTGAAGTGGGCGGGTTCGCGATGGTTCAAGTCACCCTTACCGCACTGGGGCGCTGTGACACGGATGGCCACGGGTCCCTCAAGCAGGTCTGGAAACTGCGGAATTCCGACGCCAACGCCGGCGAGGTCCAGGTCCGCTGGGGCCTTGATCGGGGTGACGAGTCGGGATCGCTATCGCTTGCCAATGGCGTGGACGTGTACCTCACAACGGACGCGGACGAGGGGACACTGTGCGTTTTCGTGGATGATGTGCAGGTGGGAAGCACGGCCGCCAATCCCGGCCTGCTTTCCTGGAATCCGTTCGCCACGACCTTGAACACGCTCCCGAATGTGTTCTCCGACCATGGCGACGTCGTCGACCTCGGGTCGGTCGACCAGGCACAGTACCGCAGTGGAGCGACGACCGAAAACTCCGGAGACGGCGATGACTCGGTGACATTGCCGAGCAGCGGCACATGGGCCTATTCCACCGCATCCGGGTTTCATGCCGGTGATGGGAACGACACGGTCGTCGGCGGCCAGGGCAATGACGAGATCCGCGGCGGCGACGGAAACGACTCGCTGGTCGGCGGCGCCGGCAACGACGCCCTGCATGGCGGCGACGACAACGACACCCTCGTCGGTGGCGAGGGTGCCGACGTCCTCGAAGGCGGCGACGGCAGGGATCTCCTGTCCGGCGGCAGCGGCAATGACACGCTATCCGGCGGTGAAGGCCATGATACCGCAGTATACTCCGGTGCCCGTGCCGACTACCTTGTCAGTCAGAGTTATTTCCGGACCACGATCACGCACCGCAACGGCGGATCCGATGGCGTCGATGTGGTTACCGGGGTGCAGTCGTTCCGGTTCGCCGACCAGACCGTCACCTGGGACCAGTTGCTGAACAATGGCGCCGACTCGCTGACGGGCGGCTCCGGGGCCGATTCGCTGGTCGGCGGATCCAGCGATGACAACATCGTCGGCAACGGCGGCAACGATACGCTGCTGGGTGGCGACGGAGCCGATACGCTGTCGGGCGGCGACGGCGACGACCTGCTGTCGGGCGGTGCCGGCAACGACGGCGTCGATGGCGGCGCGGGCAACGACACCCTGGTGCTGTCCGGCGCGCGCGGCGACTACACGGTCGGTTCCGTCGACGGCGTGCTGACCCTGGTGCACAGCGGCAACGGCGGCACCGACGCTATCAGCGACGTCGAGACCTTTCGGTTCGCCGACCAGACCGTCATCCTGGACCAACTGCTGAATGGCGGGGCGTCGGTGATCGGCGGCGACGGGTCCGATTCGCTCGTCGGCGGGAACGGCAACGACGTGCTGTCCGGTGGCGCGGGGGCCGACAGCTTGGTTGGCGGGGCAGGCAGCGACACGCTGCTGGGCGGCGACGGGGATGACGTCCTGTCGGGCGGCGACGGCGACGATCTGCTGTCGGGCGGTGCCGGCAACGACGGCGTCGATGGCGGCGCGGGCAACGACACCCTGGTGCTGTCCGGCGTGCGCGGCGACTACACGGTCGGTTCCGTCGACGGCGTGCTGATGCTGGTGCACAGCGGCACCGGCGGCGTTTACGCGATCAGCGGCATCGAGTCCTTCCGCTTCACCGACCAGACAGCCCCTCTGGAGCAGTTGCAGGGCAGCGTGACGTCGGTGGTCGGTGGCAGCGGATCGGATTCGCTCACCGGCAGTGCCGGCAGCGACATGCTGTCCGGTGGGGCGGGCAACGACACCCTGTCGGGCGGCGCCGGCAGCGACGTGCTCGACGGCGGCAGTGGCGTCGACACGGCGGTGTTCTCCGGTGCGCGCAGCGAATACGCGGTGACCTGGGACGGCTCGGCGGCGACGCTGGCCCACAGCGGCGCCGAGGACACCGACACCGCCAGCGGCGTCGAGATCTTCCAATTCGCCGATCGCGGCTACAACCTTGCCGAATTGCTCGACGGCGGCGTCACCTTCGTCGGCACCATGAATTCCGACGGCGTGACCGCGGGGGCCGGCGCCGACACCGTTCTGGGGTATGACGGCGACGACACGCTGCTTGGGCTGGATGGCGCCGACAGCCTGCTTGGTGGCGATGGCCAGGACGTGCTGTCCGGCGGCGGCGGCGACGACACCCTCGACGGTGGCCTGGGAACCGATACGGTCACGTTCGTCGATCAGCGTTCGGCCTACACGGTCGTCTTGCGGGACGGCACGGTGTCCATCGCCGCCTCCGGGACGGAGGGTACGGATGTCATCCGCAACGTCGAGGCTGTGGGGTTCGCCGACGCCACGCTGACCTACCAGCGGCTGATGGACAGCGGAGTTTCGCTGGTCGGCGGCGAGGCCGAAGACAGCTTGGCCGGCGGTGCCGGCAGCGACACCCTCGACGCTCTCGGCGGTGACGACACCATCGACGGTGGCGCCGGTGGCGACGATCTGCGCGGCGGTGCCGGCAACGATCTCCTGTCCGGCGGTGCCGGCAGCGACGCCATTGACGGCGGGGAGGGGATCGACACGGCCGTCTTCAGCGGCAAGCGCACCGATTACACGATCGTCCGTGAAGGCTCGCGCGTCCTGGTGTCATCCCGCTTTGGCGAGGGTGTGGACACCGTCACCAACGCCGAATTTTTCAAGTTCGCCGATCGCACCTTCTCGCTGCAGCAGCTGCGTCCTCCCGCCCAGGACTTTTCCCGGGACGGCAAGGCCGACGTCCTGTGGCGCGACACGACCACCGGGCAGGTCAACCTGTGGCGGATGAACGGCGGGAGCGAGCCCGCCACCGGCCATGTCATGAACAACGGCGGGGACGCGTACGTTCCGACCTATCTGGACGTCGCGGCGATCAACGATTTCGACGGCAACGGCACTGCGGACGTGCTGTGGCGCAACAACGCCAACGGGATGGTATCGTTGTGGCAGATGGACGGCGCCAGGGTGGCGAACGCGGCGCGGCTTCGGTTGAACGGCCAGGACGCCGTCGTGCCGTCCAACCTGCGCCCGGAAGGCAGTGGCGATTTCGACGGTGACGGCAAGGCCGACATCCTCTGGCACAATCTCCAGTCCGGCAACGTGTCGATGTGGCTCATGGACGGCACCACCGTCACGTCGGCGGCGCGCGTGCAGAGCAACGGCCAGGACTTGCTCTTGCCGGCCCACCTGAAGGCCGTCGGCACTGGCGATTTCGACGGTGACGGCAAGGCCGACATCCTCTGGCACAATCTCCAGTCCGGCAATGTGTCGATGTGGCTCATGGACGGCACCACGCAGCTGGCGTCCGGGCGCTTGCAGAACGACGGCCAGGATGTGGTGTTGCCCCAGGGGACGCGCATCGAGGGCTTCGGCGACTTCGACGGTGACGGTCGGGCCGACGTGTTGCTGCGCAACGTCGGTACCGGCGCGGTTTCGACCTGGAAGCTCGACGGATTCCAGGTGGTGTCGTCCGAAAGCCTGCAACTCGACGGACAAGACGCCACCGCCCCGGGCAGCGTGCGCGTCGAGGGGATCGGTGACTACGACGCCGACGGCAGGGCCGACATCCTGTGGCGTGACACGACCACCACCCGGGTCTCCATGTGGCGGATGGACGGCGCCAAGGTGATCGCTTCCGACATCGTCGAAAACGGCGGTTTCGATGCCGTCATGCCGTCCAACCTGGGCGTCGTCGGCGTCGGCGACATGGACCGGGATGGCGTCGCCGACGTGCTGTGGCGCAACGCCGATACGGGCATGATCTCGCGCTGGCACATCGACGACACGGTGATCACGCAGACCGGCCGCGTGCAGTTGAACGGCCAGGACGCGAACATGCCTGTGAACCTGCGGGCCGAGGGGATGGGCGACTTCGACGGCGACGGCGCCAAGGATGTGCTGTGGCGCAACACCAGCAGCGGCATGGTGTCCATGTACCGGATGGACGGTGGCCAGGTGTCGTCGCTCAGCCGCGTGCAGGTGAACGGCACGGACGCCGCCATGCCGGCCCACCTCAAGGTCGAGGGCATCGCCGATTTCGACGCCGACGGCAAGGCCGACGTGCTGTGGCGCAACACCCAGTCCGGCATGGTCTCGATGTGGCGCATGGACGGCGATCAGGTGGGGTCGTTCAGCCGCGTGCAGGTGAACGGCGCGGACGCCGCCATGCCGACCCATCTGGAGGTGCTCGGCGTCGGCGACTTCGATGGCGACGGCAAGGCCGACGTGCTGTGGCGCAACACCCAGTCCGGCATGGTCTCGATGTGGGGCATGGACGGCGATCGGGTGGAGTCGTTCAGCCGCGTGCAGGTGAACGGCGCGGACGCCGTCACGCCGGGCCACCTCAAGGCCGAAGGGATCGGCGACTTCGATGGCGACGGCAAGGCGGACGTGCTGTGGCGCAACACCCAGTCCGGCATGATGTCGACATGGAACATGAACGGCGCCATGGTGTCGCAGTTCGGTCGTGTTCAGGACAGCAGCGGCTATGCCACGACGGCACTGGCCGTGCGATCGGAAACCAGCATGGTGCTCGCCGGTTAGGGTGGAGCGGCGACCACGGGATGGTCAGCGGCGCGGTTTGCCTCTGGTGTTGAGGGCGGCCAGTAGCCCGGACGGCTGGCGGGCGAGCGGAAGGTGCCCGGCCGTCCGCACCGGCGAGAATTGCGCCGGGACGCTCGTCAGATTCAATTGAGCCAGAGCGAGCGCCCTGCCCTCGATGCGCCGGCGATCGTCGCCTTGAAGGAGGCTGAAGTGGCTCGATGCCGTCTTGAGTTTATCGAGCGTGGCGAAGCGGATGAGATCGCCCAGGGCATTGATGAGACGCATGTGGCCGGCCAGTGCCGGGTTGCACTCCGTGCGGGCCGCCTCCGCAAAGATATCCACAGCCTTCATCGTCAGATCGTTGAGCTTTTCAGACATCGCGCTTTGGGTGTCCAGGGGGGATGCCGTCTCGTTGCTGCTCGCGGGCGCGTCCGGCCTCTACGCCATCGTGGCGAACCATATCGTCGAGCGGCCGAACGAGCCGTCACCCAGCGTCACAGGATGCTCGGAACACAGTTCCGCTTGCCCGCCGAAGGCCTCGTCGACGGCAAGAATGCTACCGGGATGGATCATCGCGAATGGCGTCCCATCGCCGGGAATCGCGTCGGACTGCCGGTGTTCCATCAGGTGCGCCCGGGTGGCGGGGGTGACGCGGCTCTCGCAATCATGGCCGCAGAGAATTCCTCCCGCCTTCACTTTGCCGCGCCAGGCGGCGATATCGGCCTGCACGGAGCCATAGCTGTGGTCCGCGTCGATGAAGACGAGATCGAAACCGCCATCGGCGATCCATGGCGCCGCCTGCGTGCTGTCGGCGACGAGGAATTGCACATTTACGGGCGATGCCGCTGCCGCCACGTTCGATCGGAACGTGGCGAACACATCGTACTCGGCCACGATCGTCTGGTGTCGCGGAACGTTCGGATTGCCCCGCCACGTGTCCACGCACAGCAGGTTGCTTCCGTCGTGAACCGCCAGTTCGCTCAGGAACACCTGGGTGCTGCCGTTGCCAAGCCAGCTGCCGATTTCCGCCATACGGCAATTCGGACGCGCGACCTTTCGGATCAGTTGCCCGAGGGCAACCCGGTCCGATGGCGAAAAGGCGACGAATTCTCCGGTGAAGATAGGCTTCGGCATTGGTTCGCCTTCCGGAACAGGGGCGCATACTGTTGATGCATCGTCCGTCGGGCGTCGGCATGCGAAGGGGCCGACGGCTGGCGGGGCGTGCTGAGGTCTTGCGAGACTACCCCCGACAGAATGCATTTTTCGTTAAGGCTTCGCCAACGCCCGTCACGTGGTCCGCGTCGCCAGAAAGATCAGGTGCTCCAGTTCGGTGAGATCCGTGGAGTGCAGCAAGCCGTCCAAGGCGCTCTGCGGCAGCGACGCCAGATCGATCGGACCCGCGGATCGCGGGACGGCGACGAAGCGGTTGTCGAACCGGATGATGTTGTGGCCCATGCAGTCGGCCTTCTCCAGGATCGGTTGTCGGCCATAACGCACCCGGCTGTAGATGGGCATCCGGCGCCGGAACTCATCGGCGCGCCGGGGGAAGGGCGAATCGTCGTGGTAGCCGGGGACGGTCATGAAGTCCTGCGGCAAGGCCGCGAGGCGCTCTCGCGCCGCATCGGTGAGCCGTTCGCGGTGGGCACCGATCCGGCCGAAGCGGAAGGTTGGGCTGTTCTGGTTGAACACACGGTCGGCGAAGGTTTCCGGCCGCCCGGCAACGTGGAGCTTGAGCTGCAACGACCAGATGAGATCGAGCTGAACCGTGCGGTCGCCGCCACCTTGCGGTCCGACGAGTTCCTCGAAAGAAACCGGGATGACGCTGCCGAAGTCGAGCCAGGCCAGGAATTTACCGATCCGGTCCCGCAACGTCCCGAGAAGCCATGGGTCGTCGATCAGGCGAAGCAGTCTTTCCTCGTACGACAAGTGGGCCAGATACCCGGAAAACAGGGTCTTGCCGTCCTCATGGTAGTAATTCGCCTCGGACACCAGGATGTCGAGCGGATTCCGGTAGATGAACAATGTGGGATTGCGCGCGAAGGGATGATCGCGATTGCCGAACGGCCGGCGCCGGGTGGTGTCCAGGAAGAAGTCGGGGGCGGCGGTGTGGCTGTTGGAATATTCCAGATAGAACCAGTGCCCCGGCCATTCCCAGAAGCGCGGGATCAAGGGGCATTCCCCACCCTCTTCGATACCGAACGCCTTGGCGAGTTCGAACAGGAGATGCGTGCCCGCCTTGGGGATGGAAACCAGGAACAGGACCTTGTTGCGGTGATAATGATTGGTGATCGGTGCGACGACGTGCACGGATCGCGCGTCCAGGAAGCCGGCGAGATGCGGCGACAGGATCTCGCCCGTCGCGCCGAACAGCGCGACCAGCGGGGCGTTTCCGCCGGCTTGGCCGGCCTCGCCGACAGGATCGTCGTCGGTGGTGATCCGCACGTCGGGCCGCAGAGCGCGCAACCGGGCGGCCACCTCCGGCGCCAGCGCGTCGCCGGCGATGAAGCGCACGCGCGGGGGCGCGTCCTCCAGCGCCTTGGCCAATCCGTCGGCGTAGCCCTCGACGGTGCGCTCAACAAAGGTCAGACGGCGCAAGGGAAACCTCTCGACACTCGGGATCATCCAAGCCGCTCTCATGGAAGGCCGCTGCCGCCTTGTACTCCATCAAGGCCGTCCGGGCGCTAAGAAGAGGTTAATCCGCGCAGGTCTGGCCGAGGGCACGAAAGGCCATGCGCGGGGGCGCCATCCGGCTGGCCGCTCACCCATCCGCGCAACCGGCCGAATGGCCGATGTGCGGATCACCCGATCCGATGCGCGGTGAAGAACGTGCTGTTGGTGGCGCCGAGGAAGGCGCCGGACGAGCCCGTGTTTTGTGATCCGTACAGTTCCACGTAGTCGCTCGTGCCGTTCAGATAGACGATCTGCTGCGTATCCGCATAGGAGGTGGAGGCGGTCGACGATTGGTTATTCGAACTGGCGACCAGGTTGCCATTCACGCGCAGTTGGACGCTCATGGAAACGCTCGCCGTAAGCTGGATGCCGATCTGTCCATAGAGAACATAGTAGCCGGGGATCGTCGGCTTGAACCATTTGTTCGTGGTGTCGAAGCCGCTTCCGACATTGATGGCGGCATTGCTCAGGTTGACTTTGACGTTGGTGCTGCTGGCCACGCCGGTCTGGTCGGTTCCGTTGAGATTGGCGACGCAGATGACGGGGCTGGAGGCGGGTGCCGTCACGTCGTACAGCGCGCGCTCGTCGTAGATGTCGGCGTTCGTGATCTCCGCCGTGGTGTTCCGCAGCAGGACGCGGGCCACCGGAAGCTTGCCGAAGGGAATGGCCGGCGGGGTCAGCGCGCCTTCGGTGCCGGAGAGGATGGTGGCTTGGCCGGTGGCGCGGTCGATGACGACGCGATCGACGCGCAACGCGGCCGGCAGCGTGAACGGGCCGATCGCTTGGGCCGTCACTTCCGTCAGCGTGGTGCCGTTGAGCAGAAAGCCCGGATCGATGGCGACCGTCATATTGGGCGATACCTGCGCATGCGGAGCAAACGTGCCGACCATGCGCCGGGCGACCGCCCAGTTGGCCGTGCTCTGCGGCAGGTCGGTCGGATTGAATGTCTGCACGGGCATGATGAAAATTCTCCGCGTCGAGAGCGATATTGCCCTCAACGCGTGTGTGACGACGCAATGTGGCCGTATTGCGGCAGCTTGATGCTGGGCATGCGCATGCTTGGGCATGACAAAGCATGCATGCGCGACCGAAGCATCGCTTCCGATCAACCGCACGCGCGGTGACTCGGTCTCCAGGGCCTTGCTCAGGCCATCGACGGTACCCTTCGATCGGTGGGGGAGAGCCTGGGGGCCCTCCCATCGCCGGTCAAGGACGGATCGCGAGATAGCCGCGGTGTTGGCGGAACAGAGTCTTGTCCATCGCCTCCGGGCGGTCGGTGAACTCGTGGATCTCCGTGAAGCCCATTTCCGTCAACGACAGGCGCAGCAGCGCCGGAGAGATGAAAACGCAGTCGAAGCCGTACGGAAACTTGTCGTCCTTGTAGTACCGGTTCGGCTGGTTGTAGCGGATGAGCAGATTTTCCTCGTCCTCGTTGTCGCCGGCCATGGTGTTCGTCCAGACGAACATGGCCTTCTTCGCGATGCTGCCGAGGAAGGCGAGATGCTGCAAAATGTCGCTGATGTGCAGGATGACGGCGACGGACATGACGACATCGACCGGCTCCGCGCCTTCGATGGTGCCGTTGCGGTAGGCCTTGTTGAAGAACTGCACGTCGGTGCCGACGATTTCGTTGAGCAGCTTGAACGTCGGGGAGTAATCAATGCGGTCGTAACCCGTGACGCTCCTGGCACCGCGCATGGCCATCTGGATCGGGAAATAGCCGGAGCAACAGCCGACCTCAGCAAAGTCATACTGGGAAAAAGCGCCGAGCTTTGATTCGATGAAGTTCACCATCCTCTGGTACAGATCGTCCAGAAGAAGATTGTCGGCGCGGAACTGATCCACCTTTTCCGGGTCGACCAAAACACCCTTAACGCCTGGTTGGTCCTTGTAAGCGTCGGGAATGTGCCCGGTGTGAACCATGCCGCGGCCCTTGGTCATCATTTGATGACCCATGCCGACGACCAGATCATCGCTGAACTCGAAGGGCTGATAGCAGAGCAGGCTGCGGCAGGCAAGGTCGCGCGCACGTTCGATCTGTTCTTGTGACGGGTTGAAGGGGCGCAAGTCCATCGGTTCAGGCTCCGCAATAAAAGTTGCCCTATGATCAGGGTATGTCTACAACGGCGTGCGCCCTTCCGGCAAGCTCATGGCGGCAGCGGCAGCGGGACAGCGGAGCGACAGGCTGGGTCTGCGCGTCGGTCGATCATGAAGGTGAGGCGCGCCGCTCTTGTGATGCCGTCGGCCTCACTCCTTCTTCGCAAGCTCCTGCGACCATTCATTGAAAAAACCGATCCACTTCGGTTCCGGTCGCAAGGCGATCGCCTGCTTGATCTCCTTGACGGCGTCCTGGATGCGCGCCTTTCGCCAGAGCACATAGGCCAAGGAGGCGCGTGCTTCGGCGGAATTGCCGTTCAAGGCGATCGCTTCGCGCTGCGACTCTTCGGCGCGGTCCAGGTGACCAAGCACCATCAGGCTGCCGCCCAGATGGATATGGGCTTCGATCCGGCCGGCATCGATGATCACCGCGCGCTGGCCCGGCGCGATGGACCCCTCGTACTCCTTGAGTTGCTGCAGCACGGAGCACAGTTGCACGTAGCCGGGACCGGAGTCGGGCTCCGCCTCGACGGCCCTTCGGCAGTCCGCATGCGCCTCCTGGAGGCGGCCGAGCGCAAGCAGAGAGGCGGCCCGCATGCGCAGGCCATGCGCGTAGTCCGGCTTGATGGACAGCCCGCGTCCGTAGGCGCGGATCGCCTCCTCGTGCCGGCCCTGCCCAACCAACAGATCTCCGCTCTTGAAATGCTCGCGCGCGGCATGGCCGGCGTGCAGGCAGTCCGGGTCGAGGCGCACCGCACGCGCGTGCGCCTGCGCCGATTCGTCATGGCGCCCGCACAGCAGCAGCGCGTCGCCCAGCCCTCGGTAGGCCTGCGCGCAATCCGACGACGCATCCACCGCGCGCTGGTACCGTTCCAGCGCCTCGGCGGTCTTCCCTCGCAGCATCAGGACGTCGCCGATGTCACACCAGCCCAAGGCCCGATCCGCCGCGGCGACAGGTCGGCGCAACTCGGCGGCATCGGAAGCGCGGTCTTGCCCGTCGAGCGCCTCCGCAAGATTGGCGAGTGTCGGGCCGTGTTCCGGCCGTATGTCGAGAGCGCGGCGAAAGCACGCCTCGGCCGCCACGCGATCTCCCTGGACAAGCAGCGCGTTGCCCATGGCGTAGTGATAACCGGCTTCCGTGTCCTGCCGGATTCGGCGTCGCCAATGTTCGACCGTCGTGTCCGCGGACAAGCTGATCCTCATGGAATGTTTGATTGGCCAGTCCCGGAAACTGAAGAAATCAGCCAGGAGATCGTTGATCGCCACCGGCGCCGAGCATAGCCGAACCACCAGATGGGGTCCATGCCCAATCGGCATCGCGCCCCGGCTCACCACGGCGTAGGGACGGCAACGGATTCATCAATTGTTAATCCGTTGCCGCCGAACTCTTTCCATAGGACGTACGACGACCTGTCCGCCGAACAACAGTGAGGAGCATTGCGATGCGCCCCGTCCTGCAACGCGATTTCATGCCGCTGGTCGTCGGGCCGCCGCGCAGCGGCTTCACGCTCCTCATCAGCGTGCTGCAGCACGTCGTGCAGATGTTCGCGGATGTCCCCACCAAGGGCGGATTGCGCCAGGGGGTTATCAACAAGTTCGTCGTGGCGCTGGACGACTACGTCGCCCACGAGATAAAGAAGGCTTTCGCCGCCCATGGCATCACCGGCGACCTGATCTACAACGGCAACTTCCAGCAGATGACGGGGGGGCCGAAGTGGCTGAAGGCCGACCAGCCGGAGCGCGCCTGCTTCCGCAAATACCTTGGCGTGCGGGGTATGGGGGATTTCACGCTCAACACGTCCCACCCGCGCGAACTCCTTGACAGCGACAACGTCGTGCACAGCCACGAACATCCGCGCCGCTGGCTCGACGAGCCCTGTTACGCGGCCTATACGAAATTCGCCTCGATCCGCAACCCGATCGGCATCCTCAATTCCTCGTGCTTCTCCATCAACGCGCTGGCCAGCGAATACATCCAGCGCTTTGTCCCGCCGGAGCGGGACAACGACGACCTGCGGCAGAGCCTCGCGGAATACAAGCTCACCGACACGGCGTTCTTCGAGGGGCTGGCGACCTTTCTGAAGCGGTACTTCGAGCAGTTCCTTCAGGTGCGCGACCGTTTCCACCACGTCATGCGGTGGGAAAGCCTGATCGATGCGCCCGTCCCGACCATACAGGCGGTTGCGCGGACCGCATACCTGGAGGTGAGCGAGGCGAGGGCCGCCGGAATCTGGCAGGCTCTCGACCATCTGAACCTGACCGGCAACCACAGGCACAATTTCCGCCACGGCAAGGGCAAGGTCGGGGATTGGCGCAACAGCCTCGTCAACGAACACCTGGAGATGATCCGGGCGGCCGGTCTGGAGCCCATCATCACCGAACTCGGCTACGAGCCCATCCGCTTCCTCGACGAGGCGGATTACACGCCTTACCAGCGCCGGGTTGCCGATGCGATCCGGCATGGGCAGATCCTCGATCCGGTGACCGACCGCGACCTGTTCGGCTTCGCCTTCAACAAGAGCAATCTGAGTTCCGAGAAATTCGCCTTCCGGCGGCACGACTGGCGGGAGCACACGCAGGTGGAGCGTTCGTGCTTCGCCGACGAGACGATCGAACGCGACGTGTGGGACGCCGCCGAGCGCGCGACCGAACGGGTCAACGCGGTCTTCGGCGCCCTGCTGGCGGAAACCTACCATTTCCGGGCTCAGGCCGAAGAGGCGGTCGACGGGGTCCTGGCGCGCTTCGGAAGCGGCGGGGACGAGGCCCTGGCGGCGCGCGTCCGCGAAGGCGGACGCACCGCGCACCGCCTGATCGACTGGTACTTCCGTCCGCCGCTCGTCGACGTCCCCTAGGCATGCTTCCCGGACGCGAGTTTCCGCAACACCGTCGAACCGAGGCCCATGAGCAGAATTGCGCGTTTCCGTTCGTCCGCAGTGAAGCCGGCGCCATGACGGCGGCGGAACACCCCTTCACCCGTGGCGCCTACAGCCTCGCCGCCGCGACCGGCGCGGCGGACGACTGGCGCACCCATGCGGCATGGGGATTGATCGGACGGGCCGACAAGGCGCTGAGCGGCCTCGCCCGCTTCGATGGCCCTCTGCCGCGCTTCTATGAAGCCGTGTCGCTGTGGATCGACGGCGACGACGACGGGGCGGCGCGCCTCCTGGCGCGCCTGCCGGGCGCGCATGCGGCGGCGCTGCTGGCGCTCATCGAGAAGCCGCACATCGCCGTGCTCGGCATGCTGCCGGCCAACCGGCACGGACCGCACGTGCATCTGACGGGCGCGGTCGCCGACCCGCGCTTTCGCGTCACCAACATCTCGACACACCGCGACGATCGGCCGATCCGGCCGTACGCGTCCATCCACGACTATGTGGATACGGCCGATCCGCCCGATCTCTTCATCGCCGAGATGGTCGAATGGCACCAGATCCCGACCGACTTCACCAGCCTGGGCTGCAAGACGATCGGCGTGACCTCCGACTACGATATGCACATCCAGGGATTGTATCCCTGGCTGCGGGCGTTCGACGAGCTGATCGTCAACGACCACACCGAACACGCCGGGCTGGCGCCGATCCTCGACCGGCCGGTGTCGGTGTTTCCCCTCGTCTTCGGGCGTCCGGCCGACCTGCCGATGCCGGTGCGGCGGCCGCGCGACATCGATGTGTTCATGTCGGGCACCCTGTTCGCCCCTTACCATCCCGACAAGGCGGCGCTGCTACACCGGGTGCTCGACATTCCCGGTATCAACGTCCTGTACGTCAACGGGCACCTGTCGGAGAGCGCGTACTTCGACCTGCTGTCGCGCGCGAAGGTCACCATCTCCTACTACCGGCGCCCGGGCGGCATGGTGACGCGCGGCATCGAAGCGGCGTGCATGGCCTGCGTCACGCTGGTGCAGGAGGGCAGCGTCGTCGCGCTGTATGCGGACCCGCCGCACGGCCTGATCGAATACGATTCGACGCCCGATGGACTGGAAAGGGCGGTGCGGGCGGTGCTCGCCGACTATGCACGGCACGAGGACGCCGCGTGGGCGGCGGTCGGGACATTGCGCAGCCGTTTCGCGCCGGAGCCGGTGGCGTCGCGGTTCCTGCGGTTCTGCGCCTTCCTGGCGGCCGATCCGCGTCGCCGCAGTCGGCCGGCGGGGGCGCTGGTGCAGAAGCGCAACATGTTCTGGAAGGGGTGGATGCCGGGCAACGGCAACCCCGACTTCATCGCCGCGCTGCGCGAGGGGAACGTCGCGAGGCTGCGTGCGCTGGGTGGTCCCGAGCCGAAAGCGGAGGTGGCCAATGATATCGCGCGCGAAGCGCTTCTCGACTACTGCGCGCGCCTGATTCACGCGCCGCAGGCCACCGATGCCGGCGGATTGCTGGTGGACGCCCTCGACGAACTGCGCCGGGCGGTTCTGCGGGATCCGGCGGCCCTGGTGGCGCGGTTCAATCTGGCGCGCGCGGCCTTGCACTTCGGCGGCGATGCCGAAGTGCGCGAAGCGTTGTCGTTGATCGGAGAGACGTTGGCGTCCGCGCCGGAGCGTTGGCGGGTCGGGGCGGACGACGACGTGTTCCCCTACGATTACGCCAGCGCCCATTTCAACTACCGCCGCTACATCGACCTGCTGACGGCATCCCTGCGGCCGGAGCGGGCGCTGCCTCCCGACGTCGCCGGCACGCTGCGCGACCTCGTGCTGGCGTCGCTGCACCACTACTTGGCGCGTTGTCTTGACAGCCTCGACCACGCCCGCGAAGCGGTGCGGCTGGACGCCGACTCCGACGCGTTCCTCCTGGAGTACGCACGCCGCGCCATCCGCGGCGGCGATGCCGACGAGCGGCGTCACGCGGTGGACGCGCTCTCGCGCATGGTGCTGCGGTCCTCGATGTCGGTGCATGCCCATCATGTGCTGCGTCACGCCGTCGCCGAGGGCGTGGAGGTGCCCAACATGGCCGCGCTCGACACGCACGTCCATCGTCTGGAGACGCAGTGCTTCGAGAGCGAGGCCTACGTCCACAAGGTGGTCGGCGGCTACTTCGAGGCGCAGCAGATCGGTCCGGGCGCCCACCGCGGCGTGCGGGTGGCGGCTGCGCCGACGGACAACCGCGACGTCCTGCTGTCGGTTATCGTGGTGGATGGCGGCTCGACCGGCGGCGACGCGATCGGGGCGATCAAGGCCCTGTCCTCGCAGACCCTTGCGCGTGAGGCCTATGAGATCATCCTGGTGGACATCTTCGACGACGTGTCGCCGAGTGTGCGCTGGTTGGCCGACACCCTCGTCACCAGCGGGCAGGACGCCTCGCTGTTTCACCGGCACCGCGGCTTCAACGCCGGCCTGAAGCACGCGCGCGGTCGGATCGCCTGCCTTGTGGACGGGCCGGCCAGGATCGCCGGCGACCTGCTCCAGCGCGTCGTCGCGTCCTTCCCCGGCGGCGAGGGCGGCGCCCTTCCGTCCCGCGTCATGGAA
The DNA here is from genome assembly GCA_036401175.1 of Azospirillum sp. Lineage (GTDB taxonomy): Bacteria > Pseudomonadota > Alphaproteobacteria > Azospirillales > Azospirillaceae > Azospirillum. Next base: position 14,030 of record DASWVP010000676.1, on the reverse strand, counting down.
CTGGCGGGGGACGGCAGGGCCGCCGGCGGGGTCGCCTGCCGGACCATGGACGCGCTGCTGTGCGGCGGCGTGGACCAGCACGAGGCCTATCACGGCGTCTATCACGACCTGGGCGAGTTCGCTCGCCGGATCGGCAACGCCGGCGCCGAACGGGTCGCCTTCGACGCCGTCGCGTCGGCACCGGCGGCCGGGGCGCCGCCATGGGCTCGCGTTTGGCCGCACGTCGCCGGTGGCGAACCACGGCGCAGGCCGCATCGGGAAATGCCCGGGCTTGTCGAGCGCGGCCTGGGCATGGTGGCGGCAACGCCGGAAGGGCTGGCGCGGCTGGACGCCGGCTTCGACCTCGGGGTCGTCCTGCGCCGCTCGCCCAACAGTGTCCGCACGCCGCACGGTTTGGCGGTGTCCAGGGACGAGCCACCGGGACACATTTTGCGCGGACCGCCCATGCGCCTGCCGGGCGGCCGCTATCGGGTCACCTTCTCCATAGCCTTTCCGGGCATGCCGCCGACATCGGACGCCGAGCCATTCTCCGTCGACGTCACGGGCGACGGCCTTCCGCTGGCCCACCGGGTGTTCCGCGCCGGCAGCGTCGACGGCAGGGCAGCGGTTGAATTCGACGTGCGCGCCGATGGCGCCACGGTTGATTTCGACCTGTGGCATCGCGGTGGTTTCGACTGGGCGGTTGGTGACGTTCGGCTCCAACGTCTGTAATATTGGTTGCCGAAATGGTATCCGTACTGGTACCGATACCCTGAATGACCGGATATTACTTATCGAATTGCACGGGTAGAAATACCCACACGAACTGTAATGCATTGGTCCGGCATTGTCGGATCGTGGCGTATTAAGAAACAGGAAAGGATTGGGTCGGTACCTTCGACCGATGTATGGCCGTCGCTCGTGCGGCTGCGGATGCGCCGATCGTGCGCATTGGGAGAGGTGGGGCTGATGAAAACGAACGTCGTGGTCTTTGCGGAACACGAGGGGGCTCGAAAGCAAGTCGAAGCGGCCCGCGTGTGCTTCTCTGCCAAGCAGTGCTTCCGCATGGACGACGGCGATGAGGATGTGCGTTGCCTCCGGGCGCTGGCGTCGCTTCTGGCGGACAAGCCGGGCCTTGCGGTCTACGGCGGCGACGACTTCTTTGCCTACATCCTGAAACACGAGCCCGGCCTGCGCGGCGCGGTTCAGGCGGTCGTGCTCGACCCCGACGTTCCCGTTCCAGATTGGGCGGCGGGGCTGCCGGTCGGTACGCCGGACGCGTTGCCCGCAGGAATTCGAACGGTGTTCCTCGCGCACCTCGGCACCTACCCGCGCTGGCGCATGCGCCGGCGTCTGCCGGCGGACGTCGCGGTGGTCGAACCGTCGGCGCTGGCCGAATCGGCGCGCGTGGTGGTGCCGAAGCGGGCCTGGAGCCCGATTGAGGCGAACATCTATCCGATCGACATTCCCGACGTGACGATCCGCGATAGTCTCGACCTGCTGCTGCTGGACTGCCCGGCCCGCAATCTTGCGCTGTTGCCCAACGGCTTGGCCCATGTCCACAACGCGTTGAAGAAGACGTCGATCAACTTCCAGACCTTCGACCTCGACATCGTCGTCTACCACCGCTACCACATCGAGCGCATCTTCGACCGCGCCGGCGAAACCGTGCTGGAAAGCGGGCGCGTGATGCCCAAGGACCCGTGGCAGGCCGAGCATTACGACATCTGGGCGCAGCCGGACGTCATCAACCACTTCCTGCCGGAGATCATGGAGATCGCCGGCGCGATCATCAAGGCGAAGCCCAAGGTCTTGGGCCTGTCGATCCAGCAGTGCAACGAGCACTTCATCCGCCGGCTCGTCAACTATCTCAAGACCATCCTGCCGGACCTCGTCATTCTGGTGGGCGGGTTCAGTTGCTACAACGCCGAAATCGGCCGCCGGGCCTTTCCCGAATGCGACTACATGTGCGTCGGCGAGGCCGACCTTTCGGTGGGGCCATTGGTCGAGGCGCTGGCGCGCGGCGAGCGGCCAGCGAACATGCCCGGCGTGCTGTCGCGTTTCGATGATCCGAACGTCCGCTTCGTGCCGGCGCCGATGCCGCACAACCTCGACGTCCTCGATTTCCCGACCTACGAATGGTTCGGCGTCGACATCTACCGGAACTTCAACGGATACCGGCTGGTGCCGGTCATCGCCAGCCGCGGCTGCCGGTGGGCGCGCTGCACCTTCTGTGCCGAGCGTTTCTACTGGCGCATCCGGACGGCGACAAACTTCGTCGACGAGATCGAATGGCTGGTAGAGCGGGGCTGCCATCTCTTCATGTTCAACGAGAGCGACCTCAACGGCCAGCCCGAACGGCTGCTGGAGATTTGCGACGAGGTGATCCGTCGCGGCCTCAAGGTGAAGTTCACCGGACAGTTGCGCATCCACAAGGCGTGCGACCGCGCCTATTTCGACAAGCTGAAGGCGGCCGGCTTCGTCTCGCTACGCTTTGGCGTCGACGCCTTTTCCGAGAACACCCTGCGCTTGCAGATGAAGGGCTACACCAAGGAGATGGTGTCCCGCGTGCTCCGCGACTGTTGGGAAGCAGGTATCTACACCGAGGTGAACTGGGTCATCGGCGTGCCGGGGGAAACCGAGGAGGACTGCGACGAGGGCGTCGCGTTCATCCTATCGAACCAGAAATACATCGGCCGCATGGCCAACATCAATCCGTTGATCCTCACCAACGGAAGCGTCTACTGGCTCGACCCGGACGCCCACAACGTCCACTTCCGCGCCCCCAAGGAGCAGCTCTACGACCTGTACTGGCGCGCCATTCCCGCGCACCTGTGGTACAGCAGCGAACCCTACATCGATGCGAATGTGCGCAAGCAGCGTTTCAACCGCATCGTCTGTTCCCTGCACGAGCGCGGCTTTCCGCTTGGTCCATGGGCGGAGCGCATCGTCAACGACGTGCTTCTGGAGCGCGACGCCAACCGGTCCTCGGCGGCCGAGAAACGCACAGCCGACAACAAGGTGGACGTGCGCCCGCCGATGGCCGTGTTCGCCAAAGAGGTCGGCAATTACCGGATCTACCGCTACGCTGGCTTTTCGTATGCGGTACCGGCCGAACACGGCGAGTTGGACTTCCTGCGCTCGGACAAGCTGCCGGCCGGCGTCCTGAAGGACCTCAGCGAAGAGTCGCTCATCGCCACAATAGAGGAGGCCCAAGGATGGGCCGACCTCCGCGGCCAGTACGATCCGCGCCTGCACCAGCGGCGCAAGGGGTCGTATATGCGCGCCAACGCCACCTTGGGCGATGAGGAGGAGCAGCGCCCGGACCCGCTGGAACTCGAAGGCGACGAACTCTTCATCGCCTACCAGCACCACCACCTCGCCTTTGCCGGAACGGCCTGGAACGCGACCTTCGCCGACGCCAAGCCCGGCGACGTGACGGTGCTTGGCGCGCACGCCAAGGAGTTCAGTGTCGAGTTCATTCAGATCTATCTGCGGGACTACAAGATCCTGCTGTTCGATGGGCGCTACTACAGCGTTCCCGTCACCATCGAACGCCTCCGAATGGACATGATCGACGAGGCTGAGCGGTGGGGCATTCTTGTCGACCGCTCGCTCGCCGCGATCCGGGCCAAGACCCGCGAAGCGGTCGGCATCGGGCGCGGCGATGACGCGGACGGTGTGGACGGCGTCGACACCCGGACGCTCTCGCGCGGCTCCGGCCCCTCGGATGAGTTCCTGGCGGTTCCCACCGAGGTCGGGCGGGTCAACGGCTATCGTCTGGTCAGCTACGAAGGCTGGATCTACGGCTTGCCGCCCGAACTCAACGACGTCGACCTGCGCGAAGTCGATGTCATCGAGATGCCCGGGGTCATCCGCGATGTCGCGCGCAGCGTGGTGGAGGGCGAGATCCTGCACGTCACCCGCCGCGCCGCGGCGGGCGAATGACCGCGGCCACCCACGGCGTCGTTCCGGACGCCGATCCCACCGCCTGGCGGCAGCATCGGTTCGGCTTGTCGCGCGAACGGTGGGAGCGGCTGGCCGGGCGCATCGTGTGGGTAACCGGGGCCGGTACCGGCTATGGCCAGGCGATCTCCCTTGCCCTGGCCGCCGCGGGCGCCACCGTGATGCTGACTGGGCGCCGTCTTCACAAGTTGGAGGAGACGGTCGCCGCCGCCGCCCCACTTGGCATCGAGCGTTCACGGTTCGTGACCGTTCCCGCCGACATCACCGATCCGGTCCAGGTCGCGGTCGCTGCCAAAGCGATCACCGCGCGCGGTGGCGTGCCGTACGGCCTGGTCAACAACGCCGCCCTGCCGCAATGTCCCGCCGGGCGATGGCCACTGATGGACATGACCGCCGAACAGTGGCGGCAGCAGATGGCGACCAACGTCACCGGCCCATGGCTGACAACGCGGGCCGTGGCGCCGGCCATGGCCGCGGCCGGTACGGCGCGCGTCCTGTTTCTGTCGTCGGAGGCCGGCTGGGCCTTCAGCGCTGGCCACGGCGCGTACAACGTTTCCAAGGCCGCGCTGAACAGCCTGTCGGGCTGCTGGGCGGCGGAGCTTGCTGCGCGATTCCCGCAGGCCGACGTTCAGGTGAACGTGCTGAATCCCGGAGAGGCGCGTACGGAGATGAACCAGGGCTCGACGGTCAGTCCCTTCGCGCTGGCGAGCATGGCGCTCGTCCTGCTCTCCCATCCACCAGGCGGACCGAATGGCCGCTATTTCCATCGCGACGGGCGGCACTATGGCTTTGCCCATGCACCAGCCTATGATCGGCCCCTCATCTGAAGCCGTCCGGGAAGCAACAGGCAGGACCCCATGAAACCGCTCTACAACGTCTTCATCACGCACGCCTGGCGCTACCACGCCGATTGGACCAAGGCGGGGGAACTCCTCGAGGCGGATCGTGACGTCACCTGGAGGAACTTCTCGGTTCCCTGGTACGATCCGGCCTTCGATCCGAACACGCCCCTTGGCAAGACGCATCTCCACGCCTGGCTCGAATCGCAGATCCAGCCGGTCGACGTGGTGCTCCTCCTCGCCGGAGTCTACGGCGTCAAAAGCAGCCGGAAGTGGCTCGACCTGGAACTGGAGATGGCCCGCGGCCAGGGCAAGCCGGTGTTCGTCCTGCCGCCCATCGGCCGGGAGGAGGTGGCGCCCGACGTCGCGGCGCTCGGCGACGCCGTCGTGCTGTGGCACGCCGAGAGCATCCGGGTTGCCCTGGACGGCCGGCGCAAGGCGGCATGAAGCCGCGAATTAACGTTTTGCAAACCGCTGAGGCGTGCACTATCACACACGCCGTTCACTTACCGAATACCCCCTGGCGGAGCGACTTCACATGACCAGCGACCGCTTCACGCGGACTGCGCCACCATCCACCGATATGGGGGTCGTCGAGCGGCTGTACCGGTCTCTGCGATACATCCGCCATGTCGAGGAAGAGGTGGCGCGGGTCTACCCGACGGACAAGATCAAGAGCCCGGTTCACCTGTCCATCGGGCAGGAGTTCGTGTCGGTGGGCGTGTGCGACCTGCTGGAACCGCGCGACCACGTTTCCATCACGTATCGTGGCCACGCCGCCTATCTCGCCAAGGGCGGCAACCTCGACGCGATGGTCGCGGAAATGTACGGCAAGAAGGCCGGCTGCTCGGCCGGGCGCGGCGGTTCGATGCACCTCGTCGACATGCGCGCCGGCGTCATCGGCGCCTCGGCCGTGGTCGGCACCAGCGTTCCGGTGGCCGCCGGGTTCGCGCTGACCGCCAAGCGCCGCGGGACCGGCGGCGTGGTCGCCTGCTTCCTTGGCGATGGCGCCAGCGAGGAAGGCTGTTTCTATGAAACCCTGAACTTCGCGGCGCTCCACAAGCTGCCCATCCTGTTCGTCTGCGAGAACAATGGGTACGCCATCCACGAGCCGCTCGCCAAGCGTTGGGCAACCGGACGGCTGACCGAGCGCGTCGCCACCTTCGGCATTCCGGCCGAGCGGCTGAGCGACGGCGACGTCTTCACGGTTCGCCGTGCCGCCGGGGCCGCCATCGACGCCATGCGCGCCGGCGCCGGCCCGGCCTTCCTGGAAGTGGCCTGCTATCGCTGGCTGGAACATGTCGGGCCCAACCGGGACTACGACCAGGGCTACCGCCCGGTGGCGGAGCTGGAGCCCTGGCTCGCCAACGATCAGGTGGCGCGTCTGGCCGGAATGCTCGCTCCTGCGGTGGTGGAGCGGATCGACGCCGAGATCGCCCGCGCGGTGGCCGCGGCCTTCGCCTTTGCCGAACAGACGCCCTTCCCGGACCCCGAGGATCTCTATGCCCACGTCTATGCCTGAAGGGCGCCTGCTGCGCTACGTCGATGCCTTGTGCGAGGCCTTCGCCCAGGAGATGCGGCGTGACGATGACGTGTTCGTCTTCGGCCTCGACGTCGACGACCACAAGGCCATTCAGGGCTCGACCCGCGGCCTGCTAGCCGAGTTCGGGGCGGAGCGGGTGTTCACCACACCGCTGTCCGAGGACGCCATGACCGGCGTGGCGATCGGCGCCGCGATGTCCGGCCTGCGCCCGGTGCACACGCACATCCGCATGGACTTCCTGCTCCTGTGCATGAACCAGTTGATCAACATCGCCGCCAAGGCGCGTTACATGTACGGCGGAACGGTGAGCGTGCCGCTGGTGGTACGCTCTATGATCGGAAAGAGCTGGGGGCAGGGGGCGCAGCACAGTCAGGCGCTGCATTCCATGTTCATGCACGTGCCCGGCCTCAAGGTGGTGGCACCTTCCAACGCATACGACGCCAAGGGGTGCATGATCGCCGCCATCCGCGACGACAACCCCGTCATCTTCATGGAGCACCGGCTGCTCTACCCGACCGACGCCTATGTTCCGGAGGAGCCGTACGAGGTACTGCCCGGGAAGGCGCGCATAGTGGTGCCGGGGAGCGACGTGACGCTGGTGGGCATCTCCAACATGGTCGTCGAATGCCTGCGCGCGCGCGAGCTTCTTGACGAGGTCGGGATCTCAGTCGAGGTGATCGACCCGATCTGGCTAACGCCGCTGGACATCGACACGATTCTGGAATCCGCCCTGCGCACGCGGCGGCTGGTTGTGGCGGACAACGGTTGGACGGCGTGTGGGGCGAGTGCTGAAATCGTTTCCGAGGTGCTGGAGCGGGCCGGGCCGGACGCCGGCATCGCCGTCAAACGCATCGGCTTCGCGCCGACGTCGTGCCCGCCGTCGCCCGTCCTGGAGGCGCAATTCTACCCCAACCCCGGCACGGTGGCGTCGGAGATCCACGCCATGGTCCGGCCGCGGGCTGACGCCTGGACACCGGATGCGGAGCGTACCAAACTGGCCTATCAAGTGCAGTTCCGCGGCCCGTTCTGAACGGAGGCCCGCGTGACCACGGTGCTCATCCGTGCCGACGCCTCTCCCGAGATCGGGACGGGGCATGTCATGCGGTGTCTGGCGGTGGCCGAGGCGTTGCAGGACGACGGGCACGAGGTTCTCTTCGCGCTTGCCGAGAGCACGGCGGCCATCGGCGCGCGGCTGACCGCCGCGGGCATGCGCCATTGCCGGGTGCCCGGCCCAGCCGGTGGGGACAGCGACCTGCGGGCGACCTGCGCCCTGATCGACGCGCGGCGCGTCGAGGCGGTGATGCTCGACGGGTACCACTACGGCGAGCCGTATCGCGCCGGGTTGAAGGCGGCGGGGCGCCGGGTGCTCGCCTGGGACGATCTCGCGAATCCGGCGGCGCTGCACGCCGATATGGTGGTCAATCCGGCGCCTCAGGCCGACCGGCTGCCCTACCAGCGGATCGCCCCCGGCGCGACGCTGCTGCTTGGTCCCGCCTATGCGGCCCTGCGGCGGGAGATCCGTCTTGCCGCCCGCCGGCCGCGCCGGTCGCTGGAGGAGCGGCGCGCCATCCTGCTCACGTTCGGCGGTTCCGATCCGCTCGGACTGACTGGTCCCTGCATCGAGCGGCTGGCGCCGATGCTTCCGCCCGGCATCCGGCTCGTCGCGGTGGTCGGCGGGAGCAACCCCCGCGTCGAAGCCGTGGTCGAGACGGTGCGGCGCGTGGCCGGATGCGTGGAGGTGCACGTCGACACCCCTGGCATGGGGGCGCTCATGGCCGAGGCCGGGTTGGCGGTGTCGGCCGGCGGCGGTACGACGGCCGAACTGGCGGCGCTGCAGGTGCCGACGCTGCTGGCCGTCGTCGCCGACAACCAAGCGCCTGCCGCGGGCGATGCGGCGGCGCGTGGCTGGTGCGAGGCGCTGGACGCCCGCACCGGGGACCCGGCCGGCGACATCGCCGCGCGCGCTGTGTCATTGTGGCGGGATGTTCCGCGCCGCCGCACCATGTCGGACCGTGCCGCCGGCCTCCTGGACGGGGAGGGGGGGCTGCGCATCGCCCGTGCGCTCACCGAGGGGCTGGCGCCCTGACCGGCGGGCGCGGTGGAGCGGTCAGGCGGAATTCAGGCTTTCTTAAGCCTTGCATCCTAGACAGGCATAGGTTCCGGTGGCGGACCTGAGATATTGCGCCCGTCGAGCCGCAGCGGATCGCCCCACTGACGAGAAACCCGCGGCACCCGACTTGGTGTGGGGCGCCGCTTCCTCAGCTCCGACGAGCACGGCGGCGCTGTCCCCGCGACGACCGATGCCGTCGGTGCGCCATCGACATGAAGGATGGACATGGACCTCCGAGAGTTCTCCCCGAGCGCCACCCACCTCGAATGCGCCCGCCGTCTAGCCATCCAGGGGCTGATTACCTACCAGCCCTATGTGTTTGCGGACGATCTGGAAACCGGCGTCGGCTTCGAGTTCGAAGAGAACTACTACGCCGGCCTGATCTACCATCCGGACATCGATCCGGAACTTCTGAAGAGCCCGGAATTGCGGCGCCTGATCGTCGACCCCGCCCATCGTGACCGCTTTCGGGCGGCGAACGGGCGCCTGCGGCGCCTGTACGACCACTTTGTCGACAGCGTGCTGACGCACGTGGGGGAGCCGTCCGACCTGACGTTCCTCGACGTGGGGTGCAACACCGGCTATTTCCCGATGAGCTTTGCCCGCCGCAAGGCGAAGCTGGCGGCCGGCTGTGACCGCCAGGACTTCTCTGCCGTCTTCGATCTGCTGAACGAGATCATGGGTACCGATGCCCGTTTCATTCACGCGCATTACGATCCGATGACGCACCGGATCGATGGCGTCGAACCGTTCGACGTGGTGACCTCCTTCGCCGTCCTCTGCCACACGAGCGACCCGCTGTTCCACCTCTCGTGCCTCGGTTCGCTCGCCCGCAAGGCCCTCCTGGTGTGGACCATCGTCAACACCGACGACGCCTACACCGTGCATTTCGGCGAGCCGCGCGGCGACTACTCCGGCGACGGCTTCCCGATCTGCTTCGACAACCTCGTGTGCCCGTCGGACAAGCTCATGGTCCGCTCCATGAACCTCATGGGTTTCAAGCGCGTCGTGCGGGTTCCGGAACTGGACGTGCCGGCGCTCCAGTACGAGTGGAAGGGATATCCCTTCCGGGGCTACCTGGGGCTGCGTGACTGACGGCGGCGATCACGCCTCGTAGGCGCCCAGCGTCACCTCGCGCGGGAAGGGGTGCGGGTGCGTCTCCCATTCGCGCCGCAGCATCTCGTAGACGTGCACGTCGTGCCAGCGTCCGTGCTTGAAGACGTGTTCGCGGTACACGCCGACCTGACGGTAATGCAGGATCGACTGAAGCTTCAGGACCCTGGTGTTCCCTTCCATGAACGAGTTCACGACCTTGTTCATGTCGAGGGCGTAGAACGCATAGTCCATGATGAAGGCATGCATGTAGCCGCCGAGGCGGCGGCGATCCTCGGCATCGCCGAAATAATGCCCGGTGGAGCAGTGCCGGCTCGCACGGTCGATCTGGGCGAAGGCGAGATAGCCGACCGGGCGGCCGCCGTTCTCGATGACGAAGTGACGCATGTCCTCGCGCGTCTCACAGCGTTCCAGCCATGCGCGCTGCTCCTCGACGCCGTGGTCGACGTCGGTGAACATCCAGCGCGTGACGTCCGGCCGCTTGCGCCATTCCAGCAGCGTTTCGGCGTCGTCCGGGGTGGGGCGGCGGAAGCGGAACAACGTCATGGACATCCTCCTGGCGGATCTCAATAGGCGAGCGCGCCGCCGTCCACCGGCAGCAGCGCGCCGGTGATCCAGCGGCTGGCGTTGGACAGCAGGAAGGCGATGGCGGACGCCACGTCCTCGGGTTGCCCCAGGCCCATGGGCTGGTGCTCGATCATCTTGGCGAACTGCTCCTGCGTCAGCTTGAGGCGGGCCTGACGCACCAGTTCGGTCTCGACCAAGGCGGGCACCACGCAGTTGACGCGGATGCCGTCGCGCAGCAGCTCCAGCGCAAGCCCCTTGGTGGCGGCCTGCACGCCGCCCTTGCTGGCGGCGTAGACGACGTTGCCCGGCGTGCCGATCTGCCCGGCGATCGAGGAGACATAGACCATGGCGGCCTTGGCCGTGTGCACGCCCTTCTGCCGAAAGCCCTTGGCGAGCGCTAGCGCGCTGCCGAGGTTGGCGTCGATGATGCGGTCGAAGAAGGCGCGGTCGAAGGAACGGATCGGCCGCGTCTCCTGGATGCCGGCGCAATGCGCCAACCCGTCGAGCGGTCCGCCGGCCTCGGCGACGGCCTTGACCCAGCCGGGCACGCCGTCGAGGTCGGTCAGCTCGAACGGTGAAACCGCGTGCCCGGCACCGGGCAGCCGGGCGCGTGTCTCCTCCAGCCGGTCGCGGTCGCGCCCGCCGAGTATCACGCACCCGCCGAGCCGGGCCAGCAGCTCCGCCGTGGCTTGGCCGATGCCGGAGGAGGCGCCGGTCACCAGCATGCGGCTGCCGGTGAGGTCCATGGGGTTGATGGAGGCGCGGGAAGGTTCGATCGTCATGCTGCCATCCTTGCCCCCGGTGCGCTTAGCGAAGGCTTAACGGGCGCGCCGCCCAACGCTCTTCCACATAGGTCGACACGTCCGCTGCCCAGCGCTCGCCCGCGTGATCGCGCGCGGCACCGAAGCGGGCGTTCCGGCGGAGCGCCGCCTGGAGATGCGGGTTGCGGAGCAGCAGATCGACGGCAGCGCGGAAGCGGGCGTGAAACAGCGGCTCCGGTGGCTCCGAGGAAGGGTGTAGCAGGCGACGACTGTCCTCGGCGAACACCGCACCCTCGACCCGCGGCGTCACCGAAGCCCGCCGGCCCGGGACCACGAGGCCGTTGACGCGGTTGCGGAGGAACTCCGAAACGCCGAACACGTCGCTCGCCACCACCCCGAGCCCGGCGCGCAGGGCGCGCACCAGCGACACCGCGTGAAGCAGCCCGGACGGCAGCAGGAACAGGTCGGCCTCTTCGTACAGCGTATCGATTTCGGCGTCCGACAGCGGCTCGGTCAGCCAAGCGATGGCCGGGTGGCGGCGCGTCCGCCGAATCAGTTCTTCCGCCCCGAATTCCGGTGTGGCCGAGCGCATGACAAGCCGAATGCCGCCGTGTCGGCGGTGCAGGTCCACGAAGGCGCCCAGCACGTCCGGGCCGCCGCGTATGAAGAAATTGTCGCGCGCCAGACTGTTGGTGAACAGCAGCGAGGTCACCGTCCGCCGCACCGCCGGTGCCTTCGGCCTGCGCCGTGTCGGCTCCAGGTCGAAGCCGAAGCGCCGGTATACGGTCTTGACGCGGATGCGCGGGTCGTCGAACAGCCGGTCGACCAGTGCCTTGGTCTCACGGATGTGCGTGAAGACGCCCAGGCAGGCGTCATCGGCCAGCAGATCGCGCACCAGAGCCACCTGCGGGTCGTCTGGCCGCACCACCGCCGTCGGGTAGGTGATCATCGGCGCGAACAGCATGTTCAGGTGTTCGAGGTGCAGCACCCATGGCCGGTTGCCGGCGGCTCCGGGAAGCGCGAAGGGCACAGTGTGGTGGAAGGTGAGGTCCGCCGCCGGTACGGCGTGGAAGCAGAACGGCAGGCGATGCACCAGGAATTCGGCCAGCGCCGCCCGCCCCGCCGCATCGAGCCTTGCGGCCCAAGCCGTCAGTGCCGGGAGCATCGGCAGCGCACGGGCCGGCTGCGCCGGTGTGGCGGCGGTGGCCCAGCGCGGCTCGAACCGGCACCCACGCCCCAGGGTCGAGGTGATCACCGGGTGCGGCCCGCTGTAGGGGCGGTAGACCGGCAGCCGCCACGGCACGGCCACCGTGCGCGCCCGGCACGGTCTCGGGGCGTGTCCCTCGTCCGTTGGCGGGGGGCCGAGCAGCGCAACGAGCCGCGGCGCGACGTCCGGTTCCAGCACGGCCGCGGCGATGGCGATCGCGTGGGGACGCACCGGGGACGGGGCCGCGCGGATCGCCGCCGCTGCGGCGTCGAACGCCTCGCCGTGGCGACCGGTGCGCAGCAGGATGTGGGCGAGGTGCTGCAGGTCGGCGGGTTCCGCCTCCGGCCCGGCGACCACACGCTGCGCCGATTCCAGCGCTTCAACGAGTCGGCCGGCCATGGCCAGCGCCATGCGACGCCGGCGCTGAAGCGCGGGGACGTCCGTCGCTGCTCCGGGCAGCGCGTCGATGGCGCGGACGGCCTCATTCCATTGCTGGGCCTGCAGCAGGCGGTCGATGGCGGGAAATGGGCTGGGCATGGATGCCGTGGGAGGAGCGGATTGCGGGCCAAGCGGTGAAGCGGCACCGGCGCACTGTCACCGCTGTCGATCGATCCTGTCAACCGGCACAGCAAGGCAATCGCTTTTACCGTAGGCGCCTGAAAGCCCTTCTCCCCTTGAGGGATGTCAAACGACATCAGGAACGGGTCCTTCCGCGTTTTCGGTGCAGCGGTATGGCCCAAGCGTTGCTGGTCATGCGGCCTGAAGGACGCGGTGGCGCAGCAAGTCGAACTTGGCGCGACCACACATGGACCTCTTGATCGTCTTGAGATGGCTGATCTGCCCCTCCACTGGGCCGGTACTCCACGGCAGCGACAGGGCTGCTCGGATTGCGTCGAGATCGCGCGCGAGCCCATCGGCGAACCCGGCCAGGGAGGTGCTCTTCGCCGCGGCCAACCACGGATCCAAGCTGTCGGCCTGCTGGCGCCGCACCATGGTGCTGAACGCGCGCGCCAAGTCGATGACCGTGGTGAGTCCCTCGGAACTGGCGAGCAAGGCATCGACGAACCGCTGCTCGGTGGCATCGATCGTCTCCGGATCGGCCACCACCAGCCACGCCGCCCGACATTTCGAGGGCATCTTCCACGTTGCCATCAAGCCGACCGCGCCGGCTGAGGTCGGGTTTGCATCCCGAAGCCGGCGCACCCAGCGCTGCACGGTGCGGAGTTGCCCGCGAAACCCGCGCTCCTGGATCTCCCGCCACAGCCGGGTGGCGTTGCGGCAGCCCTCGCGCCAGCGCTGCAGGAGGGTAAGCGGTGCGAGCGCACCCTTCACTGATCCGGCGTGATCACCGCATGGACCTGTTGCGCCGCGCCACCTCGGAGATGTTGGCACCCGGCGCCGCACTCTCCGCCACGATGCGCGCCTTCTCCTCCATCGTGTACGAGCGTCGCTGCCGACGCCCCGTGATCACCTCGACCCGCCGATACGGCCTGCCTTCATCCATGGCTTCAAGTCTGGGATGAAGCCTGACGCCATCTTCCATCGCACCCTCCGTGTCCCGTGAACCCGCGCGCAATCTCGGTCACGGAAACGGAATCGGGAAGAAGGGTGCGCTCGTAGCGCTTACGATTCAACTTCTTCTCGGACGGGCTCTAACTCGCAACGGCTGTGGCTTGCGGTTCGGCGTTGGTAGTGATTCCCTGTTCTGGGGCTCACCACTGAGCGAAGCACAGCCATGCCCGCCCTGCCGATCCGCACCGATCTGAGCTCCGAGGATTCGCGCCGGCCGGCCCCGACGTCGAGCGGGACGGCGTGGTCGAATACCGGGTCCGACACATCCGCGCGTTGGCGCTGCGGCATTTCGGCGCGGACTACAGCCGCACCGGCATGCAGGACCGTTTGCACCGGATGAAGCTGTCCTTCCTCACGCCGCGCCCGATCCATC
>DASWVP010000675.1:0-6681 GCA_036401175.1 Azospirillum sp. | reverse complement strand
CACGTAGGACTGGCGGGGCATCGCCGGATCGTGCTTGGCGTCCTCGATGTCGCGCGGCACCGCACCGAGTTGCTCGCGGATGGTCTGGTCATTCGCCATCAGGCTCAGCTCGTGGCGCTCGAAGCCGGCCAGTGACAGGTCGTCGATGGCGCGCTGCAGGGCCGCCTGACTGTCGAAGACGCCCACCGCCTCGCGCACCGTTCCCTGGGCCGCGCGGGCTCCGCCGGTCTGGCCCGTATCGCTCTGATCGGTCATGGCGCTCTCCCCGGTTGCTCATGCGAACAACCCGGCGGCGAGGATCAAGGTTCCGCCCGTACGGCCGTCGACTCCAGGGGGGCCGGCGGCGGGGGGATGGCGCCGCGCGGCTCGGGCATGGACGTCAAGAACCACCACAGGCCCAGGCCGATCAGCACGGCCTTGACCAGCAGGAAAAGCGCGATGTGACGGGCCAGCGGGTTCTGCATGTGGCAAAGACTAGCCGATTCCGGCTAGGATGGGCAGGGGTCCGATCCGGAACGGAGTGTGTGTTGTGAAGCGACTGGTCCTGGCGTGTCTGTTGGTGTTTGCCGTCGTCGTCCCCGCCCGTGCGGAGATCAGCCTGTTCGCCGGCCCCGACCTCTACAAGGCGGTCAGCGCCAACGACCTGAAGACCGTCCGCCAGCTGCTGCTGCGCGGCGAGAACATCAACGGCCTCGACATCGCCGGCCGCACGCCGCTGATCACCGCCATCACGCAAGGCTACGTCGATATGGCGAAGCTGCTGCTCGACAACGGCGCCAACCCCGCCCGCACCGACAAAGGCGGCAACACGCCGCTGTATTGGGCGGCCAACGCTGGCGACGCGCAGATGACCGACCTGCTGCTCAAGAAGGGCGCCAAGGCCGACCAGGAGAACCGCGACGGGCTGACGCCGCTGATGGTCGCCGCCCGCCAGGGCCGCGCCGACGTGGTGGAGCGCCTGCTGAAGGCCGGCGCCCAGCCCGACCGCTCGGACTTCGCCGGCCGCGACGCGCTGAGCTGGGCGCAGGAAAGCCGCAACTCCCGCGTCACCACGCTGCTGCGCCAGGCCAAGCGCTGATCCGCCCCAGGGCAGGGCGCCGCCGCCATGGCCAGCACCGTCTTCGGCGGCCCCGGACCGCTGTTCCTGCTGCTGCTGGCGCTGGCGGTGGACGCCGCCGCCGGTGACTGGATCGGCCGCGTCCTGCCCGATCCGGCGCGGCTGTCGGCGCGCGTCTGCGGGCTGCTCGACCGCCGCCTGAACCGGCCGGAACGCGGCGAGGGCACGCGGCTGATGCGCGGCGCCCTGGTCGTGCTGCTGCTGGTCATGGTTGCCGTCGGTGTCGGTCTGATCGTCGAATGGTTGCGGGTCAACGCGCGCTCCGGCTGGGTGGCGGAGTTCGTGGTGCTGCTGGCCTGCCTGCGGGGCCGCGGCGCCTGGATGCGCGTGCGCGACGTGCGCCGCGCGCTGGAAGGCCATGGCCTGACCGCCGCCCAGGGCGAGGTGGAGGGGCTGACCCGCCGCCACGCCTACAGCCTGGACGAGCACGGCATCGCCCGCGCCGCCATCGAGCACGCCGCCAAGGCGCTGGACCGCAAGCTGGTGGCGCCGGCGTTCTGGTTCGTCCTGCTGGGTGCGCCGGGGGTGCTGGCCTGGGCGGTGGTGGACGGCGCCGACGCCGCCCTCGGCCATGCCGGCGTGCGGCACGAACGCTTCGGGCAGACGGCGGCGAAGCTGGACGACGCGCTGAACGCCATTCCGGCGCGCCTCACCGCGCTGCTGCTGGCGCTGGCCGCGCCCTTCCTCGGCACCGCCAGCCTGCCCGGCGCCTTCCGGGCGATGGCGGCGGATGCCCGCCGGCACGCGTCCTTCAACATGGGCTGGCCGATCGCCGCCATGGCCGGGGCGCTCGGCCTGTCGTTGGGCGGTCCGCACCGCGACGGCGCCGTCACCATCAGCGAACCGTGGATCGGCCCCGGCCGCGCCCGCGTCACCGCGCCGGACATCGGCCGCGCCCTGGGCCTGACGGCACTGGCGGCGCTTCTGCTCCTGCTGCTGGTCGGCGCGCTGACGGCGGGCGTGGCGGCGATCTGACCCAACGTCACGGGTTTCCCGGCGCGTCGGGCGATCCGGGTGGCGGTCCGGTTCGGGCGCGCAGCAGGTCGCGGATCTCCTCCAGCAGCACCTCCTGGCGCGGCGCCGGCTTGGGTTTGGCGGCTTCGACGAGGCGGAAGCGGATGAGTTGGCGCACCAGCACGAACAGCGCCGCCGCGACGATCAGGAAATTGATCACGTTGTTGAGGAAGCGGCCGTAGTTGATGGTCGCCGCCCCCGCCGCTTCCGCCGCGGCGAGGCTCTCGTACCGGCCGCCCGACAGGTTGATGAAGTAATTCGAGAAGTCGATGCCGCCCATCAGCCAGCCGACCGGCGGCGTCAGGACGTCCTTGACCAGCGAGTTGACGATGCCGGTGAAGGCGGCGCCGATGATGATGCCGACCGCCAGATCGACCACGTTGCCGCGGCTGATGAACGTCTTGAACTCGTCGAGCATGCCCGCACCCTCTGTCTTCGCGATGGGAACGGCGGGACGCGCGCGATTGATCCCGCCGGCACCTCCGGCGGGGCCGGAGGTCGGGCTACTCCTTTCGTGACAGCGCCCCGGCGGCCCGTTAGACTCCGTGGCTGGATTGCAACCGGCCGGCGCCATGTCGCGCGGAATTTACAAAGCTTCAACGCTTGTTCCGCTCATTGTGGTGTGTCGCCCATCGGGTGGCAGCGGGTGTGCGGCGCCGTGCCGCCGCCGGTCGGGAACGCGCTGGGGGACCTGAAGCATGTTCGTCATCATCGGCTTCGTCATCGTGATCGCCAGCGTGTTCGGCGGCTATGTCGCGGGCGGCGGCCACATGGGCGTGCTGTGGATGCCCTTCGAATACCTGATCATCCTGGGCTCCGCGGCAGGCGCCTATTTCATCGCCAATCCAAAAAGCGTCATCTCCCACACCGGCAAGGAGATCGGCCACCTCTTCAAGGGCCCGAAGTACAACAAGGAGGGCTATCTCGAACTGCTCACCATGATGTACCAGGTCTTCAAGATCGCAAAAACCAAGGGCCTGCTTGCGCTCGAACAGCACATCGAGAAACCTGAAGACTCGCCGTTGTTCCAGCAGTTCCCCAAGTTCTACGGCGACCACCACGCCATTGCCTTTCTCTGCACGTATCTCCGCCTGATGTCGCTGGGCGCCGACAACCCGCACGAGTTGGTGGACCTGATGGAGGAGGACATCGAGACCATGCACCACGAGCACCAGCGCGTGTCCGACGCCATCCAGGCGGTGGCCGACGGCGTGCCGGCGCTGGGTATCGTGGCGGCGGTGCTGGGCGTGATCCACACCATGGGCTCGATCACCGAGCCGCCGGAGGTGTTGGGCAAGCTGATCGGCGGCGCGCTGGTGGGCACCTTCACCGGCGTGCTGGTGGCCTACGGCTTCGTGGGGCCGATCTCGTCCGGCCTGAAGAACATCTACCACGCCGAAGGCAAGTACTATCAGTGCATGAAGACCGGCCTGCTGGCGCACCTGTCCGGCTACGCCCCGGCCATCTCGGTGGAATACGCGCGCAACGTGCTCGAACCCGAATACCGGCCCAGTTTCGCCCAGGTCGAAGAGGCGACGGCGGCTCTGCCGCCGGCCTGAGCGCATGGTGGAGGATTCCGTCCGCATCGCCTGGAACGAGGGCACCATCAGCGCGTGGTCGGCGGCTTTCGCCCGCCTGCCGCGCGCGACCCTGCCGCAGTCCTTCGGCTACGCCCAGGCGATGGCGAAGACGCACCGCTACCTGCCGCGCCTCGGCCTGATCGAGCATGCCGGGCAGGCGATCGGGCTGGTTCAGGTGCTGGAACGCCGCAGCCTCAAGCTGTTCGCCCAGCGCCAACTGCACCGCGGCCCGCTGTGGTTCGACGGCGAGCCGGGGCCCGACGTGCTGGAGCCGGTGCTGCGCGCGCTGCGCGCGGCCTGCCCGGACAACCCGTTCAACCGCTGTTCCTTCCTGCCCGAACTGGCGGCGTCGCCCGAGACCACCGCGTTGCTGGAACGCTGCGGCTTCCGCCGCACCGGCCCCGGCTATCGCACGGTGTGGCTGGACCTGACCCGGTCCGACGAGGACCTGCGGGCCGGCCTTGCCCGCGACTGGCGGCAGCGGCTGAAGGGGGCGGAGAAGGCCGGCCTCGCCATCGACATCGATCCGGAGGCGAAGAACCTCCCCTGGCTGGTCAAGCAGGAGCACGAGCAGGCCCAGGCCAAACAGTACCGCGAGATGTCCGGCGCGCTGACGGTGCGGTTGCGCAACGCGCTGCACAAGACAGATGGCGCGCTGATGGTGGCGGCGCTGGCCGGCGGGCAGCCGGTGGCCTCGGCGCTGCTGCTCGGGCACGGCCGGCAGGCGACCTACCAGATCGGCTGGTCGAACGAGGCGGGGCGCAAGGCCGGCGCCATGCGGCTGGTGCTGTGGCGGGCGATCGGCGCCCTGCGCGAGCGCGGCTTCACCGCGCTGGACCTCGGCGGTATCAACCCGGACACGGCGCCCGGCGTCACCGAATTCAAACTCAACACCGGCGGGGCGGTCAGCGAATCGGTCGGGCTTTACCGCTGAGCGCGTTTGCCGCATGCTGTGTGCCGTTCAAGGAGCCGCCCCATGGCCGACGACGATTTCATGAAGCCGGAGGATGCCGAGAAGGCCATCTCCCGCGCCATGACCAAGACCCCCCAGGTGTCCGCCGTGCGCACCAAGCTGCAAAAGATGGTGGACGACGACGACAAGGGCCTGCAGATGCTGGCCGCCGCCATCCGCCGCATGCTGCACGAGGGGTAGCCGTCAGCAGATCGTCCCCGTGCTGCACCCCTTGTCCTCGCCCGCCGGCTGGGCGCTGCGGGCCAGTTGCATGCCGGCCTTCGCCTCGGTGTAGGCGCGGTCGAGCCGGCGGACGGTCTGCTCGAAGGCCTGCAGCTCGCGTCCGGCCAGCTTCTCGCCGGTCGGCAGGTCGATGGCCTTGGGGTTCACCTGATGGCCGGCCTTCAGCACCTCGTAATGCAGGTGCGGCCCGGTCGAGCGGCCTGTCGAGCCGACGAAGCCGATGACGTCGCCCTGGTCCACCCGCATGCCGCGCTTCATGCCCTTGGCGAACCGGCTGAGGTGGGCGTAGGCGGTGGACACCTCGGTGTTGTGGCGGATGCGGACGTAGTTGCCGTAGGCGCCCTTGCCGCCGGCCTCTTCCACCACGCCGTTGCCGGCGGCGTAGACCGGCGTGCCGCTCGGGGCGCCGAAATCCGTGCCCTTGTGCATCTTGCTGTAGCCCAGGATCGGGTGCGTGCGCATGCCGAAGCCGGAGGTCAGCCGGGCGCCGTCGATGGGGGTGCGCAGCAGGGCGCGGCGGATGCTCTCGCCCTCGGCGTTGTAATAATCGAACCGCCCGCTGCGCGCCGCATGGCGGTAGATCGGCATGGGCTCGCCGCTCAGCACGAGGTTGGCGTACAGCAACTCGCCCTCGCCGGCGATCTGGCCGTCCTCGGTGACCTTGCGCTCGTACAGCACCTGGAAACGGTCGTCCGGCTGCAGGTCGCGCTGGAAATCCACCTCGTGGGAATAGGTGCGGATCACCGCCATCATGATGGACACCGGCACGCCGGCGGTGCTGCCCGCCTCGAACAGGCTGGACCGGATCACCGCCTCGGCGGCGACCAGCTCGCGCCGCAGCTCCTTCTTCACCTGCGCGCTCTCGAAGGATTCGGCCCCGGTGCGCGCCACCGAGACCGAGCGCGCCACCTCCGGCTCGAACTCCAGGCCAACGAAGCGGTTGGCCCCGCGGCGCGGCTCGAACAGCACGGTGACGCGCTGGCCGATCTTCAGCTTGCGCGGATCGTACACGTCGCGCAGCGCGGCGATGGCGTCGTTCGCCTCGTCGCGCGGTACGGACGCGCCGGTCAGCATCTCCATCAGCGTGTCGCCGCGCCCGACCGACAGGACCTGCCGATTCAGCGCCCGCGCAACCGCGACATCCGCCGGGGCGGCATCCGCCGGACCGGCAACGGCCGGGGCGGCCTGGGCCGCCAGTTCGGCCAGCCCGTCGACCGCGGCGCGGGACACGGTGGGGATCAGAAGGCCGGCGAGGCCGGCTGCGCACAGGGCGAGCGTGGGAAGGCTGGCGACCCTCAGACGCACGGGCGTCCTCCTTAGTTCTCTATACCTTGTCGCGTCCGACGGTAGACATGGCCACCTTGGGCGTGCACGCCGGGCGTCCGTGGTCGTCATAGGCCGTTTTCCCGGAAACCTTGCGCGTGACCCTTGCACCTGTCAACGGGCATCCGCGCCTTTGGCGCGCCGAAACCCGCATCGGTGCAGGGTTTCCGCCGGACATCCGGGGGGCCTCCCGCCGCCGTGGCCCGAGCGGCCCGGCGGGAACACCCCTACCACCAACGCGCGGAGCGGGCCGGTCAAAAAAACTTCACCGCTTTGCAAAAAAGCGCTTGCGCCGATCGGGGGAGCCCGCCTATAAACCGCTCCACCGACGCGGTGGCCGGTTGGCCGGCGGGTCGGAACGAGTAGCGAGCGAGACACGAAGACGAGGAAGACGCGGTTCGCCGCAAGCGACGCCGGTTCGGCGTTGCGCTTTTCGTCTCCGGGCTCATCCA
>DASWVP010000674.1:0-9663 GCA_036401175.1 Azospirillum sp. | reverse complement strand
GTCGTTCATGAAGATCGCCAACGACATCCGCCTGCTGGGCTCCGGCCCGCGCTGCGGCATCGGCGAACTCGCGTTGCCGGAGAACGAGCCCGGCTCCTCCATCATGCCCGGCAAGGTGAACCCCACCCAGGCGGAGGCCATGACCATGGTGGCGGCCCAGGTCATGGGCAACCACGTGGCGATTACCATCGCCGGGGCCTCAGGTCATTTGGAACTGAATGTCTTCAAGCCCGTCATCATCCATAACCTGTTGCAGTCGATCCGCCTGCTGGCCGACGCGGCGGTGAGCTTCACCGACAACTGCGTCGTCGGCATCGAACCCGACCGCGAGCGCATCGCGCGCCTGCTGGCCGACAGCCTGATGCTGGTCACCGCGCTCAACCCGCACATCGGCTATGACAACGCGGCGAAGATCGCCAAGAAGGCGCACAAGGAGGGCACGACGCTGAAGCAGGCCGGCGTCGCGCTGGGCCTGCTGACCGAGGAACAGTTCGACCAGTGGGTGCGGCCGGAGACGATGATCGGGCCGCGGTAGGGAGGCGGACGGGCGCCGTTCCCCATTGCTTCTTCAGAGGGGTAGCACTGTGTGCTATACCTCTGTCCGACGGGCGGGGTGAACCGGGGCCGATGCCGTGCGGGTTTTCAAGACCAAGTGGTTTGTCCGTTTCGCCCGCAAGCAGAGGATACCGGATCTGGAGCTTTGCGAAGCTGTTCAGCGCGCCGGACAGGGGCTCATCGACGCCGATCTCGGCGGCGGCGTCATCAAACAGCGCCTCGCTCGGTCCGGGCAGGGGAAGTCCGGCGGATTCCGCAGCGTCGTTCTCTTCAAGGTCCGTTCACGAGCCTTCTTCGTATACGGCTTCCCGAAGAACGAGCGCGACAACATCGATGGGGATGAGTTGAACGCGTTTCAGAGACTGGCCACGGCGATGCTCGCCTACGACGACGCACAACTGCTGCGGGCCATCGAAACGAAAGCGCTTCAAGAGGTGTGGTGCGATGGCCAGCAAGACGTACAAGAGTGACGCATTGGCGGCGGTCCACGAGACGGCGGCCGACTTGCACGGCGCCGGGATTCTCGACCAGCGCACCATGCGCGATTTCGACGCATTGTGCCTGACCGAGGTCGAGGATCTGACGCCGGAGGCGATCAAGGCCCTGCGCGAGAGGGAAAACGTCTCGCAGCCGGTGTTCGCTCGTTACCTCAATGTCACGAAGGGAGTTGTCAGTCAGTGGGAACGCGGAGAGAAGCGCCCGCGCGGTCCATCGCTGAAGCTCCTCAATCTGGTGCGCCGCAAGGGCCTCCAGGCCATAGCGTGAGGGCATGAAAAAGCGTTCCGTCCTCATCGCCGGGCATCCCACCAGCGTGTCGCTGGAGGAGGAGTTCTGGGACGCGCTGAAGGAGGTGGCGGCGGCGCGGCGGCTGTCGGTCAACGCGTTGATCGAGGCGATCGACGCCGAGCGCGCCGGCAACCTGTCCTCCGCCATCCGCGTCTTCGTGCTGAACGCCTACCGTCGCGCCGGCGGCGGTGCTACACCGGAAGCGCCCGCTTCCTGACGCTCCCGGAACGCCCCGTGCCGCCCGACCTCAGCTCGCTCGACCTCTTCGCCTTCGCCTGGTTCCTCGGCACCTGGGGGGCGTTCAATCTGGTGCAGGACCAGCTTCTGCGCGGCCGCACGCACGTCAACCAGCACCTGAAGGTCATCCGCCGCGTGTGGATGGAGCGCATGCTGGAGCGTGACAACCGGATCATGGATTCGCAGCTCGTCGGCCACACGATGAACAGCTGCACCTTCTTCGCCTCCACCACCATGCTGGTGCTGGCCGGCCTGCTCGGCTCCTTCGGCGCCATCGAGCACGCGCACGACATCGTCACCGGCCTGTCCTTCACGGTGCGGACCTCGCGCCAGTTCTTCGAGCTGAAGCTGCTGCTGCTGGTGTGCATCTTCACCTACGCCTTCTTCAAGTTCACCTGGGCGCTGCGGCAGTACAACTACGTCTGCGCGCTGATGGGGGCGGCTCCACCGCCGCCGGTGCCCGACGCGGAGCGGACGGCGACGGCCGCGGACATCGCGCAGGCGCTGACGCTGGCGGTGACGGCGCTGAACGGCGGCTTGCGCGCCTATTACTTCGCGCTGGCGGCGCTGTCGTGGGTGATCAGCCCGTGGCTGTTCATGGTGGCGACCGCCTTCGTGGTGGGCGTGCTGGTGCGCCGCCAGGGCTATTCCGCCACCGAGCGCGTCATCGCCGCGCAGGCCGACCGGATGGAAAAATCGCCGTAAGCGGCCATACCAATTTTCGCCCTTCCAAATTGTCCGCCAAGCCACCAATGTCCTTCCTGGATATGTCCGACCAGGGAGCTGGGGCAATGGCGGGTACGCAACCGACGACACCGATCACCGCGCCGCACGCGGCGGCGGGTTTCCCCTACGCCGACCGGGTGCGCACGGTTGAGCCGGCGCGCGTCCTGGGCTGGCTTGCGGCGGGCTGGGCGGACATGCGGGCGGCGGGCTGGGTCAGCCTCGCCTACGGGGCGCTGTTCGTCGTCATCGGCTTCGCGCTGACGGCCGGGCTGACCATGGCCGGCATGGCCTATCTGATCGCGCCGTTGATCGGCGGCTTCCTGCTGGTGGCGCCGCTGCTGGCGCTGGGGCTCTACCGCGTGTCGAAGGACGCCGAGGAGGGGCGCCGGCCGACGTTCTGGCGGGCGCTGACGGCGTGGCGGGCCAACCCCTACCACATCCTCACCGCCGGCCTCGTGCTGATGCTGTTCGTGATGATCTGGGTGCGGCTGAACGTCATCGCCTACGCGCTGTTCTTCCCCTACCACGCCATGACGCTGGAGAGCCTGTTCGAGCAGGCGCTGACGTTCCAGGGTATCGTCTTCCTGGCGTTCGTCACCGCGCTGGGCTTCGCCTTCGCCGCCGTCGCCTTCGTCACCAACGTCACGGCGCTGCCGATGATGCTCGACCGCCCGGTGGACGTGTTCGCCGCCGCCCTGGTGTCGGTGATCGCCGTGGTGAAGAACCCCCGCGCCATCGCGCTGTGGGCCGGCGTGATCGTGCTGGTGACGGGCGTTGGGCTGGTCACCGCGTTCGTCGGTCTGGTGGTGGCGCTGCCGCTGATCGGCCACGCGAGCTGGCACGCCTACCGCGATCTGGTGAAGCGCGAGGAGGAGGCGTAAGCCGCTACTTCAACAAAACCTTGCCGCCCTTGCGGGCCATCTTCGTCCAATCCTTGGCGAAATAGCCGAAGTCGCGGCTGGGCCGGCCGAAGAGCCAGCCCTGCGCGTAGGTGACGGCGAGGTCCTCCAGCAGCTTGGCGTGGTCCGGTTCCTCGACCTGTTCGCCGATGAGCTGGAGGCCGAGCTGGTGGCAGACGTCCACCATGGAGCGCAGCATCGCCATGTCGCGCTGGCTGCCGGCCGCGCCCTTCACGAACTTGCCGTCGATCTTGGCGTAGTCCACCTGCAGCCCGTACAGCGACTGGAACGAGGTGGAACCGGCGCCGACGTCGTCCAGGCAGATGCGGTAGCCGACCTGCCGCAGCTTCTGCAGCACCTCGTTCAGCTTGGCGATGTCGGTGACGACCACCGTCTCCGTCACCTCCAGCAGCAGCTTGTGCGCGAGGTCGCCATAGGGCTCGGTCACCGCCTGGAACTGCTGGAGGAACAGCGGACTCATCAACGTCTTGGCCGACAGGTTGATGGCGACGTCCGGCAGCTTCGGTTCCTTGTGGAAGGCCTTCAGCGTGTCGAGCACGGACTGGCAGAGCAGCAGGTCGAAGTCGTAGATCAGGCCGACGTCTTCGGCGAAGGTGATGAAGTCGGCCGGCGACGGCATGCCGTCGACGCGGGTCAGCGCCTCCAAGTGGTGCACGTCGTGCGTCGCCAGCGCGACGATGGGCTGGTAGACCACGAAGAATTCGCGCTTCTCGATGGTCGCGCGCATGCGGCCGATGCGGTCCACCGCGTCGGACAGCATGCGCTTGGCGCCGTCCTCCAGCGAGGCGATGGTGAATTCGCCGCCCTGGGCCGAGGCGAAGGCCTGCACCGTGTAGACCAGGGCCCGCGCCGCGTCCGCCGCGTCGAGCTGGGAGCCGGCCATGTTCAGCTCCCACGCGCGGATGCCGCCCTCCAGCTCGCCGCCGGCCTCCTCGATGATCCTGGCGATGTGCGTCTGCACCTCCTGCCCGTCGATGTCGGAGGCGTGGACGATGCCGAAGCGGTCGGGCGCCAGCAGGCCGGCGCTGTCGCCGTCCGCCGAGATGCCGCGCAGGTAGGCGTCGATGCCCTGCCGCACCTCCGTCGCCTGCCCCTCCGGCAGCGACTCGACCATGGCCTGCAGCCCTTCGACCAGCAGCAGGGTCAGCCCGTGGTCCAGCCCCTTTTCGCGCGCCCGGACGATGCGGTCTTCGAGGATGGCCACGAAGCTGTTGGGGTCCAGCATCTGGCCGGCGCCCGGCGCGGTCCCGGCGAATTCGTGCGCGCGGGGGCCGGAGGCCAGCTGGACCGTCAGGAACAGCGAGCCGGGGCACGAGTCCAGCCGGCAGCCGCCGAGCAGCGCCGGGAAACGGTGCCCGTCGTGGCCCTGGAAGACGACGCGGGCCGGCTTGATGCGCGTCTTCTCGACGACCCGGTCGAGCAGCACCTGGACGTATTTGCGGTCGGTCGGCGCCACCACGTCGAACAGGCTCACCCCGATCAGGCCCGCCACGTCGCCGGGCGTGAGGCGACAGCGCGCACCGGCGGAAAACAGGATGATTCCGCGCTCGTCGGTTTCGATCAGCAGGTCCGCGGCGGCGAAGGCGAAACCAACGAACCGGTCGCGGTCGCGGAACGACGCGGGGCGCCCCTGCGTCGCCGCCGCGCGGGCCGCCTCGGACGCGCGCACCGCGGCGGTCGGCCGCTCGGCGCTGCGGGCCGGACGGAGAACCGGGGCGGGAGGCTCGGCCGGCGTTGGAGGGTTGATCGCCATGAAACCGCGCATTTGAAAGAAAGTTCAAGGAACGATATGTGTACGTAATGGATTACCGTACATGCGATGATGATTTTAGAAAAGTATGAAGAATTGGCGAACGTCGGATTCGGCGAGCGTCCGCCCGGCATCGCGCGCCACGCGCGCGGCGCGCGGGGACGGCTCAGCCCCGGGCGGGCGGGAACAGCCGGTTGACGTGGCCCATCTTGCGGCCGGGGCGGGCCTCCGCCTTGCCATAGAGGTGCAGCCGGGCGCCCGGTTCGGCCAGCAGCTCGGCCCAGCGGTTCGCGTCGTCGCCGATCAGGTTCTCCATCTCGGCGGGGAACAGCGCCTGCGTGGCGCCGAGCGGCAGGCCACAGACGGCGCGCACCAGCTGCTCGAACTGGCAGGTGGCGCAGGCGTCCATGGTCCAGTGGCCGGAGTTGTGCGGGCGCGGCGCCATTTCATTGACCAGCACGTGGCCGTCGCGGGTGACGAACATCTCCACCGCCAGCAGGCCGACCACGCCCAGCGATTCGGCCAGCGCGCGGGCGACGCGTTCCGCCTCGGCCGCCGTCTCCGGCGCCACGCGGGCGGGGACGGTGGTGCGGTCGAGGATGCCGTTCCTGTGGCGGTTCTCGACCGTGGGAAAGGCGACCATGCGGCCGTCGGCCGAACGGGCGACGATCACCGACACCTCGCAGACGAAGTCGACGAAGCCTTCGACGATGGCCGGCTGTCCGCCGATGGCGTGCCACGCCGCCGCCGGGTCGGTGTCCGGGCCGATCACCGCCTGCCCCTTGCCGTCGTAGCCCAGGCGGGTGGACTTCAGGATGCAGCGCGGCCCGATCTCCGCCTTGGCGCGGGCCACGTCGTCGGCGCCGGCGGCGGCGCGCCAGGGGGCGGTGGCGATGCCCAGGCGGTTGGCGAAGCTTTTCTCGGCGATGCGGTCCTGCGTCACCGCCAGCACGCCGGCCCCCGGATGCACGGGCACGAAGCGCGCTAGATGCTCGACCGTGGCGACCGGGATGTTCTCCCACTCCAGCGTCACCACGTCGACGGATCTGGCGAAGGCGGCCAGCGCCGCCTCGTCGTCCCAGTCGGCGATGGTGGCGGCGGCGCACACCTGCGCCGTCGGGCTGCCAGCGGCGTCGGGGGCGAAGACGTGGACCGTGTAGCCCAGCCGCGCGGCGGCCAGCGCGGTCATGCGGCCGAGCTGTCCGGCGCCGAGCATGCCGATGGTGGAGCCGGGGGGAAGCATCGCGCCGGCCATCACGCCGGCTCGTCCACGGGGGTCTCGGCGACGGCGGCGGTCTGGCGCGCGCGCCAGGCGTCCAGCGCGTCGGCGACCGCCGGGTCCATCAGCGCGATGACGGAGGCGGCGATCAGCGCGGCGTTGATGGCGCCGGCCTTGCCGATCGCCAGCGTCCCGACCGGCACGCCGCCCGGCATCTGGACGATGGAAAGCAGGCTGTCCATGCCCTTCAGCGCGTGGCTTTCGATGGGCACGCCGAACACCGGCAGCGGCGTCATCGACGCGGCCATGCCCGGCAGGTGCGCCGCGCCGCCGGCGCCGGCGATGATCGCCTTGAGCCCGCGCCCCCTGGCCGAGGTGGCGAAGTCGTACAGGCGCTGCGGCGTGCGGTGGGCGGAGACGATGCGCACCTCGTGCGGCACGCCCAGCGCGGCCAGCGTTTCCGCCGCGTGTTTCATGGTGGCCCAGTCCGACTGACTGCCCATGATGATGCCGACGACCGGTTGTTCGGTTGCCGGCGGGCGGGTGGGGGTGTCGATGGGCACGGCGGTGGCTTTCCACAGGTCCTTGGAAAGCCGCGCATTATAAGAAGGAAGGGCGAAGAGTCCAGTGTGCGGAGGGAGCGATTATTCGGCCGCGGGGCGTTCCCGCCGGCCACCAAGCGCGAGCTGGAGGAACTTGCTCTGCTCTTCGACGCGGCCGCGCAATTCGGCGACTTCCGCCTGGGTCGGCGTGTCCGACAGTTTCTGGTCGATGCGGATGATCATCGGCACGAGCTGCGCCAGCGTCGCCTTGATGTCGGCGATGTCGGTCTGCATGTGCGCGATGTGAGCTTCTATGCGCGCGATGCGTTGCTCTTCGGCCATCCCGTCAGCTCCGGCGGCTTCCGTCATGGTAGCGGAAACCCGGCGGCGTGCACACAGGCGCGTTGTGCCGCACGTTCCCGATTCGCCCGGTCAGGCCCAAAATCAGGCCCGGATCAGGCGATGATGTCGGGCAGCAGACGGCTCTCGATCAGGGCGATCTGGTCCTTCAGCGCCAGTTTGCGCTTTTTCAGCCGCTGGATCTGAAGCTGGTCGAACGGGGCGCGTTCGGACAGGCGTGCGATGACGTCGTCGAGGTCGCGGTGTTCGGTCCTCAGCTCGGCGAGCTTCTGCTTCAGCATGTCCTGTTCGTTCATGGTGCGGCTGCACGGGCATCGTCGCGGTGATCGACCATACCAGATTTCGCCGCGTCCGGCACGGTGAAACCACGGCGCGTGTCGGCGGTTATCGCATGCGTGGCATTGCGATGCCCGGCCGTTCGGGTCAGACTGTGGCCCGCGTCAGCAGGCATCGGGAAAACGGGGCTTCATTCATGACATCCGCCAAGCGCATCGGCATTCTCACCAGCGGCGGCGACTGCGCCGGCCTCAACGCCGTCATCCGCGCCGTCGTCCATCGAGCCTGCCTTGGCTATGGCTGGCAGGTCCTGGGCCTGAAGGAAGGCACGCAGGGGCTGCTGAAGCGGCCGGTCGCCTATCAGGTGCTCGACCTGCCGATGGTCGACGGCCAGATGATGCGCATGGGCGGCACCATCCTGGGCACCACCAACCGCGGCGATCCCTTCGCCTATCCCATGGGCGACGGCCTGCTGAAGGACCGCTCCGACGAGATCATCGGCGGCTATCGCGAACTGGGCCTGGACGCGCTGATCGGCATCGGCGGCGACGGCAGCTTCGCCATCCTGCGCAAGCTGGCGCAGAAGGGCGGGCTGAACCTCGTCGGCATCCCCAAGACCATCGACAACGACCTGGGCGCCACCGAGGTGTCGGTCGGCTTCGACACCGCCGTCGGCGTGGCGGTGGAGGCGCTGGACCGGCTGCAGCCCACGGCGGCCAGCCACGCCCGCGTCATGGTGCTGGAGGTGATGGGGCGCGACGCCGGCCACATCGCGCTGTCGGCCGGCATCGCCGGCGGCGCCGACGTCATCCTGATCCCCGAGATCCCCTATTCCATCGAAAAGATCGCCGAGAAGATCCGCCAGGTGCGCGCGATGGGACGCAACTTCGCCCTGGTCGTCGTGTCGGAGGCGGTGAAGACCAGCGAGGGCGGCGAGGTCAAGAAGCTGTACGAGGGCGGCGAGAAGCGCTACGGCGGCATCGGCGACTACATTGGCGAGAAGATCGCCAAGGCGACCGGGGCGGAGACGCGCGTCACCGTTCTGGGCCACGTCCAGCGCGGCAGCCCGCCCAGCCCGCGCGACCGGCTGGTCGCCTCGGCCTTCGGCGTGCACGCCGTGGACCTGATCGCCGAAGGCAAATTCGACCGCATGGTGGCGTGGTCCAATCGCGACGTCATCGACGTGCCGATCGAAGAGGCGATCGCCCGCTACGCCTGCGTCGATTCCGACGGCACGCTGGTCAAGACCGCGCGCGGCCTGGGCATCAGCCTGGGCGACTAGCGGACGGCGACGCTGCTTTTCGCGCGGGGGACGATGGGGGGCGGTTCGGCGACCAGCACCGGCTTGCCGACGTAGAAGCCGGTGCAGCGCTTCTCGCCCACGCGGGTCAGCGCCGCCTCCCACATCTCGCCGCGCGGGCCGTGGATGCGCAGCACCAGCGCGTTGACGTTCGGCAGCAACTCGAACCCATCGTCCATGATGGACGGCCCCTTCGCCTCAAAGACGGCCGGCGGGACGTGGAGCGTCTTGCCGTCGAGCACCAGCGTCGCTTCCTGCTGCCAGGGGCACTTGCCGCCCCCGCCGCCTTCCGCCAGGGCCTCGGCCGGCGCGAGGCCGCACGGCAGGGCGCCCAGCGCAAGGCAGAGCACGGTGCGAAGCGTCGCCGGTGTGAGCATGTCCGATGCGGGCATGGGGGAGATCTCCAGGTACCTCTTTCGGATAGTATCGCAAGAGATAGTCCGCGGTCCGCCGGGGTGCAATGCAGCACAACGCCGCGCGGGCGATTATCACAGCGGGGCGGCCATGCGTCACGGTGGGGCATCACGGCGGGGTGCCGCGTGAAGGCTTTGGCCCGCCGCCGGTTGCGGCTATCCTGCACCGCTCCCGCCCCTTCGCCGGATTCCGCATGGCGACCATCGCCGAGGCCCTCACGGCCGCCTTCGACTATCACCGGACGGGCCGGCTCGCCGAGGCGGAGGTGCTGTACACCCGCATCCTCGACGCCGATCCGGGCGAGCCGGACGCCGCCCACCTGCTGGGCGTGCTGTACGCGCAGACCGGGCATCCGCAGCCGGCGCTGGCGCTGCTGCGGCGCGCCGTGGCCCTGCGGCCCGAGGCGGCGAGCCCGCACTCCAATCTCGGCAACGCCTTGCGCGTGCTGGGGCGTACGGAAGCGGCGGCGGCGGCGTACGCGCGTGCCGTACGCCTGGACCCGTTCCTGGCCGACGCGTACGCCAACCGCGCCGGCGCCCTCAAGCACCTCGGCCGGGCGGCGGAGGGGGCGGCGCTGG
>DASWVP010000673.1:0-3863 GCA_036401175.1 Azospirillum sp. | reverse complement strand
CGCACCGGGAAACGGCGCCCGTCGCGGTGGCGCGCCACGCCGTCACCGTCCCAGGCGCCGTCCCAGCTATCAAGGAAGCCGCCGGTCGGCGGGCGAACGTCGGGCAGGACGTCCAGTTCCTCCACCGGCCGGCCGATCGCGGCCTCCACCGGCCAGCCGAACAGCGTCTCGGCGACGCGGTTCCAGTAGACCACCCGCCCCTCGCGGTCGACGGCCAGCACCGCCACGCTCACGTGATCGAGCAGCGCGGCGTGCAGGCGCATGTGCGCCTCGGTCTCCTGGCGGCGCGCGCGGCTTTCATGCAGCGCCCGGCGCTGGCACCACAGCCAGCCGAGACACGCGGCCAGCATGGCCGCCAGCGCCCAACTGATCGCCCAAGTGATCGCCGACGATGAGTGCATGGCGCACCTGATTGCTTGCGTCACAAACCGATTGTGGCAGGTTCCGCAACGAAGGTCGAACCCTCTGGTTGATTCCTCCTGCTTTCGGGGGATCCCTGCGGCGCCCGTACGATTGCCGTGGCCCCCCGTCTATCGACATGATGCACGCCGCCATGCCCGGACATGGCCGGTGCAACCCCCATGGGCGGTCGCGCCGACGGCACATGAAGAACCGCCCTGACGATCCGGTCGGCAGAGGCGTCGTTCGGGGGTGCGCCCGCCCGGAGGAAACGACGTACAACAAAAATGAACGTGGGCATCGGCAGCGCGCCCGCTCGACCGGCGGACCCGGATCCGCTCGCGGCACCGTCCAAGCAGACTTCCCCGGCGAGCGGACCCGCTCCGCCGCCGGGGCTCCCCTCTCCTCTCGCGCACGCGTACTCCGGCCCGATCGGGTGGCCGGCCCTGCGACCAATTGCAGCATGTGCGGTCGCGCGAAAAAGGGCGCCGCGCCGCCATCTCTTCCGCCGGGGCACCGCAACAGCGTCCTTCCCGTCGGAAGCCCCTATGTGATATAAGAGAATTCTAATTTGTGCGGCGAACGGATTGTCGTATATCGACGGACAACCGTGCTACGGCGTGCCAACCTGTCGCAGAGCAGGGCACCAATCAACAAGCCAGACCCGGAGGAGGTCGCCAGACGCGCCATGTCAACCATCGATATCGTCGTTGCAGACAAAAGCCCCCTGGTGTTGCGGGCGTTGGTCAGACTCTTCGAGGAGGATGAGCGCTTCAACCTGCTCGCCACGGCGAGCGACGGGGAGCGTTTCCTGGAAGCCTGCCGGCGTTTCCCGTTCACCGTCGGCGTCATCGGCTGGGAAATGCCGTTCCTCAGCGGTCGCGGCGTGCTGGAGCGCCTGAAGGCGCGCGCCGGCGGCCCGCGCATCGTCGTTTACACCGGCACCAGCGACCCCAGCGCGTCGCGCCAGGCGATGATGCTGGGCGCCGCCGGCTTCTGCAGCAAGGCGGACCCGCCGGAACGCCTGCTCGACGTCTGCGGCGCGGTGGCGGCCGGGCGCATGGCCTTCCCCTTCGTCGACGTCGCCACGCTGGCCGACGACCCGCTCACCCGCCTGACGACGCGGGAACGGATGCTGCTGGAAACCCTCACCTCCGGCCGCACCAACGCGCAACTCGCGCGCGATCTCGGCATTTCGGTGCACACGGTGAAGTTCCACCTGAAGAACCTCTACGACAAGCTGGGCGTCGGCAACCGCGCGCAGGCGGTGGCGCTCTCCATGTCGCGGCGCCAGCACGCGTAACCCCTCCACCGTCGGGCTTCACTTCGTTCAGCCCAACCCGCGGCGCATTGCTTGCGCCGCGGGTTGGGCTGAACGCATGTCTGGCCCTACGCCTTTCCCCGCGCCGCCAACCCACCCCAACGGGTAGCCCACCCCATCGGGCAGGTTTTTTCCCGCTCAGGAGAGTTCCCACCCCTGCCCCACCGGGCGTTCCGGCGTCGACGGGGTTCCCGTACGCTCCGGACCATCGAAACACCGATGGTTCGGGAACAGCGCCCATGCCGATCAACCGCGTGAAGGACATCGTGATCCTCGGCATCGTCGGCGACAGCGCGTCCGGCAAGACGACGCTGAGCGACGGCATCGCCGCCATCCTGGGCACCGACCGCGTCGCCACCATCTGCACCGACGACTATCACCGCTATTCCCGCCGCGAGCGCGCGGAGCAGGGCATCTCCGCCCTCGACCCGCGGGCCAACCACATCGACATCCTGGAACAGCACCTGAAGCTGCTGCGCCAGGGCCAGCCGATCCTCAAGCCGGTCTACAACCACCACACCGGCGAGTTGGACGCGCCCGAATACATCGAGCCGCGGCCCTACATCGTCGTCGAAGGGCTGCTGGGCTACACCACCCGCGCCATGCGCGACTGCTACGACGTCAAGCTGTACCTGGAACCGCAGGAGGATCTGCGGGTGCGCTGGAAGGTCCAGCGCGACATCACCCGGCGCGGCTACACCCGCGAACAGGTTCTCGACGCGCTGGACAAGCGCAAGGAGGACAGCCCGGCCTTCATCCATCCGCAGCGCACCTTCGCCGACGTCGTGGTGTCGTTCACGCCGCCCGACGACAACCACCAGGAGTCCGGGGCCCGGCTGAACGTGCGCCACATCCTGCGCCCGACGCTGCCGCACCCCGATCTGACGCCGATCCTGGAAGGGGCCGGCCAGGGCGGCATCCACCTGGAGCTGAGCCGTGACCGCGACGGCAAGCCGGTGGACGTGCTGGAGATCGACGGCACGCTGAGCCCCGAACGCGCCTTCCGCGTCGAGGAGCTGCTGTGGCGCCTGCTGCCGGAAGCCAGCCATCTGCGCCGCAGCGTCGGCCGCTTCGCCGACGCTGACAACCGCGAGGGGCAGAGCGCGCCGTTGGCGCTGACCCAGCTCCTCACCGCCTATCACATGGTCAAGGCCGCCATGGGCGTGCACGCCATCTGACGAGAAGGACCCTCAGTCATGGAAACCGCTCTCGCCGAACACGCCCAGCCCTCCGCGGTGCCGGCGCCGGCCCATAAGGATCTGGCGAACGCCGTCCGCTTCCTGGCGATCGACGCCATCGAGAAGGCCAAGTCGGGTCACCCCGGCATGCCCATGGGCATGGCCGACGTCGCCACGGTTCTGTTCACCCGCTTCCTGAAGTTCGACGCCTCGGCGCCGCACTGGGCCGACCGCGACCGCTTCGTGCTGTCGGCCGGCCACGGCTCCATGCTGCTGTACGCCCTGACCTACCTGACCGGCTACCCGGACATGGACGTCGAACAGCTCAAGCTGTTCCGCCAGATGGGCAGCAAGACGGCCGGCCACCCGGAATACGGCCACACGCTGGGCGTCGAGACCACCACCGGGCCGCTCGGCCAGGGCCTCGCCAACGCCGTCGGTCTGGCGCTGGCGGAGCGCATGATGGCGGCGCGCTACGGCGCCGCCATCGTCGACCACCACACCTACGTCATCGCCGGCGACGGCTGCCTGATGGAGGGTCTGAGCCAGGAGGCGATCTCGCTGGCCGGGCACATGAAGCTGAACAAGCTGATCGTGCTGTGGGACGACAACGCCATCACCATCGACGGCGCCACCTCGGTCTCCACCTCCGAAGACCACCTCAAGCGGTTCGAGGCGGCGGGCTGGGACGCCTGCCGCGTCGACGGCCACGATCCCGAAGCGGTCGCGGCGGCCATCGCCGCGGCCCGCGCCTCCGACAAGCCGTCGCTGATCGCCTGCCGCACGGTCATCGGCTTCGGCGCCCCCACCAAGGCGGGCAGCGAGAAGGTGCACGGCGCCCCGCTGGGCGCGGAAGAGACGGCCGGCGCCCGCGCCAACCTCGGCTGGACCGCCGGCCCGTTCGAGGTGCCGCAGCCCATCCTCGACGCGTGGCGCGCCGCCGGCCGCCGCGGCACGGCGGAGCG
>DASWVP010000672.1:0-2076 GCA_036401175.1 Azospirillum sp. | reverse complement strand
GCCGTGGCGCTTGGGCAAGGCCGGGCCGATCTGTTCCTGGAACTGGGGGCCTTGCACCGCGATCTCGGCGAGCCCGTGGCGGCGCGCGACGCCTTCGCCACCGCCTTTCGCCTCGCCCCCGGCCATCCGGCGGCCCCGGCGGCGCTGGCCGAGGCCGAGCGGGCGGCGGGTGACGCGCTGATGGCGGCCAAGGATCACCACCGCGCCGAAGCGGCCTACCGCCGGGCGCTGGCGCTGCGGCCGGAATCGGTGGAGGCGCTGAACAACCTCGGCGGCGCCTGCCTCGGCCAGGGCCGCCACGACGAGGCCGAGACACTGTACGTGCGCGCCTTGCGGCTGCGCCCCGACTATCCCGACGCCCACAACAACCGCGCGTACGCCCTGCTGGAACGGGGCCGGCTGGAGGAGGCGGCGCTGAGCCTGCGCCGCTCCATCGCCGTACGCCCGGACGTCGTCGACCCGTACGCCAACCTCGGCTACCTCGCGCGCCTGAAGGCGTGCGACGCCCCGGGGTACGCCACGGCGGAGCGGATCTGCCGACGGGCCCTGCGCCTCGTCCCCGGGCATGGCGTGGCACACAACAACATCGGAATCGTGGCGCTCGACCTCGGCCGGCTGGCGGAGGCGGAGGCCGCGTTCCGCACCGCGCTGGCCGTCAACCCCGATGACGCCGACGCGCATTTCAACCTGTCCCTGGTGCTGCTGAAATCGGGCCGCCTCGCCGAGGGATGGGAGGAGTACGAATGGCGCTGGAAGACGCGCCAGCTCACCGCCCCGGCGTTCGCGCGCCCGCCCTGGACGGACGAGGACCCCGCCGGCCGCACGATCCTGCTGCACGCCGAGCAGGGCCACGGCGACACCCTGCACTTCGCCCGCTATGCCCCGCTGCTGGCGCGCCGGGGCGCGCGTGTCGTGCTGGTGGTGCAACCGGCGCTCAAGCGCCTGATGTCCGGCCTGCCCGGCCTCGCCGCCGTGTGCACCGACGGCGATGCGCTGCCGGCCTTCGACCTGCACGCGCCGCTGATGAGCCTGCCGCGCCTGTTCGGCACGACGCTGGACGGCATCCCGGCCGCCGTGCCCTACCTGACCCCGCCGGCCGACGCGGCGGCGCGCTGGCGGGACCGGCTGCCGGCGGACGGGCGGCTCCGGGTGGGGCTCGTGTGGTCGGGCGACCCGCGGCCGGGGGTGGTGCGCGCCAACCTGACCGACCGCCGGCGCAGCGTCGGGCTGGCCAGCTTCGCCCCGCTGGCCGGCACGCCGGGGGTGCGCTTCGTCAGCCTGCAGAAGGG
Organism: Azospirillum sp.; assembly: GCA_036401175.1. GTDB lineage: Bacteria > Pseudomonadota > Alphaproteobacteria > Azospirillales > Azospirillaceae > Azospirillum. The sequence goes on along the minus strand of DASWVP010000672.1, from coordinate 787 downwards.
CGGCCCGGCCGCCCAGGCCAAGGCACCGCCGCCCGGACTGGAGCTGGTCGACTGGATGGACGAGGTGGGCGACTTCGCCGACACGGCGGCGCTGATCGCCAACCTGGACCTCGTCATCACCGTCGACACCTCGGTGGCGCACTTGGCCGGCGGCCTGGGCAAGCCGGTGTGGGTGCTGTCGCGCCATGACGGCTGCTGGCGCTGGCTGACCGATCGCGAGGACAGCCCCTGGTACCCGACGCTGCGCCTCTACCGCCAGGAGGCTCCGGGCGACTGGGAGGGGGTGTTCGCCCGCGTCGCGGCGGACCTGAAGGCCGTGGCCGGCGGTCCACGCCCGGTGGCGGCGCCGGCCAGCGGGCCGGACCTGATGCCGGCCGCCCTGGCCCACCACCGCGCCGGCCGCACGGCGGACGCGGCGGCGCTCTACCGCCGCATCCTGGCGTCCGACCCGGCCAACGCCGACGCCCTGCACCTGCTCGCCGCCGCCGGCCTCCAGGCGGGCGCTTCGGACAGGGCGCTGCGTCTGGTGACGGCGGCGCTTCGCCTCGTTCCGTCGCAGGCCATCTACCACAACACGCTGGGCGAGGCGTGCCGGATCCTGGGCCGCGCGGACGCCGCCACCCACTACCGCCGCGCCGTGGCGCTCCGGCCCGATTACGTCGAGGCCCTGCGCAACCTCGCCAACGCGCTCTGCCGGGACGGACGGACGGATGCCGCCGTGGCAGCCGCCCGCGCCGCCGCCCTGGTGGCGCCGGAGATGGCCGAGCCGTACAACACACTGGGCCTG
>DASWVP010000671.1:0-35893 GCA_036401175.1 Azospirillum sp. | reverse complement strand
CCCCGGTCATCCGCCCGCCGCCCACCACCACGGCGTGGCCGCGCGCGTACTTGTGCGCGTCGGCGCGCGGCCAGGGGTAGCCGCCCAGCCACAGCCCCGGCCCGTTCGCCCATTGGCGCGGCTGGATGCGGTCCAGCACGGCGGGCGGGATGCCGATGTCGGCGACCACCGTCTCGCCGCAGCGCAGCCGCCCCGGCAGCAGGAGGTGTCCGGGCTTGGCGCGGAAGAAGGTGACGGTCAGCGCCGCCTGGGGCGCGGCGCCGAGGATGGCCCCGCTGTCGCCGTGCACGCCGCTCGGCACGTCCACGGCGACGACGGTCCGTCCGGCCATGGCGTCGACCAGCGCGCGCGCCATCCCGTCCAGCGGCCGGGCGAGTCCGGCGCCGAACAGCGCATCGACCACCAGGGAGTCCCCGGCCAGCAGCGCCGGGTCCGGCGTCTCGACCGGGCCGTCCCAGCGCTGCGCCGCCTGCGCCGCGTCGCCGCGCAGCGCCGCGTAGGATCCCAGCAGCGCCAGCCGCACCGGCCAGCCGGCGTCCCGCAGCAGGCGCGCCACCACGAACCCGTCGCCGCCGTTGTTGCCCGGCCCGCACAGCACCACGGCCGGACGCGGCGCCCACCGGGCGCGGATCTCGCGGGCGACGGCCGCCCCGGCGTTCTCCATCAGCACCGGCCCCGCCACCCCATCGGCCATGGCCAGCGAGTCCGCCTGATACATCTCGGCAACGCTCAGAAGTTCATGGGCGGCGTTCACGATGTGAAACTCCCGGCAGATTGGGGGCAATCGGCAACCATGAATTAACGTCAGCCAAGCGTCATCCGTGTCGAAATCCGTCGCCCCATGCATGATGCGGCACGCGCCTCCGGTTTGCGGGCGCCGTCGCCGGAATCGAAACGCGCGGCCGCACGACCACGCCCACCGAACAAACGGTGTGCGGTCATCCGCGCCGACCAGCGTATCAGAGAATGGGGAGAATGGGGCGATGGATGGGATTCGAACCCACGACCACTCGGACCACAACCGAGGGCTCTACCAACTGAGCTACCACCGCCGCCGTGGGCGGGTTTCTAGGCCGAACCCACCCCCAGGTCAAGCGAAGATTGGCACGTCCCGGCGAAATTTCCAGGGGCGTTCCATGCCGCCGCATCGCGCGGCCGCTTGCGCTGTATGCACAAATAATGTTCACTTCGCCCCATTCAGCGGCAGCCGGATGCCGCCGGGAGCGGCAGATGCCGACCGCCCGGCGGTGACGCACCCCGTTCGATCAATCCCCACGCCGCTGGCACGATCCGTGCTAACCATGCGGTGTCGGCGGTGCGCGGACGGTGCCTGCCGGCGTTGGCACCTCGTAAACGAGAGACCCATGAAGAAGATCGAAGCCATCATCAAGCCGTTCAAGCTCGACGAAGTGAAGGAGGCGCTTCACGAGGTCGGCATCAAGGGAATTACCGTCACCGAAGCCAAGGGCTTCGGCCGTCAGAAGGGCCATACCGAGCTGTACCGCGGCGCGGAATACGTCGTCGATTTCCTGCCGAAGGTGAAGATCGAGGTGGTGATGGAGGACTCCCTGGTGGAACGCGCGATCGAGGCGATCCAGCAGGCCGCCCACACCGGCCGGATCGGCGACGGCAAGATCTTCGTCACTCCCGTGGAGGAAGTGATCCGGATCCGCACCGGCGAAAAGGGCGCCGACGCGATCTAGCCCGCCGCCAGGAACGACGATACCGACCACCATCATGCGCCTTGCCGCCGCTATCGACGCCACGAACCGCCGGTGCCACGCCGGTGACATTCGTGCGTCCGCGCCGCCGGTTCCGAACCGATTGTCGCGGGTGCGTTGTGCGAACGGAAAAGGCGTGACATAACACCGCCGCCAGCGCCGTCACCCGCCCTTTCGAAGGCCGGCATCGACGCAGCGGGACCCAACCTCAAAAGCGTGGAAACAAGACATGTCCGACATCAGCAAGGTCTTCGACCTGATCAAGGAGCACGACGTCAAGTACGTGGACCTCCGCTTCACCGACCCGCGCGGCAAGCTGCATCACACGGCGCAGCACATCACGACGATCGATGAGGACGTCTTCGAGGACGGCATCATGTTCGACGGTTCGTCGATCGCCGGCTGGAAGGCGATCAACGAGTCGGACATGATCCTGAAGCTGGACCCGACGACCGCGGTCATGGACCCGTTCGCCGCCCAGCCGACGCTGAACATCCTGTGCGACGTGTACGAGCCGTCGACCGGCCAGCCGTACGGCCGCTGCCCGCGCTCGATCGCCAAGGCCGCCGAGCGCTACACCGCGTCGGCCGGCATCGGCGACACCGTCTACTTCGGCCCGGAAGCCGAGTTCTTCGTCTTCGACGACGTGAAGTTCACGGTCGAGATGAACAAGGTGTCCTACCAGTTCGATTCCGAGGAAGGCCCGTACACCTCGGACAAGGACTATGAGGACGGCAACCTGGCGCACCGTCCGGGCGTCAAGGGCGGCTACTTCCCGGTTCCGCCGGTCGACAGCGCCAACGACCTGCGCGCCGAGATGCTGAGCGTGCTGGCCGAGATGGGCGTGCCCGTCGAGAAGCACCACCACGAGGTGGCGGCGTCGCAGCACGAGCTGGGCATCAAGTTCGACACGCTGGTCCGCACCGGCGACAACATGCAGTACTACAAGTACGTGGTGCACAACGTCGCCCACGCGTACGGCAAGACCGCCACGTTCATGCCGAAGCCGGTGTTCGGCGACAACGGTTCGGGCATGCACTGCCACCAGTCGATCTGGAAGGAAGGCCAGCCGCTGTTCGCCGGCAACCAGTACGCCGACCTGTCGGAGCTGGCGCTGTACTACATCGGCGGCATCATCAAGCACGCCAAGGCGCTGAACGCCTTCACCAACCCGTCGACCAACAGCTACAAGCGTCTGGTTCCGGGTTACGAGGCGCCGGTGCTGCTGGCCTACTCGGCCCGCAACCGTTCGGCCTCCTGCCGCATCCCGTACGTCGCCAGCCCGAAGGGCAAGCGCGTCGAGGTCCGCTTCCCGGATCCGTCGGCCAACCCGTATCTGGCGTTCGCCGCCATGCTGATGGCCGGCCTGGATGGCATCCAGAACAAGATCCACCCCGGCGACGCCATGGACAAGAACCTGTACGACCTCCCGCCGGAGGAGCTGGCCAAGGTTCCGACCGTCTGCGGTTCGCTGCGCGAGGCGCTGGACAGCCTGCGTGCCGACGCCGGCTTCCTGATGAAGGGCGACGTGTTCTCCAAGGACATGATCGAGTCCTACATCGAGCTGCGCACCGAGGAGCTGATGGCCTACGAGACCATGCCGCACCCGATCGAGTACAAGATGTACTACAGCGTGTGATCGACCCCGCGCGGTCCGGGCAACCGGACCGCGCGGCGTTCGGCATTCAGAAATGGGCCTTCCCCGGGAAACCGGGGGAGGCCCTTTCCGTTTCGCCGGCCCCCCCGCTCCCCCGCCCCGACTCCGGCCGCCCCTCAGTCCGCCCCCGCCGCCGCCCTGCCCTCGATCCGCCGCCGCACGGAGTCGCCGCACCCGCCACGTTCCGTCACCGGCATTTCCAACGAATCGTAAGTCGCCCCCACGCGCTCCGGCCGGGCACACTCCCGGCGATGATCGAATTCGGACGGGCATTGCGCAGGCTGGCGATCGAACACGGGCTTTCCGACGCGGAAGTTGCCCGCCGCGCCGGTTTGGGCGCCCGCCGATACGGCAACTACGTGCAGGGAATACGCGAACCGGACCTCGCCACCCTGCTCCGAATCAGCCGAGTGCTCCAGACCACGCCGAACGCGCTTCTGGGCGTGGATGAAATGGGGCGAACCAGGCACGACAGGCTTCTGGCGGCGTACAGCGTCCTCAATGAGGATGGCAGGCAGTTGGCGGTCAGGGTGCTCGACGCGATGGCCCAGCACCAAGCCGCGCGCGACGAGTAGAAACGCCGCCCTCGGTTGCCTTGGCGCGCAAAACGCCTTATCTTCGTGCCAAGGAGGACGGGGCCGTAATCCCCGCCCTCCCGGCCCGGTCCTAACGCCTCATGAGGTCAAGGACACCCTTGATCACCTGAAGCCGCAGGATCAGGAGAGTGAGGATCTTCTCCATCCTCCATCCCTCCGTGAGCGGCGGGTGCGGCGGCCCCCCGCCACCCCGTCCGCACCTCCGGTATAGAGGGCGGCATGGTACGGGGATGCGGCGCGCAGCCGACTTGTGCAACTTTATTTCCCGTCGGAACGAGTGGCGCTGCCTGCCCCAGCCGCTGAGTCGCGGACCGCTGCAAATGGGAAGGCTTTTGGCCCTCGGATGTGATTCATCAACGCTTTTCGGTTTCCAGTGCCGTAAAACTGAAAGGGGCAGATCGTCCAGGAAAGGGCTGCCGCGCAAATGTCCGCTCTGCGCCAGGAGCGAACATGGTTGGCTTCTCGGCGACCGCAAAGCTTGTCCGGTAATCCGTCCGACAAACAATCTGTAGAAATTGCCGTCAATGATGTGGGTCGGCGAGCAGCATGGTGTCTGATCGACAAACATCCGCTTCTAGGACATGGTGGAAAATTCAGGAAGCTCCACCTTGGAAGCGTTTTCTGACCGACAGCTATTAGTTAATAAATAATAGAAGCGGCCGTTTATTGCGTCTGGCGGGGAGTAACACTTCGCACGATTCCGCGTCAAATGCTCTATTTAGAAACGTCGACCAATTTGTAAGCGTCCATTGGCCAAGCCCCCTGATAGCCGGCAATGAGGCCGTCTGACGGCACGCATATACCCGCGATGATAGCAATCTGACCAAGGCAACGACTGAGATGTCCACGCAGGAGTTCGAGGGCATAAAAGTAGGTTTGACGGTCTTCTGGCGACCGGAAGCGCTCGCCTGTTTCAGACGCTCGGCCGCGATACCTGCTGGACAGTTGCTGCTGGAATGTGAGGAACTGTCGAATAGCAATCAGCATCAACTCGATGAGTTGATATAATGAACCATCGCGCTCGCCTATGAGTTCAACCCTTTTGCTAACGAGCTGGGCACGCAACTCCTGAAGGGACCGGAGTGCATCGTCGATGCAGCCATCGCAACATTCCTGGGCGCTGAGCACACGGCGGTCGCCGGCACGCACGACGATTTCGGCGGCGACGTCCCTTTCCATGATGCTCGGATGGACAAGCACGCTAATGAAAGGAAGAGACAGCTGCACTGCGGACGGCCGTGCATCGGCAGATCGCGCCAAGTCCTTGAGAACCTCGGCGATTTCGAACTGAAAGGGTATGGCGTTATTTCGCATTGCGTGCCAAAGCTAATACGAACGATGGGCCTTAGCAACAACGCGCTATCCCATCGCTCTTGAGAGGGATTTCTGCCCAAATCCGCCAACCATGGCGGCATTGATTCAGCGATTATCGCAGGTCATACGTCATGAAGAAGCAGCAGTCGATTGATATTCTGACCCGGCAACGCGAAATCACCAAGATTTTAGCAAATACCCGCTCATCCGATCCCGCATTCACGAAGTGGCGCCGCGACACTGAGATTGCGATCGAGCGGATTTTCGGCGTACAAAGCCGAAATCTCACGGACTTTAAGGATGTTCACTATTCTCTCAGCTTCTTCTCAACATCAACGCCGGATTCCGATTTTATCCAAGCCTATCGACACGGCCTCGAGAATGCCGCAGCTGTCTTGAACTCGATGATTGATGAGATCGAGGAATATGGACTCGAGGATGATGGTCCGGAAGATGATCCAGATCGACTAAGCCTGATCGAGAAGCTCTGTCTGCGCTTCCACGCCGTCGCGCGTCAGCTCCAGCAGCGGCACAACGATCGTGACACACTCACGATTGAGGATGAATACGATGTCCAAGATCTCTTGCACGCCGTCCTGCGGCTACATTTCGACGACATTCGCGCCGAGGAATGGACACCGAGCTATGCTGGTGGTTCATCCCGCGTTGACTTCCTGCTCAAGGCCGAGCAAATCGTCGTCGAAGTTAAGAAGACGCGCGCGTCGATGAAACCAAAGGACCTCGGCGAACAACTTATTATTGACCGAGCGCGCTACGAGGTGCATCCGGACTGCAAGACATTAGTCTGCTTTGTCTACGATCCGGAAGGCAGGATTGGCAATCCTGTGGGGATCGAACGCGACCTCGAGAGTCACACTGGCACGCTAAGGGTTCGCGTTGTTATCGCTCCTAAGGCTTAGCCTTTCGTTCTCTCCAAATGAGCGGCAGCTTTCCGGATCAGCGGGTACCTGCGAGAACGGCCAACTTTAGCGCAAAGTGGCTGTGAACGAAGTTCCGCATTGGGTCAGAAGCAATCACTCCCCCCGCTGCGAACGCGAACCGTCCCTACGCCAGCAGTTTCCCATGCCAGACGCGGAGGATCGTAACCGCATCGTCGCCCACCTCATAGACGATTACCTACGGTGAGGCGGCGAGTTCTCGGGTTCCTGGGATGCGACCGCGTCGGCCGCGATTCGGGAGGGCGTGAAGGCTGTCTCCGGCGGTGAACAGCGTAGCCGAGTTCGCGCGCGGCCAGCGGGTTCACTTCGGAAAGGTAGGTGACGTGCGAATATACGTCGCGCACGACCCGTGGGGTCCAGACGACCTTCACGGCAGGGGCGGTTCCGTCCTCTTGCCCTGCGCCAGATCCAGAAGCCACTCCCGCACGCGCTCATGGGGAATGGCGTCGCCGCGCCGGGCTTCCTGACGCGCCTCCTCGACGGCGGCGCGAAGCGACTCCTTCTCGATATCGCCGTCGTCGGGTATGGTATGGGCTGGGCCTTGGTCATGGGTTCAAGATGGCAAAACGCACGGCCGGTAGCGCTCGACCAAGTCGGCGTCGGTGTAGAGGTCCGGTTCTTCGGACAGTCCGTCGAAGGCGCCGCCGTGGGCGTTGATGGCGGTGAGGGAGGGGTCCTCGTCGGGGATGTCTTCGATTACCGCGCGCACGCGCTGCGTCGGCGCGATGCCTCGGCGCCGCAGTTCGTCCGTCAGCCGCCCCGCTTCGACGTTCTCGATAACCTGTCTCATGGGCAGAAAGAGTAGCGCGGCCGGCGGCCGGCGACAACGCCGCGCTTGCCAAACCCGCGCCCTTACTATAGGATTTTTTTCCGCAAGACACCCGAACTCCGTCCGCACTCATCCCCCGGGATCCAAGGGCCCCCGGCCCTTGGCGAGGGAGCGCGAGGGGCGCGGAGCCCCTCATACCCTCGGCGCCGCGCGGCGTGCACGGCGGTCGCCAAAGAAACACCGTGCCCGAACGTGTTTCACGGCGTTTCATCCGGTTGCATCCGCCCCGAACGAAAACGCCCCCGCCGGTTTCCCGGCGGGGGCGCTTCGTTTCACGGGGCCGTCAGGCTCAGGCGAGTTCGACCTCGTCCGCCACCTCGCGGAAGGCGGCGATCTGGTCGAAGTTCATGTAGCGGTAGATGTCGCCGGCCTTCTGGTTGACGATGGTCACCTGCTCCAGGTACTCGGCCGTGGTCGGGATCTTGCCCATCAGCGCGCACACCGCCGCCAGCTCGGCCGAGCCGAGGTAGACACGGGTGTCCAGGCCCAGGCGGTTGGGGAAGTTGCGGGTCGAGGTGGACATGGCGGTCGAGCCCTTGCGGATCTGCGCCTGGTTGCCCATGCACAGCGAGCAGCCCGGCATCTCCATGCGCGCACCGGCCTTGCCGAGCACGCTGTAGTAGCCCTCCTCGTTGAGGATCATCGCGTCCATCTTGGTGGGCGGCGCGATCCACAGGCGGGTGGGGATGTCGGACTTGCCTTCCAGCACCTTGCCGGCGGCGCGGAAGTGGCCGATGTTGGTCATGCACGAGCCGATGAAGACCTCGTCGATCTTATCGCCGGCGACCTCGGACAGGACCTTGACGTCGTCCGGGTCGTTCGGGCAGGCGACGATCGGCTCCTTGATGTCGGCCAGATCGATTTCGATCACCGCCGCGTATTCGGCGTCGGCGTCGGGCTGCAGCAGCTCGGGGTTGGCGATCCAGTTCTCCATCGCCTTGATGCGGCGGCCGAGCGTGCGGGCGTCCTCGTACCCGTTGGCGATCATCCACTTCATCAGGGTGATGTTGGAGCGCATGTACTCGATGATCGGCTCCTTGTCGAGCCGCACGGTGCAGGCCGCCGCCGAGCGCTCGGCCGAGGCGTCGGACAGCTCGAACGCCTGCTCCACCTTCAGGTCGGGCAGGCCCTCGATCTCCAGGATGCGGCCGGAGAACAGGTTCTTCTTGCCCTTCTTCTCCACCGTCAGCAGGCCCTGGCGGATGGCGTAGAGCGGGATGGCGTTGACGAGGTCGCGCAGCGTGATGCCCGGCTGCATGGTGCCCTTGAAGCGCACCAGCACGCTTTCCGGCATGTCCAGCGGCATGACGCCGGTCGCGGCGGCGAAGGCGACGAGGCCCGAGCCGGCCGGGAACGAGATGCCGATGGGGAAGCGCGTGTGGCTGTCGCCGCCGGTGCCGACGGTGTCGGGCATCAGCAGGCGGTTCAGCCAGGAGTGGATGACGCCGTCACCGGGGCGCAGGGCCACACCGCCGCGCGTCGAGATGAAGGCCGGCAGCTCCTTGTGCATCTTCACGTCGACCAGCTTGGGGTAAGCGGCCGTGTGGCAGAAGGACTGCATGACGAGGTCGGCGGAGAAGCCCAGGCAGGCCAGGTCCTTCAGCTCGTCGCGGGTCATCGGGCCGGTGGTGTCCTGCGACCCCACCGTGGTCATGCGCGGCTCGCAATAGGTGCCCGGACGCACGCCCTTGCCTTCCGGCAGGCCACAGGCGCGGCCGACCATCTTCTGCGCGAGGCTGAAGCCCTTGCCGCTGTCAGCCGGCGAGGACGGCAGGCGGAACAGGGTGGACGGGGCGAGACCCAGCGCCTCGCGGGCGCGGGCGGTCAGGCCACGGCCGATGATCAGCGGGATGCGGCCACCGGCGCGCACCTCGTCGAAGATCACGTCGGACTTCACGGTGAACTCGGCGATGACTTCGCCGTTCTTCAGCGCCTTGCCCTCATACGGGCGCAGCTCGACGACGTCGCCCATCTCCATCTTGGAGACGTCCAGCTCGATCGGCAGGGCGCCGGCGTCTTCCATGGTGTTGTAGAAGATCGGCGCGATCTTGGAGCCCAGGCAGACGCCGCCGAACCGCTTGTTCGGGACGAAGGGGATGTCCTCGCCGGTCCACCACAGGACGGAGTTGGTCGCCGACTTGCGCGAGGACCCGGTGCCCACCACGTCGCCGACATAGGCGACGAGGTTCCCCTTGGCCTTCAGCGCTTCCAGCTGCTTGACCGGGCCGCGGTTGCCGGGCTCGTCCGGGTCGATGCCGGGGCGGGCGTTCTTCAGCATCGCCAGCGCGTGCAGCGGGATGTCCGGGCGCGACCACGCGTCCGGGGCCGGCGACAGGTCGTCGGTGTTGGTCTCGCCCGACACCTTGAAGATGGTCAGCGTCAGGCTGGCCGGCACCTCGGGACGCGAGGTGAACCACTCCGCGTCGGCCCACGACTGCAGCACGCCCTTGGCGTTGGCGTTGCCCTTGTCGGCCAGATCCTTGACGTCGTGGAAGTAGTCGAACATCAGGAGCGTGGTCTTCAGGCCGGCGGCCGCCGCGGCGCCGCACTCGGCGTCGGCCAGCAGGTCGATCAGCGGCTTGATGTTGAAGCCGCCGAGCATGGTGCCCAGCAGCTCCGTCGCCTTGATCTTGGAGATCAGCGGCGAGGTCGCCTCGCCCTTGGCGACGGCGTCGAGGAACGCGGCCTTCACCTTGGCGGCGTCGTCCACGCCGGCCGGCACGCGGTGGGTGATCAGCTCGACCAGGAAGGCTTCCTCGCCCGCGGGCGGGTTCTTCAGGAGCGCGACCAGTTCCTCGGTCTGCTTGGCGGACAGGGGCAGGGCCGGGATTCCGAGCGCGGCACGCTCAGCCACATGCTGGCGGTATGCTTCAAGCACGGCAAAAACCTCTCGATTTCAAGTGGTTGGACGACGTGAACGGTCTGACGCTCGAGAATCCGGCCCGTTCAGCCGGGCCTGTTGTGACATCGGCGGGGGTTGGATGGCGCATGCAGCCGCGCCGCCCCGGATATCGGGGGGCTTTCAGCAGCCCCCCTCGATTGGGCAGGAGTTATAGCCCCCCTGCCCTTCGGCAGCAAGCGGCGGACTTTTGCAAATGCGAAGTGTGCTGATGGGCCGCGGCCCGCGTTATTTGAACTCCGCGGGGTCCAGCACCAGCACGCCGTCGGCGTCGGCGAACAGCAGGTCGCCGGGGTTCACGCGGATGCCGGCGATGGTGACGGGCAGGCCCGTCTGCCCCTCGCCGTTGCGCACGGTCTTGCGCGGAATCGCCGCCAGCGCCTTGATGCCCAGGTCGAGGCCGGCCAGCACCTCGGCGTCACGCACGCAGCCGTGGATGACGACGCCTTCCCACCCCTGGTCGACGGCGCTCTTGGCGATCAGGTCGCCCATCAGGGCGGCGCGCAGGCTGCCGCCGCCGTCCACCACCAGCACCTTGCCCTTGCCCGGCTTGCCCAGCAGCTCCTTGACCCGCGAGTTGTCCTCGAAGCACTTGACGGTCACGACCTCGCCGGAGAAGCGGTGGCGCTTGCCGAAGTCGCGGAACACCGGGTCGGCGACGCGAGCGGTGGCTTCGAAACGGTCGTACAGGTCGCAGGTGCTCTCGAACATCGCTGGTTCACTCCCGGAAATGTGCGGCAAAACCGGGCGAACCTTACGCGCGTGCGGCGCGAAGTACAGCGGGGAATCGTCACGACACGGCCGCGATCTCCCGCGCCCGCGACGAATGCGCCCTGGCCCGATGGTCGGTCGCCAGCAGCGTGTACACCGCCGGCAGCACGAACAACGTGAACAGCGTGCCGATCAGCATGCCCGCCACGATCACCAGCCCGATGGAGAAGCGGCTGGCCGCGCCCGCCCCGCTGGCCGTCAGCAGCGGCACGAGGCCGACGACCATCGCCGCCGTGGTCATCAGGATGGGGCGCAGGCGCACGCGGGCGGCGTGCTCGATCGCCGTGCGGCGGTCGGCATCCTCGTTGATCTGCATCTCGCGGGCGAACTCGACCATCAGGATGCCGTGCTTGGTGATCAGCCCGATCAGCGTCACCAGCCCGACCTGCGTGTAGATGTTCATGGTGGCGACGCCCAGGAACAGCGGCAGCAGCGCCCCGAAGATCGACATCGGCACGCTCATCAGGATCACCAGCGGGTCGCGCAGGGATTCGAACTGCGCGGCCAGCACCAGGAAGATGACGACCAGCGCGAAGACGAAGGTCAGCATCAACTGGCTGCCCTCCGTCACGTACTGCCGCGATTCGGACAGGAAGGCGTGGTTGAACCCGGCCGGCAGGTTGGCGCGGGCCTGCGCCTCAAGGAAGTCCACCGCCTGCCCCATGGTCACGCCCGGCATCGGCACCGCCGAGAAGGTGGCGGAGGGAAGCTGGTTGTACTTGGTCAGCGCGTTGGGCATCACCGTCGTCTCGATGCGCACCACGGTGGACAGCGGCACCTGCGCGCCGTTGGACGCGGTGACGTAATAGCGCGTCAGGTCGTCGGGCGTCAGGCGCCATGTGCGCGGCACCTGCGGGATCACCTCGTACGAGCGGCCGTTCAGGTTGAAGCGGTTGACGTAGTTGCCGCCCACCAGCATCGACAGCGTGCCGCCGACCTGCTGCATGTTGAGGCCAAGGTCGGCCGCCTTGGAGCGGTCGATCTTCACGCGGATCATCGGGCTGTCGAATTGCAGGTCGCTGTCGGCGACGATGAACATGCCGCTCTTGCGCGCCTCGGCCTTGATGCGCTCCAGGGCGTCGAAGATGGTGCGGTAGTCGCCGGGGCTGGAGATGACCATCTGCACCGGCAACCCGCCGGTCGAACCGGGCAGCGCGGGCGGCGACACCATGAAGATCTGCATGCCCGTCACCTTGCCCAGCTCGGCCTGCACCAGCGGCTGAAGCTCCTTGGCGCTGCGGGTGCGCTCGTCCCAGGGCTTCAGGATCATGCCGGCGAAGCCCTGCGTCGGGCTCAGCGCGCCGTTGATGACGAAGCGGGTGTCGGTCTCCGGGAAGCCGGCGAAGACTTCGTCGGCCTGCGCGCCGTAAATGTCGATGTAATCCAGGTTGGCGTACTGCGGCGCCTTGGTGATGCCGAACAGGATGCCCTGGTCCTCCTCCGGCGCCAGCTCCGACATGGTGTTCATGAACAGGTAGCCGACGGCGGCCAGCACCCCCAGCCCGAACAGCAGCGTCACCGGCCGATAGTCCAGCGCGCCGGACAGGCGGCGCCCGTACCAGCCGTTCAGTCGCTCGAAGTTGCGATCGACGAAGCGGGCGAAGCGCCCCTCGCTCATCTCGCGCGTCAGCAGCAGCGAGCACATCATCGGCGACAGCGTCAGCGCGACGATGCCGGAGATGATCACCGCCCCGGCCAGCGTGAAGGCGAATTCGCGGAACAGGGCGCCCGTCAGGCCGCTGAGGAAGCCGATGGGGGCGTAGACGGCGGCCAGCGTGATGGTCATGGAGATGACCGGGCCGACGATCTCGCGCGCGCCCACCAACGCCGCCTGCACCGGCGTCTTCCCCTCCTCCAAATGGCGGTGCACGTTCTCCACCACGACGATGGCGTCGTCCACCACCAGCCCGATCGCCAGCACCATGGCCAGCAGCGTCAGCAGGTTGAGCGAGAAGCCCATGGCCAGCATGAAGGTCGCCGCCCCGATGATCGACAGCGGGATGGTGACGATGGGGATCAGCACCGCGCGGAAGGACCCCAGGAACAGGAAGATCACGACGATGACGATGCCCACCGCCTCCAGCAGCGTGTTGCGCACCTCGTTGATCGACGCCGTGATGAACCGCGTCGAGTCATAGACGATCTCCATCTTCAGCGTCGGCGGCAGGTTGCGTTCCAGCTCCGGCACCATCTTGCGGATGGCGGCGACGATGTTCAGCGGGTTGCCGGTCGGCGTGGCGTTGACGCCGATGAAGATCGCCTGCTGCCCGTTCATCGCCACGCTGGAGTTGCTGCTCTGCGCGCCCAACTCGACCTCGGCGATGTCCTTCAGGCGCACCAGCGCGCTGTCCTGCGCCTTCACCACCATCTGGCGGAACTGCTCGGCGTCGGTCAGCCCGGTGTTGGCGGTGACGTTGGTCACCACGAACACGCCCTTCGCCTGCCCCGGCGCGGACTGGTAGTTGTTGGCCTGGATGGCGGCGCTGACGTCGGCGGCGGAGATGCCGCGCGCCGCCATCCGCACGGGATCCAGCCACACCCGCATGGCGAAGGTCTGGCCGCCCAGGATGCTGGCCGACGCCACCCCCTCCACCGTCGCCAGCAGCGGCTGCACCACGCGCGTCAGATAGTCGGAGATGGCCGGGCCGGAGAGCTGCGGGCTGGCGAAGCCCATGTACAGGATCGACGTCGTCTCGCCGGTCGACTTCAGGATGATCGGGTCGTTCGCCTCGCGCGGGAGCTGGTACTTCACCTGCTGCACCTTCGCCATCACGTCGGTCATCGCGACGTTGGGGTCGAAGTTCAGGCGCACGTACACTTGGATCTGGCTCTGCCCCTGCGTGGAGGAGGAGGTGATGTAGTCGACGCCCTCCGCCGTCGCCACGGCCTGCTCGATGGGCGTGGTGATGAAGCCCTGCATCAGGTCGGGCGAGGCGCCGGGGTAGGCCGTGGTGATGGTGATGACGGTGTTGCGCAGCTCCGGATACTGGCGGATCGGCAGGTCGAGCAGCGCCCGCGCCCCAACCAGCAGGATCAGCAGGCTGACCACCAGCGCCAGCACCGGACGGCGGATGAAGATGTCGGTGAAGCTCATGGCGGCGGCCTCAGTTGCGCGGCAGGGTCTGCGGCGGGGCCGGCGCGCCCACGTCGGAGATCGTCACCGCCGCCCCGTTGTCGAGCTTGAGCTGGCCCGACACCACGACGCGGTCGCCCGGCTTCAGCCCGTCCAGGATCTCGACGCCGTTCTCGAAGCGGTCGCCGGTCTTGACCGGCACGCGCTCCACCACCAGCCCCTCGTTGCCCTCGGCGTCCTTGCTCGGGCGGACGGCCAGCACGGAATCGCCGTACACCGTGTAATCGATCGCCGTTTCCGGCACGACGACCATGTTCGGGCGCGGGGGCAGCACCACGCGCACGTCGGCGAACATGCCCGGCAGCAGCTTGCGTTCCTGGTTGGCCAGCGTCGCCTGCACCTTGATGGCGCGCGTCTCGGCGCTGACCTGCGGCTCGATGGTTGTGATCTTCGCGTCGAAGCTGCGCCCCGGCACCGCGTCGGAGCCCACCAGCACCGCCTGCCCGACGTGCAGGCTGTTCAGCGACTGCTCCGGCAGGGTGAAGTTGACGAACAGCGTGGAGAGGTCGGTAAGCGTCACCACCGGGCTGCCCGTCTCCAGGATCTGGCCGACGTTGACCTGCCGGATGCCCAGCTCCCCGTCGAAGGGGGCGCGGATCGCCTTCTGCGCGATGGTCGCCTGCATGCGCTTGATGCTGGCGTTGATTTCGTCCAGTTGGGCCAGCATCTGATCGACCTGCGCCTGCGGGCCGGCCTGGTTGCGCAGCAGGTTGCGCGCGCGTTCCAGGTTGATTTCGGCCAGCCGCGCCTGCGCGCGCAGGCCCAGCAGCTCGGCCTGTTCGGTGGCGTCGTTGATCTGCACGATGGGGTCGCCGGCCTTCACCGCCGCGCCTGACTGGAAGGATATCTCCATCACCCGCCCGCCCACTTCGGGTGCCACCGTCACCTGCCGGCTGGCGGCCAGCGTGCCGATGGCACCCAGGTATTTGGGCACCGACTGCACCTTTGCCTCGGCCGCCGCCACCGGTGTCGGCGGCGGCTTGTTGCCGGCGAAGAAGTCGGCGATCGCCTTCTCCCGGAACGCGTTGAAGCCGTACAGCGCGGCCCCCAGCGCGCCCAGGACGACCAGCATTATGATCAGCCCGACGGCCATGGAGCGCCCACGCACCTTGCGTCGCGGCGGGTCCAGGCGGTGCGTGTCCTCGGTCCGGTCCTTGTCGGCGATGTTGACGTCAGGGCTCACGACGGGCCTCTTCCATTGGCTTTCGCGGCACGAACTAGGCCGTTCGCGCCGCAATGCAAGCATGACTGCGTTGCGTCGGACGTTGGGTTTTCGGCTTTGGCCTCAGCCCAACCTACAGGAAACCCCCGCGCAGGTTGGGTTGAGCGCAGCGAAAACCCAACGTCGATCACGCACCGGCCTCACAGGCGCTCGATGATCACCGCGATGCCCTGGCCGCCGCCGATGCACATGGTCATCAGGCCGTAGCGCCCGCCGGTGCGCCGCAGCTCGTACAGCGTCTTGACGGTGATGATCACGCCCGTCGCCCCCACCGGGTGGCCCAGCGCCACGGCGCCGCCGTTCGGGTTGGTGCGCTCCGCCGGGAATCCCAGTTCCTTCGACACGGCGCAGGCCTGCGCGGCGAACGCCTCGTTGCTTTCGATCACGTCGATGTCGGCGATGGTCAGGCCGGCGCGCTTCAGCGCGATCGGCACCGCCGGGATCGGCCCCAGGCCCATGACCTCCGGCGCCACGCCGGCATGGCCCCAGGCGACCACGCGGGCCAGCGGCGCAAGCCCCCGGCGCTGCGCCTCCCCCGCCGACAGCAGCACGACCGAGGCGGCACCGTCGTTGATGCTGGACGCGTTGCCGGCGGTCACCGTGCCGTCCTTCCGGAAGACCGGCTTCAGCGTGCCCAGGCTCTCGGCCGTCGTTTCGGCGCGCGGGTGTTCGTCGGTGTCGAACAGCACGGTGCCCTTGCGGGATTTCAGCTCGACCGGGACGATCTGCTCCTTGAAGCGGCCCTCGGCGATGGCGGCCACGGCGCGGCGATGGCTCTCGGCCGAGAAGGCGTCCTGCGCGGCGCGGTCAAGGCCGTAGCGGGCGGCCACGTTCTCCGCCGTGATGCCCATGTGGCCGTGGCCGAACGGGTCGGTCAGCGCGCCCACCAGCGCGTCCAGCATCTGCGCGTCGCCCAGCCGCGCGCCCCAGCGCATGCCGGTGGAGACATACGGCGCCCGGCTCATGCACTCGGTCCCGGCGGCCACGGCGACGTCGCATTCGCCCAGGCGGATCATCTGCGCGGCCGAAACGATGGCCTGCAGGCCCGACCCGCACAGCCGGTTCAGCGTCATCGCCGGCGTGACGTCCGGGATGCCGGCTCGCATCGCGGCGACGCGGGAGACGTACATGTCGCGCGGTTCGGTCTGGATCACCTGGCCGACGACGACGTGCTGCACGTCGGCCGGCGCCACGTCGGCGCGGCGAAGCGATTCGGCCATCACCAGCGCGCCCAGGTCGGCCGGCGCCATGTCCTTGAGCGCGCCGCCGAAGTCACCGACGGCCGTCCGCACGGCCCCGGCGATCACCACATCCTGCAAACCCGACATCGGTCCCTCCTTGTTTTTTCTCTAACCGCGCAAGCCGGACGTCAGCGTATGGGGGATGCCGCGCAATCTCAAGATGCGACAAACGGCACTGGCGGAAACGGTCTTTCAGGCCAATAATCGAATGGGCGGAGGATCGCGTCAGACGAGCCCCGCCCGAAAATGCGCCCGCCAGAGGCGAAGCCAGAGATGGCCAGAGGCGCAAGCCAGAGAGGGGAGGACGGAAAGCCATGTCGTCGGCTGCGCTGCCGCGCGTCACCTATTCCAACATCGCCACCGACTTCACGCCGGTGCACGATCACCTCGACCGCCTGATCCCGGAGGTGAAGGCGACGCTGCTCGGCCGCGACCGCCCCAACCGGATCGCCGGCCGCGCGGACGAGGACGGCGCGTGGTACGCCGCCCACAGCCCCATCGACGCCCGCGTGGCGCTCGGCCGCTTCGTCGAGACCGCCCCCGCCGCCATCGACCGCGCCGTGGCCGCCGCGCAAGCCGCCTTCCCCGACTGGTCGCGCCGCCGCTGGCAGGACCGCGTGGCGGTGCTGCGCAAGGCCGCGGCGGTGCTGGACGCGCGCAAGTACGAGCTGGGCACCGCCTGCCTGATCGAGGTCGGCAAGTCGCGCCTGGAAGCCATCGGCGAGGCGGAGGAGGCGGTCGACCTCATCCGCTACTACTGCGACGAGATGGAACGGCACGGCGGCTTCCACCGACCGCTGAAGCGCGCCTTCGCCAACGAGGAAACCAGCGACGTGCTGCGCCCGCTGGGCGTCTTCGCCGTGGTGGCGCCGTTCAACTTCCCGCTGGCGCTGTCGGTGAACATGACCACGGCCGCCCTGCTCGCCGGCAACACGGTGGTCTACAAGCCCAGCCCGATGGCCGGCCTGACCGGCGCCCTGCTGGTCGACGCGCTCACGCAAGCCGGCGTGCCGGACGGCGTGCTCAACCTGATCTGCGGCGGGGCGGAGGTCGGCCGGCGGCTGGTCGAGCATCCGCAAGTCGCCGGAGTCGCCTTCACCGGCTCCCATCAGGTCGGCATGGGCATCCACCGCGCGCTGGCGGCCGGGCCGTGGGCCAAGCCGCTGGTCGTCGAGATGGGTGGCAAGAACCCCGCCTATGTGACCGCCGCCGCCGACCTCGACGCGGCGGCGGCCGGCGTCATGCGCTCCGCCTTCGGGCTCCAGGGGCAGAAGTGCAGCGCCTGCTCCAAGGTCTATGTGCAGGACACGGTGCACGACGACTTCCTCGCCCGCCTCGCCGATGCCACCGGCCGCATCCGCGTCGGCAACCCGGAGGAGCGCGAAATCTTCATGGGTCCGGTGATCGACACGCGGGCGCGCGACCGCTTCCAGGCCGCCGTCGCCGAGTCCCGGCGCGACGGCCGCGTGCTGCTGGGCGGCGAGGTGTTGAGCGGCGGCTTGTACGACCATGGCGCTTTCGTGCAGCCCACCATCGTCGCCGGCCTGCCCGCCGGTCACCGCATCAACACCGAGGAGCTGTTCCTGCCCTTCCTCAGCGTCCTGCGCTTCAGCGACCTGGACGCCGCCATCGCCGACGGCAACCGCGTCGCCTACGGCCTGACCGCCGGCATCTACACCCGCGACGACGGCGAGCTGGAGCGCTTCCTGGATATGGCCGAGGCAGGCGTGCTCTACGCCAACCGGCCCAGCGGCGCCACCACCGGGGCATGGCCGGGGATCCAGAGCTTCTGCGGCTGGAAAGGCTCGGGCATCAGCGGTAAGGGCGGACTCGGCCCTTATTATCTGGCACAGTTCATGCGTGAGCAGAGCCGTACCATCCTGCGCGGCTGAGGAGAGAGACCGGTCGATGAGCCACGTCTTCCACCGCCACACCAGGGCCAGCTACCCCGTCGCCGTGGGCGGCCGGGGCCTGCACCTGTTCGACGCCAACGGCCGGCGCTACCTGGACGCCTCGGGCGGCGCCGCCGTCTCCTGCCTCGGCCATGGGCATCCGCGCGTGATCGAGGCGATCAAGCGTCAGGCGGAGCAATTGGCCTACGCGCACACCTCCTTCTTCACCAGCCAGCCGGCCGAGGAGTTGGCCGACACGCTGGCGGCGTCGGGGCCCGAGGGGCTGGACCGCGTCTATTTCGTCTCCGGCGGGTCGGAGGCGGTGGAGGCGGCGCTCAAGATGGCGCGCCAGTACCATCTGGAATCGGGCCAGCCGCAGCGCCACCACGTCATCGCCCGCTGGCAGAGCTACCATGGCAACACGCTGGGCGCGCTGGCGGCCGGCGGCAACCTGTGGCGCCGCAAGCCGTTCGAGCCGCTGCTGGTGGACATGCCGCACGTCTCCGCCTGCTACGCCTACCGTGGCCGCCGCGACGACGAGAGCGAGGAGGCGTACGGCCTGCGCGTCGCCGACGAGCTGGAGGCGGAGATCCTGCGCCTCGGTCCCGACACGGTGGCCGCCTTCATCGCCGAAACGGTGGTCGGCGCCACGCTGGGCGCGGTGCCGCCGGTGCCCGGCTATTTCAAACGCGTGCGCGAGATCTGCGACCGCCACGGCGTGCTGCTCATCCTGGACGAGGTGATGTGCGGCATGGGCCGCACCGGCACGCTCTACGCCTGCGAACAGGAGGGCATCACGCCGGATCTCGTGACCATCGCCAAGGGCCTGGGCGGCGGTTACCAGCCGATCGGCGCGCTGATGGTGCACCGGCGCATCTTCGAGGCGATCCGCGACGGCTCCGGCTTCTTCCAGCACGGCCACACCTACCTCGGCCACCCCATCGCCTGCGCCGCCGCGCTGGAGGTGCAGCGGGTGATCGCGGAAGACGACCTGCTCGCCAACGTGCGCCGCCAGGGCGCGGCGCTTAGCGATGCGCTCACCGCGCGCTTCGGCAACCACCCGCACGTCGGCGACATCCGCGGGCGCGGCCTTTTCCAGGCCATCGAACTGGTCGCCGACCGCACGACGAAGGAGCCGTTCGATCCGGCGCGGGCCGTCAACACCCGCATCAAGGCGGACGCCATGAAGCGCGGCCTGCTCTGCTACCCCATGGGCGGCACGGTGGACGGCCGGCGGGGTGACCACGTGCTGCTCGCCCCGCCCTTCACCGTCACCGCCGACGATGTGGCGGAGATCGTCGGGCTGCTGGGCGAAGCGGTCGATTCGGTGCTGGCCTGACAACAACAAATGAAACAGGAGGGTGACACGATGAGGAAGAAGACGTTCGCGATGGGTCTGGCCGCCGCCGTGCTGGCGGGCGGCATCGGCGGTGCCGCGCCGGCGCTGGCGCAGCAGAAGTTCGTCACCATCGGCACCGGCGGCGTGACCGGCGTGTACTATGCGGTGGGCGGCGCCATCTGCCGGCTCGTCAACAAGGACCGCAAGGCGCACGGCATCCGCTGTTCGGTGGAATCGACCGGCGGCTCGGTGTTCAACATCAACACCATCCGCGGCGGCGAGCTGGACATGGGCATGGCCCAGTCGGACGTGCAGTTCAACGCGCTGAAGGGTGCCGCCAACTTCAAGGACGCCGGTGCGTACGGCGACCTGCGCGTGGTCTTCTCCGTCCACCCGGAGCCGTTCACCGTGGTGGCCCGGCCGGACAGCGGCATCAAGCAGTTCACCGATATCAAGGGCAAGCGCTTCAACGTCGGCAACCCCGGCTCCGGCACCCGCGCCTCGGTGGAGGAGCTGTTCAAGGAGCTGGGCTGGTCGCTGAGCGATCTGGCGCTGGCGTCGGAGCTGAAGGCCGACGAGCATGGGCCGGCGCTGTGCGACAACAAGATCGACGCCTTCTTCTACGGCGTCGGCCACCCGTCCGCCAACATCCAGGACCCGACCACCGCCTGCGGCGGCAAGCTGGTGCCGATCACCGGCGCGGCGGTGGACAAGCTGGTGCAGCAGCACCCCTACCTCGCCAAGGTCAACATCCCCGGCGGCCTGTACGCCAACAACCCGGACCCGACCCCGACCTACGGCGTGATGGCGACGCTGGTCACCTCGGCCAAGGTGCCGGACGAGATGATCTACGCGGTCACCAAGGCGGTGTTCGAGAACTTCGAGGAGTTCAAGAAGCTGCACCCGGCCTTCGCCCACCTGGATCCCAAGGACATGCTGAAGAACGGCAACTCCGCCCCGATCCACCCGGGCGCGGCCAAGTACTACAAGGAAAAGGGCTGGATGTAACAACAACTCTGGCCCTCCCCCGCCCCCGGCGGGGGAGGGAGGGGCCCCCAAGCTCCGCTTGGGGTGGGTGGGGGCAGCGGCCTTCCCAAGGATCAATCGGAGGTTGGGTCGAGACCCAACACGTTCGCGGTGCGAAGGACGTTGGGTCCAGACCCAACCTACGCCGGATACGCCGCTGATCCTCGGGCAGGCCGTTGCCCCCACCCTCCCGCTTCGCGGGCCCCTCCCTCCCCCTGCGGAGCAGGGGGAGGGTCAAGATGAAAGTCCCCCCATGACCGTCGAAGACGTCGACGCGCACAAGCGCGCCGAGCTTGAGGAACTGGTCGCCGAGGCCGACACCGGCGGGCGCAAGCCGTCCGGCTGGACCGCGCGCCTGCTGGTCGCCGTGCCGTTCCTGTGGTCGCTGTATCAGCTCTGGTACGCCTCGCCCCTGCCCTTCACCACCGGGCTGCTGATCCTCAACGACACGCAGGCGCGCGCCATCCATCTGGCGTTCGCGGTGTTCCTCGCCTTTCTGGCGTTCCCGGCGTTCAAGCGCTCGCCGCGCCTGCATGTGCCGTGGTCCGACTGGGTCTTCGCGCTGGCCGGCGCCTTCTGCGCCGCCTACCTCTACCTGTTCTACGGCGCGCTGGCGCAACGGCCGGGCCTGCCGACGACGCTCGACCTCGTCACCTCGGTGGCCGGCCTGCTGCTGCTGCTGGAGGCGGCGCGGCGCGCGCTGGGCCCGGCGCTGCCCATCGTGGCGACGCTGTTCGTCGCCTATATCTTCGCCGGCCCCTGGCTGCCCGGCATGATCGCCCACAAGGGCGCCTCCATCAGCCGCGTCATGTCGCACATGTGGCTGACGACGGAGGGGGTGTTCGGCGTGGCGCTGGGCGTGTCGTCCGGCTTCGTCTTCCTGTTCGTTCTGTTCGGCACGCTGCTGGAGCGCGCAGGGGCCGGCAACTTCTTCATCAAGCTGTCGTTCGCCCTGCTGGGCCACCTGCGCGGCGGGCCGGCCAAGGCGGCGGTGGTGTCGTCGGGGCTGACCGGCGTCATCTCCGGCTCGTCGGTCGCCAACGTGGTGACCACCGGCACCTTCACCATCCCGCTGATGAAGCGCGTCGGCTACCCCGCCCACAAGGCCGGCGCCATCGAATGCGCGGCCAGCGTCAACGGCCAGATCATGCCGCCCGTGATGGGCGCCGCCGCCTTCCTGATCGCCGAATACGTCGGCATCTCCTACGCCGAGGTGGTGAAGCACGCCTTCCTGCCGGCGATCATCACCTACATCGCGCTGTTCTACGTGGTCGACATCGAGGCGGCCAAGCTGGGCCTGACCGGCATCAAGCGCACCCGCCAGCGCGACCTGATGCGCTCCGGCCTGTCGTTCCTGATGACGGCGACCGGTTTCATCGTGCTGTGCGGCGCCGTCTACTACGGCCTGGGCTGGACCAAGCAGGTGTTCGGCGACGCCACCATCTGGATCGCCGCGGCGGCGACGGCCGCCGCCTACACCGGCCTGGTCGCCCTGCGCGCCCGCCACCCGGACCTGGAGGTCGACAGCCCCACCGCCATCCTCACCCACCTGCCCGACGTGGGCGAGGTGGCGCGCACCGGCCTGCACTTCCTGGTGCCGGTGTTCGTGCTGGTCTGGTGCCTGATGGTGGAGCATCTGTCGCCCGGCCTCTCGGCCTTCTGGGGCACGGCGACGCTGATCGTCGTGGTGGCGACACAGCGTCCGCTCACATCGCTGTTCCGGCGCGAACGCGACATCGCCACGCCGCTGCGCCAAGGGTTGGCCGATTTGGGCGACGGCATGGTGATGGGTGCGCGCAACATGATCGGCATCGCCATCGCCACAGCGGCGGCGGGCATCATCGTCGGCACCGTGTCGCTGACCGGCGTCGGGCTGGTGCTGACCGAACTGGTCGATTTTCTGTCCGGCGGCAACCTGATGATCATGCTGCTGCTGACGGCGGTGATCTGCCTGATCCTCGGCATGGGCATGCCGACGACGGCGGCCTACGTGGTGGTGGCGACGCTGATGGCGCCGGTCATCGTGGAACTGGCGGCGCAGAACGATCTGGCCGTGCCGCTGGTGGCGGTGCACCTCTTCGTCTTCTACTTCGGCCTGATGGCCGACGTGACGCCACCCGTGGGGCTGGCCGCCTTCGCCGCCTCCGCCATATCCGGCGCCGATCCGGTGAAGACCGGCGTGCAGTCCTTCCGCTACGAGATCCGCACTGGCCTGCTGCCCTTCATCTTCATCTTCAACACCGAACTGCTGGTGATCGGCATCACCGGCCCCGCCCATTTCGTGCTGGTGGCGGGAAGCGCGCTGCTGGCGATGCTGATGTTCGTCGCGGCGACGCAGGGCTGGTTCCTGGTGCGCAACCGCTGGTACGAGACGGTGATGCTGCTGCTCGTCTGCCTGACGCTGTTCCGGCCGGGGCTGTGGATGGACATGCTGTTCCCGCCCTACGACAGCGTCGCCCCGCAGCGCATCGAGGAGGCCGCCGCCGCGGCCCCGCCCAACGGCGCCCTCCACCTGCGCGCCACCGGCGAAACGCTGCGCGGCGACACCGTGCAGAAGGCCATCCGCCTGCCGCTGGGCGACGGTCGCACGGGCGCGGAGCGGCTGAAGGCCGTGGGCGTCACCCTGCGCGAGGAGGACGGCAAGGTGCTGGTCGACGACATCCGCTTC
Organism: Azospirillum sp.; assembly: GCA_036401175.1. Taxonomy (GTDB): domain Bacteria; phylum Pseudomonadota; class Alphaproteobacteria; order Azospirillales; family Azospirillaceae; genus Azospirillum. The sequence goes on along the minus strand of DASWVP010000671.1, from coordinate 12,626 downwards.
GGCAGCGTCGCCAACCGCCTCGGGCTCGACCTCGACTGGGAGATCCAGGAGCTGCTGCTGCCCGCCGAACGGCCGACAAAACACTGGATGTTCATTCCCGCGCTGCTGGTGCTGGGCGTGGTCGTAATGCTGCAGCGCCGCCGCCGCCCGGCCGTGCGGATGCACGCCGGCACGCGCGCGGCCTGAAGGGAGAGCGGACCATGCGCGTCATCGTCCTCGGCGCCGGCATCGTCGGCATGGCGTCCGCCTACGTCCTGGCGCGCGACGGGCACGCGGTGACGGTGGTAGACCGCGCCCCCGGCGTCGGGCTGGAAGCCAGCTTCGCCAACGGCGGGCAGCTCAGCTACAGCTACGTCGCCCCGCTGGCCGGGCCGTCGGTGCCGAAGTCCATCCCCGGCTACCTGCTGCGGGCGGACTCGCCCCTGCGCTTCGCCCCGGCGGCCGACCCGCACCAGTGGCGCTGGATCCTGCGCTTCCTCGCCGCCTGCACCGAGACGCAGAGCCGCCTCACCACCCGCCGCCTGCTGGCGCTGGGCGGCCTCAGCCGCCGGATGCTGCACGAGGCGGTGGACGAGCACGGGCCGGCGCTGGACTTCGCCTACGCTCGCAACGGCAAGCTGGTCGTCTATTCGACCGCCGAGGGCTTCGCCTCGGCGCAGGCGCAGATGGCCTACCAGAAGGAACTGGGCTCGGAGCAGCAGGCGGTGGACGCCGACGGCTGCGTGGCGATCGAGCCGGCGCTGGCCACCCTGCGCCCGCGCCTCACCGGCGGCATACACACGCCCAGCGAGGAGGTCGGCGACTGCCACGGCCTGTGCGAGAGCCTGCGCCGCATTCTGGAATCCGGCCCCGCCTCCGCCGTCTTCCGCCTGGGCACGACGGCGACAAGCCTGCGCCTGGAGCAGGGGCGCGTCACCGGCCTGGACACGGATGCGGGTGTCATCGAAGCAGACGCGGTGGTGCTGGCCGCCGGCGTGGGCAGCACACGCTTCGCCCGCGCCGCCGGGCTCGACCTGCCGATCTACCCGCTGAAGGGCTACAGCGTGTCGGCGCCGATGACCAATCCGGCGAAGGCGCCCCGGGTCAGCATCACGGATTCCGCCCGGCGCATCGTCTACGCGCCCATCGGCGGCGACCTGCGCGCCGCCGGCATTGCCGATCTGGTCGGGCTGGACGCGGCGATCCACCCCCGCCGCCTCGACCTCGTGGTGCGGGAGACGCGCGCCGCCTTCCCCGGCGCCGCCGACTACGACCACATCCGCCCGTGGTCCGGCCTGCGCCCGGCCACGCCGACCGGCGCGCCGCTGCTCGGCCCCACGCCGGTGCCGGGCCTGTGGCTCAACACCGGGCACGGCGCGCTGGGCTTCACGCTCGCCATGGGCTCCGCCCGCATCGTCGCCGACCTGATGGCCGGCCGCCCGCCGGAGATCCCCGTGGACGGGTTCCTGGTGTGAGGCGTGGCCGACGTTGGGTTTTCGCGGGCGCTCAACCCAACGTCGACCACCTCACCCCTTCGCCGCCGGCCGCACGGTGCGGCAGCGGCGCTTCAGCACCTCCATGGCGGGGGTGAGCTGTTCCTCGCTCACCTCGAAGGTCGCGGAGTCGAGCCAGCGACCGTCCGCGGCGCTCAGGCCCACCTCCAGCACGCCGGGGGTCCAGCTCACCGCGGCGTCGATCACGCCGTCCTCCACCTCGGCCGAGGCCACGTCGACGAAGCGGCCGAGGTCGCCCAGCACGGCGGTGTCGTCCCACGGCTCTTCGGCCACGAAGTCCAGCAGGTCGGTCAGACCGCCGACCGGGCGGCACCGCGAAATCGGCCCATAGGCATCGGCCACCGCCGCCGAGAAGACGTCGAGCGCGGCCAGCAGGCGCGCGTCCTCCGCGGCTTCCGCCTCCTCATCGACCGCGTCCTCGGGCTCGTCGCCCTCGCGCTCGTCGGGCAGGCGCTGGTCGAACAGGCCGACGAACGCCAGCAGGCCGGCGCCGTCCGCCGGATCGGCGGTCAGCTCCTGGTCTTCCAGATAGTCGGCGGCGCCGTCGAAGGACGCCAGGATGCGGCGCAGCAGCGCCCGGCGGTCGCTGGGGTCCAGGTAGGACAGCGGCTCCGGGTCCAGCCAGACGGGCAGCAGCCGCAGCTTCTCGCCCTCGGCCAGAAGGCCGGCGCCGGTGAACGCCTCCTCCAGCAGGTGCACGGGCGGCACCGACTCGGCCTCGTCGGTCACCTCGGCGACGAACCAGTACAGGCTGGTCGCCGTGCGCTCACCGGCGTCGTCGACGCGGTCCACCATCTCGGACAGCGATTCGACGTCGTCCATGAAGGTCATCTGCTCGTCGTCGCGCAGCTTCTGCACCGCCACGTCGATCACCGCCTGCCGGCCGTTGTCCAGCAACTCGTCCAGCAGCTCGTCGAAGCGCGGATCCTCGGCGCGCCACAGCCGCACCAGACGGTCCGCGGGTGTGCCCGTGAAGCGGTCGCGCGGTGTCTTCGCGCTCTCGTCCATATCGTCGTCGCGTCGGCCCACTTGCCCCTCCCATCCCGCGGTGCGCGGCCGGCGATCTTAGGGACCGCGCGGCGTCAGGTCGATGAATGATTTATGGCCGAGCCGGGGTGCAGCCCAGCCATGCCACGCCGGCAAACGTCGCTTCCTCCCCCGCACATTCCCCCGGATGCGTCGATCTACGCCATGCGTGCCCGTTGCCCCCGGCCGCGGACGCGGGCAAAGTCGAGCGGACACAGACAAACAGGGTACCCGCCAAAGGGAAGCCCGGATCGGGAGGTTACGCCATGCTTGGATTGATGCAGCAGCGTCCGCTGATGGTTTCGTCGCTCCTCACCCACGCCGCCCGCCACCACAAGGACGCCGGGGTGGTTTCGAAGACGGTGGAGGGCGACATCCACCGCTACACCTACGCCGAGGCGGAACGGCGCGCCCGGCGCCTCGTCCGGGTGCTGCAGAAGCTGGGCGTGGGGGAACAGGACCGCGTCGGCACGCTGGCCTGGAACGGCTACCGGCATTTCGAGCTGTACTACGGCGTGTCGGGCATGGGCGCCGTCTGCCACACCATCAACCCGCGCCTGTTCCCCGACCAGATCGCCTTCATCGTCAACCATGCCGAAGACCGCGTGCTGTTCGCCGACACCACCTTCTCCAAGCTGATCCAAACCCTGGCGCCGCGCCTGACCGGCAGCGTCAAGGCGGTGGTGATGATGTGCGACGCCGCCCACATGCCGGAGATCGCCCTGCCGCCGGGCATGGCCCTGCACTGCTACGAAGACCTGATGGCGGATGCCGACGAGGATTACGAGTGGCCGGAGTTCGACGAGAACACCGCCAGCTCGCTCTGCTACACCTCCGGCACGACGGGCGATCCCAAGGGCGTTCTGTACAGCCACCGCTCCACCATCCTGCACGCCTACGGCATCTGTCTGGCGGACACCATGGGCCTGCGCTCGGTCGACCGCGTGCTGCCGGCGGTGCCGATGTTCCACGTCAACGCCTGGGGCATGCCCTACGGCGCGCCGCTGGTCGGCGCCACGCTGGTCATGCCTGGCCCGCACCTGATGGGCGCGCCGATGGCCGAGCTGATGAACGCCGAGCGCGTCACCGTCGCCGCCGGCGTGCCGACCATCTGGATGAGCCTGCTTCAGCACCTGCAGAACACCGGCAGCCGGCTGGACACCGTGCAGCGCCTGATCATCGGCGGCTCGGCCTGCCCGCGCGTGCTGATGGAACAGTTCGACAGCGATTTCGGCGTCCGCGTCGACCACGCCTGGGGCATGACGGAGTTGAGCCCGATCGGTACCTATTACGCGCCCAAGGCCACCAACGCCGACGCCACCGGCGAGGACGCCATGCGCGTCCGCATGAGGCAGGGCCGCGTTCTGTTCGGCGTCGACATGAAGATCGTCGGCGCCGACGGCCAGGAACTGCCATGGGACGGCAAGGCGTTCGGCGACCTGTACGTCAAGGGGCCGTGGGTGTGCAGCGCCTACTACAACGTCGAGGCGGACGGGCTGTCGCACGACGCGCAGGGCTGGTTCCGCACCGGCGACGTCGCCACCATCGACCCCGAGGGGTATATGGGGATCACCGACCGCTCGAAGGACGTCATCAAGTCTGGCGGCGAGTGGATCAGCTCCATCGACCTGGAGAACATCGCCGTCGCCCATCCCGACGTGGCCGAGGCGGCGGTGATCGCCGCCCTGCACCCGAAGTGGGACGAGCGCCCGCTGCTCATCGTCGTGCCGAAGCCCGGCCACAGCATCGACCGCGACGCGATGCTCGCCTTCTACGAGGGCAAGGTCGCCAAATGGTGGCTGCCCGACGACGTGGTGGTGGTGGAGGAGCTGCCGCACACCGCCACCGGCAAGCTGTTGAAGACGGCACTGCGCGACAAGTTCCGCGAGCACTACATGACCCAGTGAGGCGTTAACGATGTTGGGCCGCGTTGGCGCGGCCCAACACCCCCCAGGAAGAACGGGAGAGAGACACCCCATGGACATGTCCGGCGAGCACCGCATCCCCGCCCCGCCGCAGGCGGTGTGGGACGCGCTCAACGATCCCGAGGTGCTGAAGGCCTGCATCCCCGGCTGCAAGGAGCTGGAGCGCACCTCCGACACCGAGTTCACCGCCACCGTCTCCGCCAAGGTCGGCCCGGTCAGCGCCACCTTCAAAGGGGCGGTCACCCTGTCCGACATCGACCCGCCCAACGGCTACACCATCGCCGGCCAGGGCCAGGGCGGCGCCGCCGGCTTCGCCAAGGGCAACGCCCGTGTCGCCCTGACGCCGGACGGCGACGGCACGGTGCTGCGCTACGAGGCGAAAGCGGACGTCGGCGGCAAGCTGGCGGCTATCGGCAACCGGCTGGTGGCCGGGGTGGCGCGCAAGACGGCCGACCAGTTCTTCGGCAACTTCGCCGCCCGCCTGGGCGGCGGCGAGCCGGCCGCCGATGGCGCGGCGGATCAGGCGAATGGTGTCAAAGAAGGGACTCCGGACGAAACCGGTTGATCCGGCCGGCCACTGAGCGAATGTGTGAGCGGAATTTTTAGCGCGATTTGCCGCCATCGCACCGCTCACGGTAAGGTCACATGCCGCCCCTGCCCCGGAAACTGACACTCTCCCTCGCCGCCGTCCTGCTGCTGCTGGCCGGCTGGCTGAGCTTCGCCGCCTGGAGCGACTACACCCGCCACAGCGGCGAGCGTGAGGCCACCTACAGCGAACTGCTGTCCATGGCCGGGCGCGGCGAGATGGCCTCCGTCACCTTCGCGCAAGGGGCGGCGCACGCCACCGCCACCGACGGCAGCCGCTTCCGCACCGTCGTGCCGGTCACCGACGACCTGCTGAAGGAGCTGCGCCGCCACGACGTGGCGCTGGCCTTCGAGGAGGGCGCCGGCCTTGTCGCCAAAACCGGCACGGTCCTGGAAAAGATGGCGCCGCTGCTGATCCTCGGCCTGCTGGTGGCCGGGCTGGCGCTGAGCGGCGGGCAGATGTTCGGCATGAACCGCGCCACGCGCATCGCCCCCGACGATACCGGCGTGACCTTCGCCGACGTGGCCGGCGTCGACGAGGCGAAGGAGGAGCTGCAGGAGACGGTGGAGTTCCTGAAGGACCCCCACCGCTTCGCCAAGGCCGGTGCCCGCGTGCCCAAGGGCCTGCTGCTGGTCGGCCCCCCCGGCACCGGCAAGACGATGCTGGCCAAGGCCGTGGCCGGCGAGGCCGGGGTGCCGTTCTTCGCCGCGTCGGGCTCCGACTTCGTGGAGATGTTCATCGGCCTGGGCGCGGCGCGGGTGCGCAGCCTGTTCCGTCAGGCCCGCGCCAAGGCGCCCTGCATCCTGTTCATCGACGAGATCGACGCGCTGGCCGGCAAGCGCGGCGAGGCGACCTCGCATTCCGAGCGCGAACAGACGCTCAACCAGCTTCTGGTCGAGATGGACGGCATCGTCACCGGCGGCGACGTGATCGTCATCGCCGCCACAAACCGGGCGGAGATGCTGGACGCCGCCGTGCTGCGCCCCGGCCGCTTCGACCGTCACATCCACGTCAACCCGCCCGACGTGGCCGGGCGCGAGGCCATCCTGGGCGTGCACGCCGGCCGCCTGACGCTGGGCGCCGACGTCTGCCTGCACACGCTGGCGCGCGGCACGCCGGGCTTTTCCGGGGCCGAGCTGGCGAACCTGCTGAACGAGGCGGCGCTGTCGGCGGCGCGCCAGGGCCGCGTCGTCGTCACCCACGCCGACGTCGAATACGCCAAGGACCGCGTCCTGCTGGGCAACGAACGGCGCAGCCTCGCCCTGTCCGACCACGAGCGGCGGCTGACGGCGGTGCACGAGGCCGGACACGCGCTGGTCTCCGTCCGCTGCCCGGCCGCCGACCCGATCCACAAGGCCACGATCATACCGCGCGGCCGCGCGCTGGGCATGGTCGTGCGCCTGCCCGAGGGCGACCGCGTGTCGCTGTCGCGCGCCAAGCTGGAGGCCGATATCGCCGTCGCCATGGCCGGCCGCGCCGCCGAGGATCTGGTGTTCGGCGGTCAGGCCGTGACCACCGGCGCCGAGGCCGACTTCCGCGCCGCCACCGACATCGCGCGGCGCATGGTCACGGCCTGGGGGATGAGCGAGCTGGTCGGCTGCGTCGCCCACGCGCCCGGCGAGTCCTCCGAACGCATGGCGTGGCGCATCGACGAGGAAGTGCGCCGCATCACCGACGAGGGGATGGAGCGCGCCCGCCGCCTGCTCACCGCCGACCGCCACGCGCTGGACGCCATCGCCGAAGCGCTGCTGGAACAGGAAACGCTGACCGGTACGGAAATCGAGGAACTGGCGGGTGCGGTGCTGGAGACGGAAGCGGCGTGAGGCGTGCACGACGTTGGGTTTTCGGCTTTGGCCTCAACCCAACCCACCACTCAGCCGTAGGTTGGGTTGAGCGCCAGCGAAAACCCAACGGCACGCACCTACCCCTGCAGCCGCAGCCCCGTCTTCTTGAGGATCTTCGTGCTGTACAGCACGGTATGCCCCCGCGCCCGGTCGCCCAGCAGCGCCGCCATCTCCGCCATGCGTCGGGATACCTCCGCGCGGTCCTTGGCGTGCACCATGGCGAACAGCGTGTAAGGCCATTCCGGCGGGCGGGCCGGGCGGCGGTAACAATGGCTGACGAACGGCAGCGCCGCCAGCGTGCGGCCGGCCGCGTCGATCACATCCTCCGGCACCTCCCACACGGTCATGCCGTTGGCGGTGTAGCCCAGCCGGTAATGATTCGGCACGGCAGCGATGCGGCGCACCACGCCCAGGGCCAGCAGCCGCTCGAACCGCGCGATGACCTCCTCGGCGGGAATGCCCAACTGGTCGCCGACGGCAGCGAAGGGGCGCGCGGTCACCGGCAGGCCGGCCTGCGTGGCGACGATCAGCCGGCGGTCGGTGTCGTCCAGAACGGGTCCGTCCGTCATGCCGTGAACCTCAGATCCAGGTAGTATTCGGCCTGCTTGGGGAAGTTGAAGACCTCCAGCCCCGTCGCCGCCTCGATCTCGCCGATCACCGTCGCGACGCGCTCCGGCGTTTCCGTCGCCAGCACGAACCACATGCTGAGTTCGTGGTCGCGGGCGTAGTTGTGCGCCACCTCGGGGAAGGCGTTGACGATGCCGGCGATGCGCTCGAAGTCTTCGGCCGGCACCTTCAGCGCCGCCAGCGTCAGCCCCCCGCCCATGCGCTCGGCGTGGTACATGGGGCCGAAACGGGTGAGCAGCCCGCCCTCCACCATCGCCCGCACGCGCGCCACCACGGCATCCTCGTCCAGGCCCAGTTCCGCGCCGACGGCGGCGAACGGCCGGTCGACCAGCGGCAGCCCGTCCTGCAAGCGGTTGATAAGGGCCCGGTCCAGATCGTCCATCACGCCCTCCGCGCCACGCCGTAGCAGGGCGCCGTCTGCTTGAAGCGGCGCACGGTGAACAGCATCTCGTGCGGCACGTCGGTCAGCCGGCAGGCCGTGGCGGCGGCATCCACCACGGCGCGCACCTCGTCGGCGTCGCGCCCGTGGATCATGGTGAACAGGTTGTAGGGCCACGCCGCCCGCCGCGGCCGCTGGTAACACAGCGAGACGCCCCGGCAGCGCGCCAGCCCCTCCCCCGCTGCATCGACCTGCGCGTCGGGGATATCCCACACCACCATGGCGTTGGACGTGAAGCCCAGCGCCCCATGATCGACGATGACCCCGAAGCGGGAGATGGCGCCCGCGTCACGCAGCGCCTGGATGTCGGCGATGACCTCCGCCTCGCTCACCCCCAGTTCGGCGGCGATGGCCGCATACGGCCGTTCCACCAGCGGCAGGCCACGGCGCAGGCGACCCAGCAGGCGTTGCGTCAGTTCCATAGCGGGAATCCCAGGTCCAGTTGATGGGCGCGCACCATCGGCAGTTCCAGCACCTCCAGCCCGGCGGCTTGCGCTATGGCGGCGATCACCGCTTCCACGCGCGCGCGGGCCGGCGCGGTGACGACGAACCACAGGTTCAGCCGGTGGGCTCGCTGGTAGTTGTGGTTGACCTCCTCGAAGCCGCCGACGATCGCCGCCACACGGTCCAGGTCGTTGGCCGGCACCGCCATGGCCGCCAGCGTCGAGGACCCTACCCGGTTCGGCCGGAAGGTGGCGCCGACGCGGGCGACGGCGCCGGAGGACCGCAGGCGCTCCAGGCGCTCCAGCACCTCGGCCTCGGTGCAGCCCAGGCGGCCGGCGACGGTGGCGTAGGGCCGCGGGTCCAGCGGGAAGTCGCGCTGGAACTCGTTCAGCAGGCGGCGGTCCAACTCGTCCATGGCGGTCATCCCCGTCAGAAGCCGATGCGGCCGGCACGGGCCGTGAAGAAGATGCCGCTGGGCTTGTCGGCGGCGATCTCGCCCACCTCGGCCAGCGTGCCGGTGCTGTAGACCTTGACGCGGTCGGTGTCGCGCACGGACACCCACACCCGCTCGCCGCGCGGCGTGAACTCCAGGTGCAGCACGCCCTTGCCCGGCGTCAGCGTGGCGACGACCTTGCGCGCCGGCACGTCGATGACCTGCACCTTGTCGTACTCGGGCACGGCGAAGTTCACCCACACCTGCCGCCCGTCCGGCCGCGCCACCACGAACACCGGCTGCCCGGCCACGGGGATGCGCGCCGCCTCGGTCCAGGTGCCCGAGTCCACCACCAGCACCTCGTGCCGCCCGATGGCGGGCAGGAACACCAGGGAGCCGGCGAAGGCCCAGCCCTCCAGGTGCGGCATCTTGTAGACGGGCAGCGGCTGCTCGCCCCGACCATAGCCGTCCATCACCCGCTTCACCCCGGCGTCCGGGTCCCACAGGTCGAGCACGGCCAGACCGTCCTCGCCGAACAGGCCGGCGATGTAGAATCGGCCGTCCGGGCTGACCAGCGCGTCGTAGGGCTGCTTGCCGATGTTCGGGTATTTGCGGACCTGCGGGTTCTTCACGTCGGACAGGTCGGCCAGCCAGATCTCGCCGCCGTCGTACAGGCTGAAGGCGAAGCGGTTGCCCGGCGCGTCCTCCAGCCCCACGACCTTGGAGCGCGCGCCGTCCGGCCCGTAGACGGCCGGAATGTCGGCGACGAGGTCCAGCGTCGCGGCGTCGAACACCTTCACGCCGCCCGGTTCGTAATTGGCGACGGCGACCAGCCGCCCGTCCTCGGATATGGCGCCGCCGATGGAGTTGCCGGCCTGCATGACCCGCTTCTCGACGCAGCGGCCGAGGAGGTCGACCTTGCTCAACCCCCCGTCGCGCCCGAAGACGAAGGCATGGCGCCCGTCGCGCGACATGACGGCCGAGGCATGGCTGAGGTCGCCCAGCCCCTCGACGGTCGCCAGCGCGGAGTTCGTGCTGTTCTCGACCACCTTGACCCGGCCCACCGCGCGCTCGATGACGAGGCCCAGGTCGTTGGTGCCGCGCGCCTCTGCCGGCCCGCAGGCGGCGTGCGCCGGGGCGGCGGACAACAGGGCAGCGGTTATGCCCAGAAGGGCGAAGGAGCGGCGAAGGGTCATTGGTCCAGTCCCCGGCGCAGCCGGTCGATCATCCAGCGCGCCTCGTCGGCGGTGAGCAGGCCGCGCCACGGCGGCATGGGGGTGCCGGGGATGCCGTCCAGCACCACCTCGGCCAGCGCGTCGGGCGCCTTGGCCCGCAGGAATTCGGGCAGCAGCGGCGCGCCCAGGCCGCCCTTCATGGTCATGCCGTGGCACGACCCGCAGTCCTGCCGCAGCATGTAATCCAGTTCGGTTTGCCGCGCCGGCGCAGGGTCGGCGGCCAGCGCCGGCAGCGCGAGAAGGGCCACGACGGCGGCGGCGTAGGTTGGGTCGAGACCCAACACCCGACGCACCGCGGACACGTTGGGTTTTCGCTGACGCTCAACCCAACCTACGAGGCCTTGCCACCGGCCCCTACGCATCGACCGTCTCCCGGCCCAGCGGCGCGGGCTCGCGCAGGTTGGGCGCCAGCCGGCGGGCCAGCGACACGACGCGGCCGATGATGATCAGGCAGGGCGACGGCAGGTCGGTGCGCGCCGTGCGCGCCGGCAGGTCGTCCAGCGTGCCCAGGCACACCACCTGCTCCGCCGTGGTGCCGGCGCAGACGACGGCGGCCGGCGTGCCGGCCGGCAGGCCCGCGGCGATCAGTTGCCGGCGGATCTCCGCGACATTCATCAGCCCCATGTAGAAGACCAGGGTGGTGTTGATGTCCGCGAGGCTCGCCCAATCGACCTCCAGGTCGCGGTCCTCGCGGCCGTGGCCGGTGACGAAGCGCACGCTGGTGGCGAGGCCACGGTGCGTCATCGGGATGCCCGCCGCCGCGCCGCATCCGGTGGCCGCCGTGACGCCCGGCACGATGTCGAAGGGGATGCCGGCCCCGGCCAGCACCAGCGCCTCCTCGCTGCCACGCCCGAAGACGTAAGGGTCGCCGCCCTTCAGCCGCACGATCGTCCGCCCGGTCCGGCCCAGCCGCACCAGCAGCGCGTTGATCTCGTCCTGCGGCAGGGTGTGCCGCTTGGGCGCCTTGCCGACGAAGACGCGTTCGGCGGTCGCGGGGATAAGGGCCAGGATGCCGGGGCCGACCAGCCGGTCGTACACGACGACGTCGGCCCGTTCGATCAGGCGCACCGCCTTGACCGTCAGCAGGTCCGGATCGCCGGGCCCGGCGCCCACCAGGTAAATCCGTCCAACAGCCATGTTCGGTTCCGATCGCTGTCGCCGTTGATGCCCGTATGCTCCGGCACTCCGCCGGAACGCCCCTTGATGGATGTCAAGCCTGCCGGAATTGCCCCATCCGGGCGTTCACGGCTCGACCACCACCTCGCCCTTCATGTGCGGGTGCGGCACGCAGTGGTAGCGATAGCGGCCGGGCGTGGCGAAGGTGCGCTGGTACTGGTCCTCCGGCATCAACCGGTCGGACTGCACACCGTCGTCGAAGGCCACGTCGTGACTGGTCCGCGTCTCGGCGTTGCGCCAGACGACGGTGTCGCCGGCTTTCACCACGACCGACGGCGGCTCGTACCGGCTCTTGTCGATCAGCACCTCGACCTCGGCGGCCGAAGCGCCGCCGCTGACGGCGGCGGCGACCAGCGCGGCGGGAAGCGTGGGGATTCGCATGGTGGCCTCCTACAAAAGGGAAGGTTGGGCCAACCGCAGGGCGGCCCAACACCCCTCCGCGTGGAAGGGAGTGTTGGGCCGCGCTGACGCTTGGCGCCAACCTACGATGACTGCCGGCCCTACTGCTTGACCGCGTTGATCCCGGCCTCGGGGTTGTCCAGGCCCAGCTTGTAGTCCACCGAGACGTGGTGGAAGCGGGCGTTGGTGTAGTCGTCGTGGATGGCGAAGCCGATGGTGTACAGCTTGCCCGGCTCGATGCCGATGTCGCCCGGCTTGTCGGATGCCAGCTTGCGCACGATGGTGACCGTCCAGATCCCGTCGGCCAGCGAACCGCTGCCGCTGCCGCCCTGCCCGCCGGTCATCACGCGCTCGGCCGAGACGTGGCCGTCCTCCAGGCTGTTGGTCCCCGACTTCCAGCGCACGAGGTCGAGGAACACGCCGTCACCCAGCAACTGCGCCAGCTCACCGTCCGGCTTCGTCTTGTCCCAGCCGCCGCGCGGGCTGTCCTTGATCGAAATGGCCGTGCGGGTCTGCGGCAGGTACTTGGTGATGGTCTGCCCGGCCGGCGCGTCCGGCATGGAGCGGGCGTCGTGGTGGCAGGTGGCCCAGCAGCCGGTGCGGTCGGCGTCCGTCACCTTGCCGCCGTCGATCAGGAAGGCCAGCTTCACCTGGTTCTCCGGGTCCAGCTTGCCGCCGTCGGCGAAGGGCACCGGCGCGTGCGGGTTGGCCGGCCATTGGAAGCGCATGACGAGGTTGGCGCCGTCGTGCGCCGCCTGGACCGTCAGCGGGATGGAGGCCGCCTTGCCGGGGATCGGCGTCGTCTCCGCCTTCTGGCCGGACACCATCTTGGCGCCCATGTCGGCCTGCTCCCCCTCGTGGCAGCCGGAGCACGCCTCGCCCTTCTTGAAGGCGCGGGCGCCGCCGTGGTCGGGACCGTTCTGGATCCACTCGAACGAGGTCTGGCCGGGATAGAACAGCGTCACCTTCTTTTCCGGAACCTTCGACCAGTCGACGGCC
>DASWVP010000670.1:0-3045 GCA_036401175.1 Azospirillum sp. | reverse complement strand
GGGCGCCCCCGCCGTGGCGGCGGCCCCCGCCGAACCGCCGGCCGAGGTGGTTTCGGCGCCGACACCGGCTTCCGCACCCGCGCCCGTCGAAGCGGCGGTGGAGCCGCAGGCGCTGGCGCTGGCGACACCGCCCGCTGCCGGCACCGCACGCACGCAGGGCAAGGGCAACGGCTTCCAGGACTGCCCGGAATGTCCGGTGATGGTCCGCGTTCCCGCCGGCAGCTTCACCATGGGGCACGACAAGGGCGACCCGGCGCAGCGCCCGGCGCACCCGGTGACGGTGTCCAAGCCCTTCGCGCTGGGCGCCTACGAGGTGACGGTGGGCGAGTGGCGGGCCTGCGTCGAGGGGGGCGGCTGCACCATGATGCCGCGCATGACCAACGCCACCGAGGACACGCCCGTCCACAACATCGACTGGAACGACGCCCAGGCCTATGTGACGTGGCTCAGCCGCAGGACCGGCCAGCGCTATCGCCTGCCCAGCGAGGCGGAGTGGGAGTACGCCGCGCGGTCGGGCGGGACCGCCCGCTTCTCGTGGGGCGAGGGCGGCGGGACGATGCGCGCCAACTGTCGGGACTGCGGCGGCTCCTTCGACCGGCTGCGTCCGGCGTCGGTCGGCAGCTTCGCGCCGAACGATTTCGGTATCCACGACATGAACGGCGGCGTGGCGGAGTGGGTGGCCGACTGCTGGAACCCCGGATATCGCGGCGCCCCCGCCGACGGCGGCGCCTGGACCAGCGGCGACTGCAAGAAGCGCGTGCTGCGCGGCGGTTCCTGGCGCGACGACCTGGAGCAGGTCTCGGCCACCGCGCGCATCGGTTACGACGCCGACGTGCGCTATCTCGCCGATGGCCTGCGGGTGGCCCGCGACCTGAACTGATCGGGGTTGGCGGCGCAGTGTTGTTTCGCATGCATGTTCTTATCTTACCCTTCGCGCAAGGGAAGAGGGGCGTCGCGTCTCTGCGTCCTTTTGGGTGCCGGAGCGGGACACTTCGCGGGTTTCGCCTGTTGACAGACAACGGAGCAATCCACTGTCGTCCTTGGAAAGGCAAAACCGATGAAGCGTGCACTGCGATTTGCGGCGATCCTCGCGGTTCCCCTGGCGCTCGCCGCCTGCAACCAGACCGGCGGCGGGGGCGGCCTGTTCGGCGGCTCGGGCGGCGGGCTGTTCGGCGATTCCGGCAGCACCGTCCGTGGTGGCCGGTCCGATGGCCGCAGCGGACCCTACGCCTTTAACGGCCGGTGCGACGACCCGCGCTACAACACCTCCGGTGGCGGCCGTGCCGAAGCCGGCACGGACGAGTTCGACTGCTCGCGCTACGGCGACGGCCTGAAGCGCTGACGGCGTGACGGGCGATGGGCCGTGTCGTGATCCGGCCCATCGCCGCCCCCTTCGACCGCTGCCCTTGCCGGAATACGTTTTCCCGCTTGCATGGACCGAAAAAGAACGTCGGAATAGCGCCGGTGCTGTTCTTCTTCGGTTGGCGCGCATCGTTCGCGATTTCCCGTGAATGCTTTGGAACGGCATCGCGCCAACGGGCGTATCCGAAGGAAATAGCTGCCTGTACATGGCGGGGCAAGGAGGGGTGAGAGGGTGAGCGGCAAACACCGGTGGGTGGTTTGGGCGCTGGTGGCGGCGGTCCTGTGGCTTGGCGGCATGCCGGTCCAGGCGGCGGAGCGGCGTATCGCGCTGGTCATCGGCAACGCGCAGTACCAGCACGGCGGTGCCATGCCGGCGGCCGGCGCCAACGCCGGCACGGTGGCGGACGCGTTGCGCCGCGCCGGATTCGAGGTGACGACGGCGAATAACCTGGAGCACCGCGGGCTGGTGGCGGCGCTCAGCCGGTTCCAGCAGGCGCTGGCCGGGGCCGAACTGGGCCTCGTCTACTATTCCGGGCTGACGCTGGGGCTTGGCGGCAAGAGCTACGTGGTGCCGGTCAACGCCAAGCTGGCCAGCGAATACGACGTGATCTTCGACACCATCGAACTCGACTTCCTCCTCCAGCAGGCGCAGGGGGCGGGGCGGGGTGCCGTGGTGGTGGTCGATCCGGTGGTGCCAAACCCGCTGGCCGACCGGCTGGCCGCCGCCATGGGTCCGGCCGGGCGGTCGGTATCGGCGGCGCCGGGCACGCCGCCGACGCTCGACCGGATGCTCGTCGTCTATTCCCAGCGGCCGGGGACGGCGCCGGTGCCGTCCAGGGGCGGCGCCGCCGGCCCGTTCGCCGCGTCGCTGGCGCAAGAGATCGTACGCCCGGGCGCCGAACTGCGCGACGCGCTGGCCGTCGTCGAGCGCGAGGTGGCCGAGCGCACGCGCGGCGCCCAGCGCCCCTGGATGCAGGACCGGCTGGGGGGCGCGGTGCAACTCGTCCCCGCGCTTGCCGCCGCCGCACCGCCGCCGCCCGCCCAGACCCCGCCCCAGCAACAGCCGCCGGCGCCGCCGCGCGTCGCCGAACCGGAGGTGGAGCCGCTGGCCGACACCTACGTCGTCACCCGCGACACCAACCTGCGGCAGGGACCCGACGTCCGTACGCCGGTGCTGCGCACGCTGCGGCGCGACAGCACGGTGGCCGTCACCGGCCGCATCAAGGGCGGCGCCTGGCTGCGCGTGGAGACGGAGGGGCAGACGGGCTTCGCCTACGCCCCCAACCTCGGCCGCTCCGGCCGGCGGGAGGCCATGCCGGAACCGGCAGCCGACCTCGCCGCCCGCCCGCCCGCCATGGCGGAAGCCGGGCCGGACGCGGTTACGCCGGGGCCGCACATCGTGGTGCGGACGGTCACCCTGTTCGCCCAGCCGACGCTGGGCGCGCGCGGCGTCCGAGAGTTGGAGGCCGGTGCGCCGGTGACCGTGCTCGATGCGATTCCGGGCACCAACTGGGTGCACGTGCGCGACCGCTTCGCCCGCGACGGCTACGTCAGCGCCGGTGCCCTGGCGCCCGAGAAGGGAGCGCCACAGGCGCGAAGGCCGGAGGTGCGGGCGGCCGAGAGGGCGCCCGAGCCGATGCCGGAAGTGCCGCTGGCCGGGTCCGGCAGCAGCGTCGCCGCCCT
>DASWVP010000669.1:0-3166 GCA_036401175.1 Azospirillum sp. | reverse complement strand
CTTCCGCGACCCGCACACGCGCAAGCTGCGCCCGACCGGCATGCCGGAGGGCGGCGCGCTGATCCGCGGCACGGTCTGGTGGTGCGTCGATCCCGGCGCCGGGCGGCTCGGCCCCGTCGACATGCAGGTGGTCGAGCCGCGCAAGCCGGTGGTGGCTCAGCCCCCGCCGCCCCCTCGCCGCGAGCCGGCGCGGGCGGAGACGCCGAACCAGTCGCGGATGCAGCCGCGCGCCTCCGACATGGCGTCCATCACCGAACGCACGCCGGTCATCGTCGTGCGGCTGGGCCGCGTGGTGACGCCGTCCGACGGACTGGTCGACGTGCTGCGCCTCGCCTACGACTACGGCGAGCCCGGCGCCCCGTCGGAGATCGAGCCGGACGACCAGCGCCAGTTCGCCCGCACGGAGGAGCCGGACGGCACCGTCATCTTCGTACGCCGCGACAAGGCGGCCGAGCAGGCGGCGCTGCAGCGCCTGACCCAGCTCGGCTTCGGGCAGGGCCGCATCGAACCAACCAAGGGAGCGCTGGACGCCCGCGCCACCCGCGTGCACTGGTTCACCGGCCGCGACGCGGCGGAGCGCTGGCGCGACGTGCTGGACACGCACGTTCCGGCGTGGCGGGCCGCCGGCTGGACCGTGGAGGTCGGGACCGATTTCGGCACCCGCATCGTCGAGCCGGGCAGCGACGTGGACGTCGCCGTGCGCGATGCCGGCGACGGCTGGTTCGACCTGGACGTCGGCGTCGAGATCGACGGCGAGCGCCGGCCGCTGCTGCCCATCCTGGCCAAGCTGGTGGACCGCGGCGGCATGTCGGCGGCCCGCGTCATCGACGGGCGCGCCCACATCGTGCTGGACGACGGCAGCGTGCTGGCCCTGCCGGCCGACCGGGTGGAGCGCCTGCTGAGCGTGCTGGAGGCCATGCTGGACGGCGCCCGGCGCGTCGACGACCGCATCGAGGTGCCGATCGGCGAGGCCGACACGCTCTTGGACATCGACGACCTGATCGCCCGGCGCATGGGCGAGACGGCGCAGATCGACGCCTTCCTCAACCGCCTGCGCGAGGCGGACTCGCTGCCCGAGGTGCCGGTCCCGGATGGTTTCCAGGGCGAGTTGCGCGACTACCAGCGCGTCGGCCTGTCGTGGCTGCAGGGGCTGCGCGCGGGCGGCGTCGCCGGCATCCTGGCCGACGACATGGGCCTGGGCAAGACCGCGCAGACGCTGGCCCATATGGCGCTGGAGCATGCGGAGGGGCGGCTGACCGACCCCTGCCTCGTCGTCGTGCCGACCAGCCTCGTGCCCAACTGGGTGGACGAGGCGCGGCGCTTCGTGCCGCACCTGCGCGTTCTGGTGCTGCACGGGCTGGACCGCCACGAGAAGCGCGGCGAGGTGGAAAAGGCGCACATCGTCGTCACCACCTACGGCGTCATCGCCCGCGACGTCGAGCTGATGAAGCCGATGCCCTGGCACCTGCTGGTGCTGGACGAGGCGCAGGCCATCAAGAACCCCGACGGCAAGGCGACGCGCGCCGTCTGCCAGCTTCAGGCGCGGCACCGGCTGTGCCTGTCCGGCACGCCGGTGGAAAACAACCTGGGCGAGCTGTGGAGCCAGTTCGCCTTCCTCATGCCCGGCCTGCTGGGCGACCGCAAGACGTTCCAGAAGCGATTCCGCACCCCCATCGAAAAGCGCGGCGACGCCACCCGCGCCAACCTGCTGCTGCGCCGCATCAGCCCCTTTCTGCTGCGCCGGGCCAAGGTGGACGTCGCCAAGGAGCTGCCGCCCAAGACCGAGGTGGTGCGCCGCATCGACCTCGACGCCGGCCAGCGCGACCTGTACGAGACCATCCGGCTGTCGGTGCACGAAAAGGTGCGCGCGGCGATCGCCGCCAGCGGCCTGTCGCGCAACGCCATCACCGTCATCGACGCGCTGCTGAAGCTGCGGCAGGTGTGCTGCGACCCGCGCCTGATGAAAGCGGCGGCCGGCGCCAGCCGGGGGGCGAAGAGCGCCAAGCTGGAAACCCTGATCGACATGCTGGGCGAAATGGTGCCGGAGGGGCGGCGGGTCCTGGTGTTCTCGCAGTTCACCTCGATGCTCGACCTCATCAAGGTGGAACTGGAGGCGGCCGGCATCGCGTACGTCGAGCTGACCGGCCGCACGGCGGACCGGGCGGAGCCGGTGGCGCGCTTCCAGCGCGGCGAGGTGCCGGTGTTCCTGATCAGCCTGAAGGCGGGCGGGCGCGGCCTGAACCTGACGGCGGCCGACACGGTCATCCACTACGACCCCTGGTGGAACCCGGCGGCCGAGGATCAGGCGACCGACCGCGCCTACCGCATCGGCCAGGACAAGCCGGTGTTCGTCTACAAGCTGATCGCCGCCAACACGGTGGAGGAGCGCATCCTCGACCTCCAGCGCCGCAAGGGCAGCCTCAGCGCCGCCACCATCGAGGGGGCGGGCAGCCTCACCGGCTCGCTCGACGGCGGCGACATCGACTACCTGTTCGAGCGCGCCGAGGAGACGTGACCCGACCGTTGGGTTTTCGCTGCGCTCAACCCAACCTACCGCTCAGCCGTAGGTTGGGTTGAGGCGTCAGCCGAAAACCCAACGTTCATCACCCCCGCCGCCACTTCAGCGCCAGGAAGCGTTCGAACGTCCCCGGCGCGTCGTAGCGGCCGAGGAACAGGTCGCCCACGGCGCGGCGCATGCGCGCCCGGATGCGCGCGCGGATGCCCTCCTCCACCATCTGGCAACGCCGGCACAGCAGGCGCGGAGCGCCCGTCGAAGTGCCGCCCGTCGAAGTGCCGGAGCCGCGCACCGGCCGCACCGCCACCACGAGGTCCTCGGTCGTCGCGTATTCGATGACGTCCGGCCAGGGGGCGCGCCGGCCGCGGCTGTCGCGCCAGGTCTGCGCGTCGGGGTCGTACCAGCGCCCGTCCGCCAGACAGCGCACGACCACCCCGTGCGGACGCCCGCAACAGCGGCAGCGCGGCGCGCCGGGGGCGTCGCCGCGCCTGGACGGGTCGATGGCCGGGGTCAGGATCTTGACGCGGGCGTGTCTGGGCATGATGCGCTCGGCGGGTGGGACGCTCTCATCGCACCAGACGCCGCCAAGCGCCAGCATCAAGTCGCCGACCTCACGACATCGCCGCGTCCGGCGCCGCCGGCCCGGCGGAC
>DASWVP010000668.1:0-13770 GCA_036401175.1 Azospirillum sp. | reverse complement strand
GATGGACGGGCGCGGCGACCTGAACGGCACCGGCGGCACCGGCAACGACGCGATCACCGGCAACGGCGGCCGCAACCTGCTGGACGGCGGGGCCGGCAACGACCTGCTGCGGGGAATGGGCGGCAACGACACGGTGCGCGGCGCCGCCGGGCGCGACACGGTGTCGGGCGGGGACGGCGCCGACCGGCTGTACGGCGGCACCGGCGACGACACGCTCGACGGCGGGACCGGCAACGACCAGTTGTGGTACGACGGCGGCGGGCGCGACGTGATGATCGGCGGCGGCGGGGACGACCTGTTCCTGTTCGACCCGACGATCCTGGGCGCCGGAACGCACAGCGTGGCGATCCACGACTTCCAGCTCGGCCTCGACCACTTCGGTGCGCGCAACTGGTGGAGCAACGGCTACAGCCTGCAGGACCAGGACGCCAACGTCGTGATCGAGCTGCAGGACGGCAACGTTTCGGCGGGGGACACCATCATCCGGGTGGAGCTGGTGGGGGTGCGCAACATCGACTTCGCCAACGCCATCGAGGCGCACGGCGGCCACACCATTGGCTGGTTCGACGCCTGACCGGCGTATCGGACGTTGGGTTTTCGCGGTGCTCAACCCAACCTACAGCGACACCGTAGGTTGGGTTGAAACCCAACGATGCGAGACGTCGGGTGGAGGGGGCGGGCATCCCGGCCCATCGCCGCCCCTCCACCCGCGCCCGCTCTCCCCTGCGGGAGGGGAGCCCGGAAGCGCGCCGGCGGCCTGGAAATCAGGCGGCCAGCGCCTTGTGGGTGATACAGCTCTTGGAACAGACCTTGGCGCAGCTCTCGCAGCCGATGCAGTTGGCGGCGCCCTTGATGCTCATCACCTTCTTCTCGGCCTCGTCGTCGAAGGCGTCGACGATGTCGCCATCCTCGGTGATGCCGATCAGTTCCAGAACGTCGCGGCCGCACACCTTGTAGCAACGGCCGCAACCGATGCACTGCCGCTGGTCGATGCTTTCCACGAACTTGGGTGTCCAGGCGGTGCCGCCGCGGGTCTGGCCGGTCACGTAAGCGGTCATGAACTGCTCCTGCTGCTCAGGGTTGGTGTGTCGGTTACGCCCCGAGCGCCTTGAGCGCGGCGCGCTTTTCGGTCAGCTCCCTGTAGGCGTCGTAAGTCTCGCGGGCGACGTCGAGGATGCGTTCCCAGTTGACGGGCAACTCCTCGGACAGGTCGTGCAGGTCCATCTTCTTCGCCGTGGCGCGGGCATTGAGCTTCTTGATCTCGTCCTTCAGGGCATCGGCGTCGCTCATGTCGGGTTCCTCACATCTCCGCCACGTCGCGGTGCTTTTCGATGAGCGCGACGGCGTCGCGCACCAGCTTGGCGCCGTCGGCGGCCAGCTTTTCCTTGGACGGGAAGCCGAAGCGGTGCACGTCGCGCAGGTGCTTCGACACCACCACCAGCCGGCCGGAGATCAGCACGATGCGGCCGAAGCCCTCGTGGCTCATCTTCAGCATCGGCGTCGCCATGACGCGGGTCAGCTTCTCCACGGTGATGCCAACCGCCTTGTAGAAAAGCTCCAGCCGCCACAGCGTGTCCGGGTCGGGATCGCCGATGATCGGCAGCGCCGCGCGGGCTTCCTTGTCGAGGATGAAGGGCTCCAGGAGCACGTCGTCGCTCTTGCCCTCCCAGGCGCCGTAGCTGTCCTCGGCGCGGAACAGCATCACGAGGTTCTTCAGGAATTGCTGGTCGAGATCATCAGCGACGGACACGTCGGCCATGTCTCAGTCCTCCTCGTCTGCGAATTCATAGGATTGCGGAGCGCCCTTGTTCAGCGCCTTGCGCAGCCAGGGGGGCGGGTTGCCGTTCAGGGTCTCGATCAGGCGGTCGAGGAGCGCGGTGATCGATTCCGTCGCCTCCACCTTCACCGGATGGATCTTCTTCGCCACGACGCGCGCGGCGGCCGACGCGCCGATCGCCGACAAATAGACGATGGCGCAATCGCCGAGCGCGTCGAGCTTCGGGACCAGCTTGTCCTCGTTGCCGTCCTCGAACATCGATCCGCCGAACTGGCAGGTCTCCACCATCTTGTAGCCGGCGGTGTCGACCTCGTAGATCGCGATGTTCTTGGCCCAGCCGAAGTGGGCGTCGACGTGCTGCATGTCCTGCGTGCAGAAGGCTACCTTCATCGATCCTCCTCGGGGGGCTTGCGCCCCGTCATCCACGAGCCTCAGCCGGCGCTGCATCCGCATCCGCCACCCCCGCACGCGTGCGTGCCGTCCGTATGCAGCCCATGCTCATGCCCCGGCGCGTGTTCATGCCCGTCGTGGTCGGTCTCGCGGGCCAGGAACAGGTTGCCGATCTCGAACACCATGTCGCGGGTGCCGCGATAGCCGACGCCCACCTTCATGCCGCCGCCCAGCCGGTCGAACATCGGCAGCCCCATGCGGTGAAGGGGAACGCCCAGGCGCGCCGCGCCCTGCCGGCCGTGCGAGTTGGAGATGATCAGGTCGGCGTCGCGCGCCACCGCCTCGACGTCGGAGTGGTCGCCGACCATGATGGTTCCGGCCTTCACCTTCTCCAGCACCGGCGCCTGCGTCGGCGACACGGCGGCCATGACGATGGCGCCCATGTCGTTCAGAAAGCCGGTGACGGCGTACAGCAGGTCCGGCTCCAGCGCCACGGCGATGCGCTTGCGGGAAAAGTAGAAGTGTCCGTCGAGCATGGCGTCGACGAGGCCCTCGCGCTGGCGCCGGATGCGCGCCGGCACCGGCCGCCTGGACACCTCGGCCAGCGTCCTGATGAAGCGGTCGCACGTCTCCAGCCCGGTCAGCCGGTCGAAGAACACGGTCGGCACGTCGGTCTTCAGCTCCAGCGCCGCGCCGGCCCGGCGCATGTGCTCGCCGATCACCAGCGTGACTTCCGACGCGCCCATGTCGCGCACCTGATCGATGGTCGTGCCGCCCAGCGAGGTGGTGGTGAACTCGGTCGGCTGGCGGCCGCACATGGACAGCGACAGGTCGGGCAGGACGATGGGCGTCAGGCCGAAGCTCTCGATCAGGTCGCGGATCTCCTCCACGTCGCCGGGCGAAAGCTGGCAGCCGGCCAGCACGTTGACCTGCCCCCGGCGGGTCTGCGCGGCGGGCTGGGCGAACTGCTCGACGATGCCGGTCACGGCGGTGGCGAAGCCGTCCTCGAAGCCGCCGACGAAGTCGGGCGTGCTGGCGAACACCAGCCCCATGTCGGCCAGGGCCGGGTTGCGCTGGCGGAAGATCTTGTAGTGGCCGGCGAGGTCCTCGCCCTTGGTCTCGGTGACGCCGGTGGTGCAGACGCCGATGAGATCGGGCTGCATGCGCTCGTGGATGTTGCGGAGCGCCTCCTCCAGGTTCTCGTAGCCGCCGAGGATGGTCGAGACCTGATCCATGGCGGTGGTCTGCAGCGGGATCGCCTCGCGGAAGTGGCGGACCAGCAGCACCAGCCCGAAGGCCGTGCACCCCTGGGAGCCGTGGAACAGCGGCAGGCAGCGGTCCATGCCCAGGAAGGCGAGCGCGGCGCCGATCGGCTGGCTCATCTTCAGCGGGTTGGTGGAGGCGGCCTTGGACGAGGTCGGGAAGCGCGTGGTGTGGGACATGGGGCGGCCCTCCTCAGTCTTTCTCAAAGGGACGCTTCCCAGGGGGCGGGCAGGCGGACCTGCCGCCAGATCGGGTTGGACAGCGTCTTGTCGATCTCCTCGCAGAGGTTGACGATGCCGTCGTACCCGCCGTACGGGTGGTGCCGTTCCTGGTTGATGTCCAGCCACGGCACCTTGGCCTTCAGCGAGATGAACTGCGAGCGCCCGCCGGACAGCATGATGTCCGCCTCCGAATCGCGCAGCATGCGGTACATCTCCTTGGGCTTGAGGTCGTCCCACATGTGGAACTCCTCGCCCTTCTTCTTCTTGATGCGATCCTTGTCTTCGCGTGTCGATTTCTTGGTGGAGGTGCCGACGATGGTCAGCCCGGCCTCCTCCAGCGCGGTGACCATGGACCAGCTCTTGACGCCGCCGGTGAACAGCAGCACCCGCTTGCCCTCGAAGCGCGGCTTGTAGGGCTCCAGGCGGCGCTTCACGCGCGCCTCCTCGCGGGCGATCACCGCCTCGGCGCGGTCGATCAGCGCCGCCGGGGCGCCGCGCTCGACCAGCATGGCGGCCATGGTGCGCAGCGTGTCGGTGGTGTCGGTGACGCCGTAGAACGACCCCTCGAAATAGGGGATGCCCCAGCGCTCCTGCATCTTGCGGCCGACGTTCACCAGCGCCTGCGAACACACCACCATGGTCAGCCGCGCGCGGTGCGCCTGCGCCACCTCGTTGTAGCGGCCGTCGCCGGAAATGCAGGACAGGATGCGGATGCCGATCTCGTCCAGCAGCGGCTTCACCTGCCACAGCTCGCCGGCCAGATTGTATTCGCCGACGATGCAGATGTCGGTCGAGGTGGTCATCTCCGGCTCGACCGTGCCGATGACGTGGTCCAGCAGCGTCTCGCCGGCCAGCTTGTTGCCCAGGTTCTTGGAGCCGACGAAGCCCGGCGCGGTCACCGGGATGACCGGCTTGCGCAGCTTCTGGCTGGCGAACTTGCACACCGCCTCGATGTCGTCGCCGATCATCGCCGGCACGCAGGTCTGGTAGACGAAGACCGCCGGCGGGTCGTACTGCTGCACGATCTCCTTGATCGCCTTGTACAGCTTCTTCTCGCCGCCGTGGACGATGTCCAGCTCCGACAGGTCGGTGGTGAAGCCCGTGCGGTAGAGCTGCGGCCCCGAGGAGCGGGTGCCGCGGTTGTCCCACGAGTTGCCCAGGCAGGCGATCGGCCCGTGCACGAGGTGGGCGACGTCGGCGATGGGCTGAAGCGCGATCATCGCGCCGTCATAGGCGCAGCCGCCGGCCGCGGCGCCGGGCTTCAACGCCTTGGAGCAGCCCTTCTTGCGCTCCTTCTCCGACTTGCCCTGGTTGGTGGCGCAACCCGGCTCGTTGAAGACGTCCTGGATCTTGTCCTGGAGCATATCCATCTCCCGCCTCGGCACCGACATCGGCGCTCACGGCGGAGGGATATGCAGGGCGCGTGCCAGACGTTCCGGCGCGCTAATGTGTTGATTTTGTTTGGTTGTCAGGCCGGCCCGGTGCTGTGCGATAGCTGACAATGGCGGGGGCATTGTCGCGTGTCGGACATGGCACCGCCCTATGGAGGCCGTAGGTTGGGTTGAGGCACAGCCGAAAACCCAACAGCCCTTGCGCCGCGAGGACGTTGGGTTTTCGCTGGCGCTCAACCCAACCTACGGGGCTTCCCGCTCCAGCTCCGCCACGTGGCGTTCCAGGCTGAGCGTGAGCTGGGCGCGCATGAAGGCGGTGTAGGGTTCGGCCTCCCCGGTGCGCTGGCGGTGTTCCACCGCGTCCAGATACTTCTGCCGCACCTCCGGGCCGATGGCGACGGGCGGGTGGCCGGCCTTCAGCAGGATCAGGTTCATCAGCAGGCGCGCCGTCCGGCCGTTCCCGTTGGAGAAGGGGTGGATGGTGACGAGCCGGTGGTGCGCCTCGAACGCCGTGTCGGGGGAAGGCGGGGCGGCTTGCAGCCATTGTCCGAAATCGCCCATCAGCGGCGCGATCTCCGCCGGTGTCGGGAACCGCACGTCGGAACCGGCGATGAAGCGCTGGCGGTCGCTGTACCGCCCGGCCTCGCCGGGCAGGCTGCGGCCGAAGATCATGCGGTGGATCTCGCGCACGTCGCCTTCGCGGACCGGCTCCGCCGTGGCTGCCAGCGTGCGGATGAAGCCGAGCGCGTGGTGGTGGTCGACGGCCTCCAGGTGGTCGCGCAGCGGCTTGCCGGCGACGGTGATCTCCTTCTCGATCACCAGCGCGGTTTCGCGGCGCGTCAGCGTGCCGCCTTCGATGGCGTTGGACGTGTAGGTCAGCTCGACGTCGTACCAGGCGTCGAACGCACGCGCGCTGCCGGGGAAGCGGGCGCGCAGCGCGTGCCATCGGTCGCGCAGCCGTTCGATCTCGTCCATGGCCGGTCCCTGCGGGTCGGGGAGGCCACGAGTATAGCCCATAAAAACAACCGGCGCCCGCCTTGTGGGGCGGACGCCGGCTGCCGAAGGGACGAGACGCGGATCAGCGGATCAGGTCGAACGAGTAGTCGGTCTTGCCGACCTCGTCCGTGCTGCGGTCGATATCCTCGAAGATGCGGTCGAGGATGCGGACCAGAACGTTCAGCGCGCCCTGGTAACCCCAGGTCGGGTAGCGGTGGTGGTGGTGACGGTCGAAGATCGGGTAGGTCAGGCGGATGAGCGGGATCTTGGTGTCACGCTCCAGATACTTGCCGTAGCTGTTGCCGATGATGTAGTCGACCTTGTCGGTGAACAGCAGCGAACGCAGGTGCCAGAGGTCCTTGCCGCCGTAGGCCTTGCCGGACTTGCCGAACGGCGAGGTGTCGAGCAGCTTCTGGACCTGCTTCTCCCACTTCTTCGAGCCCGAGGTGGAGAGGATGTGCACCGGTTCCGCACCCAGCTCCAGCAGGAAGCGGCTCATGCCCAGGCAGAAGTCCGGGTCGCCGTAGACCGCGAAGCGCTTGCCGTGCAGGTGGGCGTGGCTGTCCGAGAAGGCGTCGACCAGACGGCCGCGCTCCAGCTTCAGGGCGGCCGGGATCGGCTTGCCGGTCAGCTCCGACAGCTTCACCAGGAACTCGTCCGTGGCCGCGATGCCCATCGGATAGTTGAACTTGGCGACGTCCTGGCCCTTTTCCTTGCAGAACTGCAGGGTCTGGGGGGTGTTGTACTCCTGCATGGACAGCGTGGCCTTGGCGTGCAGCGCCGCCTGGGTCTCTTCCAGCGTGGTGCCGCCGTCGTACATGCGGTACTCGCCGTCCGCCGGGGTGTCGTACACGTCCGACACGTCCGACAGGATGCGGCCCTTGATGCCGAAGAGGTCGAAGATCCGCTTCAGCTCGCGGTTGTTGCCGACGGCGTAGCCGTCGAAGCCGCCGATCAGGTTGATGCTCTCGTCCTTCGGGACCTCGAAGTTCTCGGCCTTGTCCCAGAAGTGCGAGAGGATGCCCTTCATCATGTTGTCGTAGCCGGTGATGTGGCTGCCGACGAAGGCGGGCGTGTGGGCATGCGGGACCGGGAAGTCCTGCGGCACGCTCTCCTTGCTCTTGGCGTTGGTGATGAAGCCGCCGAGATCGTCGCCGATGACTTCCGCCATGCAGGTCGTCAGCACGGCGATCATCTTCGGCTTGTACAGCTCGTAGGCGTTCGCCAGGCCGTCGATCATGTTGTTCAGGCCGCCGAACACCGCCGCGTCCTCGGTCATCGACGAGGAGACCGCGCTGTTCGGCTCCTTGAAGTGACGGGTGAGGTGGGTGCGGTAGTAGGCCACGCAGCCCTGCGAACCATGCACGAAGGGCAGGGTGCCTTCGAAGCCCTGGGCCGCGAACACCGCGCCGATCGGCTGACAGGCCTTGGTCGGGTTGATGGTCACCGCCTCACGGGCGAAGTTCTTCTCCTGGTACTCCTTGGACTTGGTCCATTCGGCGACCTCGGCCACCTTCTCGTCCGAGTGACCGTACTCGAACTCGACCTTCTTGCGCTCCAGGAGGTCCTTGTACTCCGGCTGGCGGAACAGCGTGTAGTGATCAAGGACCTTTTCGGCGTCCTGGGAAACAGGGAACGTCATGATGGGATACTCCTATTTCCAGGGTGATTACTCGGCGGCAGCCGGCGTGGCGTCCCACGGGGCCTTGAAGAAGCCCCAGACGGGATTGTTGATCGCCATGTCCATGTCGCGGGCGAAGATGGCGAAACCATCATAGCCGTGGTACGGACCCGAGTAGTCCCAGGAGTGCATCTGCCGGAACGGCAGGCCCATCTTCTGGAAGACGTACTTTTCCTTGATGCCCGAGGCGACGAGGTCGGGGCGCATGGCTTCGACGAACTTCTCCAGCTCGAAAGCGGTGACGTCGTCGTAGATCAGCGTGCCTTCCTTCACATAGTGCTGGGTGCGCTGGTAATCGTCGTTGTGGGCGAATTCATAGCCCGTGCCGACGATCTCCATGCCCAGGTCGTGATAGGCGTCGACCACGTGGCGCGGCCGCAGGCCGCCGACGTAGATCATGACCTTCTTGCCTTCCAGCCGCGGCTTGAACTTGGCGACGACGGCGTCGACCATCGGCTGGTACTTGGCGATGACCTTCTCCGCGTTCTCCTTGATCTTGTCATCGAAGAGGGCGGCGATCTTGCGCAGCGAGTCGGCGATCTGCGACGGGCCGAAGAAATTGTACTCCATCCAGGGGATGTTGTACTTCTCTTCCATGTGGCGCGCGATGTAGTTCATCGAGCGGTAGCAGTGGATCAGGTTGACCTTGGCCTTGGGCGTGTTCTCAAGCTCGGCCAGGGTGCCGTCGCCCGACCACTGGGCGATCACGCGCAGGCCGATCTCTTCCAGCAGGATGCGCGAGGCCCAGGCGTCGCCGCCGATGTTGTAGTCACCGATGATGGTGACGTCATAAGGCGTGCCGACGAAGTCCGCTTTCGGTTCGGTCTTGTCGAAGATCCAGTCGCGGATGGTGTCGTTGGCGATGTGGTGGCCCAGCGACTGGGAAACGCCGCGGAACCCTTCGCAACGCACGGGGATGATCGGCTTGCCGATTTCCGCCGCCTTGTTGCGCGCCACCGCCTCGATGTCGTCGCCGATCAGGCCGATCGGGCATTCCGACTGGATCGAGATGCCGTTGGCCAGCGGGAACAGCTCGACGATCTCGTCGATCACCTTGGCGAGCTTCTTGTCGCCGCCGAACACGATGTCCTTCTCCTGGAAATCCGAGGTGAAGTGCATCGTGCCCCAGCTGTCCACGCCGGTGTCGCCGACGTAGTAGTTCCGGCGACCCGACCACGAGTAGTAGCCGCAGCCGACCGGGCCGTGGGAGATGTGGATCATGTCCTTGATCGGGCCCCACACCACGCCCTTGGAACCGGCGTAGGCGCACCCGCGGATGGTCATCACGCCGGGGATGGACTTGATGTTGGACTTGACGCCGCAATCCTTCGCCTCGGCTTCCAGCACGTTGATGTGCTTGGCGCGGCGCTTGCGCGACTTCTCGGGATAGGCTTCGAGGACACTGTCGACGATGCCCTTGACGTCGACACCTTCGTTCACGGACAGGCTCATGGCCAGCTCCTGCAAAATCTCATTTTTCCGCGCCGCTACAGCGCGGGACCGGACCCCCTCTCTCCCTCCCCCGCGCGCGGCGGGAGAGGGCTGGGGAGGGGGCCAGTGAAAGACCCGCCAGAAATCAGGCGCTGGCCTTCGCGGCCTCCTTGGCCGCGAGTTCGGCGAGCTGCTGCTCTTCGGTCTTCATGATGCCGAAGTCCATCAGCATCTCTTCCAGCTCTTCCATGGTGATCGGGGTCGGGATGGTCCCGTTGCCCTTGTTCAGATGGACCTTGCTGGCGAGCTGGCGGTACTCTTCGGCCTGCTTGCTGTCCGGCGCGTACTCGATGACGGTCATGCGGCGCAGCTCGGCGTGCTGCACGATGTTGTCACGCGGCACGAAGTGGATGAGCTGCGAGTTCAGGCGCTTGGCCAGCGCCTCGGCGAGGTCCAGCTCCTTGTCGGTCTGGCGCTCGTTGCAGATCAGGCCGCCCAGGCGCACGCCGCCGCTGTTGGCGTACTTCAGGATGCCCTTGGCGATGTTGTTGGCGGCGTACAGCGCCATCATCTCGCCGGACATGACGATGTAGATTTCCTGGGCCTTGTTCTCGCGGATCGGCATGGCGAAGCCGCCGCACACCACGTCGCCCAGCACGTCGTAGGAGACGTAGTCGACGTTGTCGTAGGCGCCGTTCTCTTCCAGGAAGTTGATCGAGGTGATGACGCCGCGGCCGGCGCAGCCGACGCCCGGCTCCGGGCCACCGGACTCGACGCACTTGATGCCCTTGTAGCCGATCTTCAGCACGTCCTCGAGTTCCAGATCCTCGACCGAACCGGCCTCGGCGGCGAGGTGCAGCACGGTGTCCTGCGCCTTGGCGTGCAGGATGAGGCGGGTCGAGTCGGCCTTCGGGTCGCAACCGACGATCAGGATCTTCTGGCCCAGGTCCACGAGGGCGGCCAGGGTGTTCTGGGACGTGGTCGACTTACCGATGCCGCCCTTACCGTAAAAAGCGATCTGGCGCAGGCTCATGAGGGTCGCTCCTTTGCTTGGCTTTGAAGGGGTCCGTTGTCTCGTCGCGGCGGGATGGCGCCGCTTTCGACCTTCTAAAAGCAAGGGGCGTGCCAACTCAGGAGGAGCGCCTCATGGCCTTGATTCGCAAGGGTTTGCGCTGCCGTGTCGGCATTTGGACGGTCGTCGGGGGCCTGTGACATACCCGACAAAGCCCTAGTTTTTGTCGGGTCAATGTCGGGTCTAATACAGGACGGAATCAGTCCCGAAACGGCGCGGGCCCGCCTCCCGCCGTCCGGCCATTGCACCGGCGCGCCCGCGACCAACCTTCATGGTCCGGGAGCGGCACACAGCGATAAGGAGGATGCACGGCATGGGCACCATTCCCCCCTTCCATCTCGCCTTCCCCGTCCGCGACAAGGAGGAGGCGCGGGCGTTCTACGCCGGCCTGCTGGGCTGTCCGGTGGGGCGGGAGAGCGACCGCTGGATCGATTTCAACCTGTATGGCCACCAGATCGTCGCCCACGTCTCGGACGAGGCGGGCGCGAAGGCCACCAACCCGGTGGACGGCGAGGAGGTGCCGGCCAGCCACTTCGGCGTCATCCTCGGCTGGGACGACTGGCACGCGCTGGCCGACACGCTGAAGGCGGCGGGCGTCACCTTCCTCATCGAGCCGCAGATCCGCTTCAAGGGCGAAGCCGGCGAGCAGGCGACCATGTTCTTCCAGGACCCCAGCGGCAACGCGCTGGAGTTCAAGAGCTTCCAGGACATGGGCCAGATCTTCGCCCGCTAGGGCCGTTGCCCCCACCCCGGCCCTCCCCCGCTGGGCGGGGGAGGGAGAGGGGATCACTTCGCGATCACGCCGCAGGCGATGCGGTTGCCGGAGTTGCCGGCGGGGTCGGTGGCGTAGTCGTCGACCCCGGCGTGCACGACCAGCGACGCGCCGTCGGCGTCGAACAGGCTGGTCGGGCCGCCGGCCAGCGACACCCGGTGCGTCATCATCTCGAACCGCGCGTGGCCGCGCTCGTCCACGTAGAAGTTCGGCAGGTCGCCGGCGTGCATCTCCGCCCCGCCCATGCCGTGCTTGGCGTTGCCGGGGTTGAAGTGGCCGCCGGCGGCGGAGAAGTCGGGCTCGCACTTGCCCACCGCGTGGATGTGGATGGCGTGCCAGCCGGGGGCGACGTTGTCCAGCTCGCCGCGCAGGACGACGCCGTGCGGGTGCTGCTGCAAGGTGACGGTACCCAGCGCCTTGCCCTGCGCGTCCTTCATGGCGGCCTTGGCGGCCGGGGCGGTCTGTGCCGTGGCGGTGGCTGCGCCCATCAGCAGGACGGCGGCGGCGAGCGTGACGATGCGTCTCATGATGGCTTTCTCCCTGACGTATGGCCGCGTCTCGGGCGCGGCATCGCAACAGTCGGCAACGGAAATCGTGGCGCGTCAACGCCGCTCATGGATATAGATGCGGCGTTCGGTCGCGTGTTTGCTGGACAGGGGTCCATCCGGTTTGCACTATGATCGGCCATGATAAGGATAAGGGGAGTGTGAGGCGCATGGCATCGCGGCTCGAGACGCTGTGTCAGGAAAAGGGTCTGAAGATGACCGGCCAGCGCCGCGTCATTTCCAAGGTCCTGTCGGAGGCCGAGGATCACCTCGACGTCGAGGAGGTGCATCGGCGTGCCGTGCGAATCGACCCGCGGATCTCCATCGCCACCGTCTACCGGACGATGCGTCTGCTGGAGGACGCGGACGTGGTCGAAAAGGTGGATTTCGGCGACGGGCGCGCGCGCTACGAGGAAAAGCGCGGCATCCACCACGACCACCTCATCGACACCAGCACCGGCCAGGTGATCGAGTTCACCAACCCCGAGCTGGAGGCCATGAAGGAGCGGATCGCCCGCGAACTCGGCTACCGCATCATCGGCCACCGGCTGGAGATCTACGGCGTGCCGCTGGCCGAGGACGACGCGAAAGGGGTATGACATCCTCCGCCGCGCTTGCGCCGCTCCGGAACTTCTGGTTAGATTAGCGTCTAAACGGAAGTGCCGCGTTTTTTCGGCACGGTGTGGACGGCCCCGATGATCGCCGAGAAGCTTCTTCAGGCCGCGTGCACGCTGGAGGATGCCGGCGTGCCCCGGGACGTTCTGGGCCGGCTGTACGAGTCCTTCGCGCAGGCGGCGCTGATCCAGGCCGGCGTGTCCGTGGACCTGATGGCCCTGTGCGGTTTCGACAACCCTGCGGCGCACTTCCCGCCGCAAGGCTCGTGCCCCCGGCGGCGCGCCTCTGGCCAGCCGCTGCGCCTCGGCTTCACGGACGACCCCGGCGGGACGTAAAGCCCCCTCAGCGCCGGGTCACCTGTTCCAGCAGGAATTCCGCCGAGAACTCCTCCACCTTCATGGGGCGGTCGAACAGCGGCGGCTTCTCGGTATTGTCGATGCCGCTGGCCATGTAGCGCCCGCCGGGGATGTCGAAGGTGAACTCCATGGTCGGCACGAACGCCGGCACCTGGGACAGCTGGATGCCGTGCGCCTCGGCATAGCGCACCAGTTCGCCCGCGTCGTTGTAGTGGTCGGCCATGGCGATCTGCCAGGAATCCTCGTCGATGTAGTAGACGCGCCGGGGCAGGCCGTGGCGCAGGCCGGCCTTCAGCGTCGCCTCCACCACCCACACGCGGTGCAGCTCGTAACGCAGGAAGGTCGGGTTGGGGTGCGACGCCCACAGCAGGTCGGGCAGCACGAGGCCGGCGCCGTTCAGCCGATAGGCGTTGTAGGGCACGTACATCTCGCGCCGGCCGGCGAGGTTGAAGTCGAAGCGGTCCATCATGCCGCTGAACATGTCGCGCATGTCGGCGGTGCGGATGCCGGCGGTGGCCGGGTCCAGCGTGTCGTAGGCGTAGTCGGGCGCGCGCACCACGCGCGGCTCGCCGGGCGGGCGGTACCAGCCGGCGAAGGGCCGGCGCAGCGGGTCGAGCGACAGGTGCAGCAGCAGCGTGCCGCCGGCCACGTCGCGCGGCTTCACGCCGACGCGGCGGTAATAGCGGCCGATGGCGTCGCCCAGGCCGGCGGCGTAGGGCGACAGCGTTTCTTCCCGGTACATGGTTATGGCGGCGTTGCCGTGCTCGTCCGGCACGGCGATGCCGTCGAAACGGGTCAGCGTGTCGCCGCGCCAGCGCAGCACGTGGTTCCACATGGCCTGCGCGCCGGTCTTCGGGATGGGGAAGGGGATGCCGACGCGGGCGCCGCGCACGCCCAGCCCGTTTTCGATCAGCGTCGCGCGGCGGCTGTTGGCGATGGTCTCGTCATAGACGCGCTGCGGCAGGGCGGCGGTGCGGCGCGTCAGGTAGACGGGAATTTCAAAGGAGTTGGGGTACATGCGCAGCAGCGCCTTCTGCCCGCCGGTCAGGCGGATGGCGAAGCGCTCCAGCTCGCGCGCCTGCACGGTGAACCAGCGCGTGTCGTCGACGAACGGGTCGGGGTGCGGCTGGCCGGGGACATAGCCCTTGGGCGGCTCCGTCATGCCGCCGGTCCAGGCGGGGATGGTGCGCGGCCCGTTGGCGGCGCGGATGGCGCCCAGCGGCGTCAGCTCGCCCTCCAGCGGCGACGGCGGCGGCGCGG
>DASWVP010000667.1:0-17740 GCA_036401175.1 Azospirillum sp. | reverse complement strand
ATCCGCAGCGTGGCGGCGGAGACGCGGGCCGGCGCGGCGGCGGCGCCCATGGCCTCAGCCCTCCTCCGGCCAGCCGAGCCGGCGCCGCGCTTCGGCGGTCATGCGCGCGGGCGTCCACGGCGGATCGAGGACGAGGCCGACGGTGACGCCCGCCACCTCGGGCACGGCGGCGCGCACGGCGTCCTCCGCCGTCTCGCACAGGTAGTCGCCCAGTGGGCAGGCCGGCGACGTCACGCCCAGCCGCACGTCCACCGTGCCCGCCGGGTGGATGTCGATGCCGTAGACGAGGCCCAGTTCGACCACGTCGATGCCCATCTCCGGGTCGATGACCGTGCGCAGTGCCTCGATGACGCGGGGTTCGCTGGTCATGTCCCCTCCCCCTCGCCCTGCTGGTAGGCGATGCAGCGTTCGCACACCGTGCCGGTCACGTCCTCCTTCAGGTGCGCGGCGCGCAGCGCGGTGAAGGCGGCGCTGTGCCATGCCTCGGTGAAGGGGGTGGTGGTCAGGTCGCCCATGTCGAAGCGGCCGTCGTGGTCGAAGCAGCAGGCCGACAGCTTGCCGTCGAAGGTCACGTGGCCCTCGGTGAACACCGCCCAGCACGGCAGCGGCTCGCGCAGCGCGCCGACGCGGCCGATGTTGCCGGCCACCGGCTTCGTGCCGTGCGCGCCGGCCGTGAAGCCGGCCTGGTTGTACAGCGGCAGGTAGTAATGCTCGTCCACATACGGCACGATCTCCGCCACCGTGGCCGCCATGCGGGCCTGCTGCTCGCCGTCGTACAGGATGGAGGAGGCGTACAGGCCGCAGCGGTGCCCGGTCGCCGCCAGCACCTCGTCGCGCACGCCGCGCGCCGCCTTGAGGTTGGTCAGCACCTGGGCGAAGGCGTCCACCCGCGTCACCGCCTTGTACTGCTCGGGATCGGCGGCGTTGATGGAGAACTTCAGGCTGTCCAGCCCGGCCTCCATGCAGGCGCGCAGCTTCTCGGGCTTGGCGAGGCGGCCGTTGGTGGTGAGAAAGACGTAGGGGTAGCCGCACTCGGCCTTGGCGAAGCGGATCGCCTCGGCCAGACGCGGGTAGAGCATGGATTCGCCCAGGTAGAACAGGCCGATCTCCTCGACGCCGGCCTCCCGCATCTCCTTCAGCAGGCGGGTCAGCAGGTCCCAGTCGATGTCGGCCTTGTCGCGCAGCTTGTAGCCGGTGGCGCAGAAGAAGCACTGCAGGTCGCAGCGCGCCGTCAGCTCGATCTTCACGCTGCGCGGAACCGGCGGCTGCGGCGCGCGCCAGGCGGTGTCCAGCGCCGTGATCGCGTCGACGCGCGCGGTGATCGATGTCATGCGAAGCTCTCCCAAATACCGGTCGGCGGCGCGGGCACACTAACGATCGGCGCGGCCGCCGGGATTGACCTCGGTCAAGGAAAGGGCCGATGCCCCTGCCAGTAATCGCAGTCAACATTCCACCTTCGCCCGGCAAGTCGCCATGCGGCATTTTTGCTTGAACAGTTCCAAGGTGCCCGGATCAGCCGGCCGCCGCCCCAGCAATCGCCGGTCATTTGCGCGGTCCGGCGGCCGCCGCCCTTGATGCCGAAGACGTGAGCACGGCGTTTTCGTCTGCCTGCTTGATCCGGATCAACGATCCGGGCGAACGCTTCGATTAGGTTCGCCCGCCTGTCCACCCTTCGCCGCACTGCACAGGCGCGCCATGCCCGACGGAAGCACGCACAAGCCCACGACCACCCCGCCGCCGCTGTGGGAGGTTCAGAAGACGATCCACCCGAAGGCGGTGTCGGGCACCTTCCGCCGCCTGAAGTCGCTGGTGCTGGCGGTGCTGCTGGGCCTTTTCTTCCTCACGCCCTGGCTGCGCTGGGACCGTGGCGCCGACGCGCCGGCGCAGGCCGTGCTGTTCGACCTGACGCAGGGCCGATTCTTCATCTTCGGCATCGAGATCTGGCCGCAGGAGATCTACTATCTCACCGGCATCCTGATCGTCGCCGCCGTCGGCCTGTTCCTGGCCACCGCGCTGGCCGGCCGCGTGTGGTGCGGCTTCAGCTGCCCGCACACGGTGTGGACCGACCTGTTCATCCGCATCGAGCATTTCTTCGAAGGCGACCGGGCCGAGCGCATCCGCATGGAACGGGCGCCGTGGACCCTGAAGAAGGCCGGCCGCAAGGCGGGCAAGCACGCCTTCTGGCTGCTGGTCAGCGCGATTTCCGCCTTCGGCTTCTGCGCCTATTTCGTCGACGCCCCGGCGCTGGCGGCCGACATCGCCACGCTGAACGTGTCGAGCGACACGCTGACCTTCCTCGGCCTGTTCATGTTCAGCACCTATGGCATGGCCGGCTGGGCGCGCGAGCAGATGTGCTATTACATGTGCCCGTGGCCGCGCATCCAGACCGCCATGCTGGACGAGCACAGCCTCGTCGTCACCTATCAGGCCGACCGCGGCGACAACCGCGGGCCGAAGCGCAAATCGGAAACGTGGGAGCAGCGCGCCGCGCAGGGCTTCGGCGACTGCATCGACTGCACGCAGTGCGTCCAGGTCTGCCCGATGGGCATCGACGTGCGCAGCGGCGAGCAGGCGGACTGCATCAACTGCGGTCTGTGCGTGGACGCCTGCGACAGCATCATGACGCAGATCGGCCGCCCGACCGGCCTGATCAAGTTCGACACGCTGGCCAACCTCGCCGCCCCCGCCCCGGCCAAGGCCGCCTATCGCGTGCCGGTGGCCCGCGCGCGCACCATGATCTATCTGGGCGTCATGGGCGTGGTCATGACGCTGATGACCATCGTCTTCACCAACCGCTCGCACACCGACGTGGCCGTGCTGCGCGACCGCGCGCCGCTGTTCGTCACGCTGTCCGACGGGTCGATCCGCAACGGCTACACCTTCAAGGTCGCCAACAAGACGCGCGACGATCGTACCTACGAGCTGGCCGTCAAGGGTCTGGCCGGGGCGGAGGTCAACGTGATCGGCGACGGCGAGGGTGAGGATGCCGGCGGCATGCACATCAAGGCCGCCCCCGACAGCGTCGCCACCTACCGCGTCTATGTGAAGGTGCCGCGCGCGTCGGTCACCGCCGCGTCCACCCCGCTGACCTTCGTCCTCAGCGAGACCGCCGGGCGCGAGAAGGACAGCTACACCTCCGTCTTCCTCGGCCCGAACTGAACCAGGAGCCTTCATGACCACGCCCGGCCGGCACCGCCCTTTGCGCATCGGCATCGTCACCGTGTCGGACCGCGCCAGCCGCGGCGTGTACGAGGACAAGGGCGGCCCGGCGATCCGGGACGAGCTGGACCGGATCGTCACCTCGGCGTGGGAGCCGGTGGTGCGCGTCATCCCGGACGAGATGGAGGTGATCGCCGCCACCCTGGCCGAGTTGTGCGACGCGCAAGGCTGCGATCTGGTGGTGACCACCGGCGGCACCGGTCCCGCCCCGCGCGACGTGACGCCGGAGGCGACCGAGCAGGTCTGCGTCAAGATGATGCCGGGCTTCGGCGAGCTGATGCGCAAGGTCAGCCTGGAGGTGGTGCCCACCGCCATCCTGTCGCGCCAGACCGCCGGCATCCGCGGCACCAGCCTGATCGTCAACCTGCCGGGCAAGCCCTCGGCCATTCACGACTGCCTGATGGCGGTGTTCCCGGCGATCCCCTACTGCCTCGACCTCATCGGCGGCGCCTGGATCGACACCAACCCGGACGTGTGCAAGGCGTTCCGGCCGAAGGGGTGATGCGGACGGCGCCTGAAGGCGTCGTCCGCATCACCCTCTCAATCAATGCTATCGCATTGATCTGTCGGGTTTTACCGGCGGCGCTCAATGGAATCCATCAAGCGCCGCCGGTATGAGCGGTCGGGGCGCCCGCCCGCACCCGACAAATGTCGCCCCCGGATTTGCCTTTTGCGCAGATTTTGTTCACTTCCACCACCGATAGTTCGTTGACCTGCGCAACGGCTGCGGTAACCATCCGTTCGTGGTAATACCCTGCCCCGCGGGGGCACGAAGGATGGGACCGTCGATGAGCTTTCGCCTTTCCAACTGGCCGTTGCGCCGTCAGGTGCTTGCCGCGCTCGGCGTGGCGATCGTGGCGCTGGTCACGCTGTCGGCCTGGGTGGTGGTGGACCGCTGGCGCGAGATGACGGCGATCGCCAACCTGCGCACGCTGGTCGACGCGACCACCGCCATCGGCACCCTGTCGCACGAACTGCAGAAGGAACGCGGCGCCAGCGCCCTTTACCTGGGCAGCGGCGGCACGCAGTTCCGTGCCGAGCTGGACGCGCAGCGCCGATCCTCCGACGTTGCGGCGGAGGCGCTGGGCAAGGCCCTGCCGCCGCTGCGCGGACAGGCCGCGTTCAAGGATTTCCTGGGCGCCATCACCGATGCCGAGGGGCAACTGGGCGTGCTCGCCAGCCGGCGCGGCGACGTCGACCGGCTGGCGCTGAAGGGGCCGGAGTCCTTCGCCTTCTACACGCGGCTGATCCTGGGCCTGCTCGATTCGACTTATGTGGTCAGCCGCATCACCGGCGACGCCGACCTCAAGAACCACGTCTTCGCCTACGCCACCTTCATGCAAGGCAAGGAACGCGCCGGGCAGGAGCGCGCCACCGGGTCGGGCGGCTTCGCCGCCGGCAGGTTCGACTCCGCGCTGTACCAGCGTCTGACCGGCCTGATCGCCGCGCAGGACACCTATTTCTCCGTCTTCCGCGGCATCGCCGCCCCCGCCGCGATCGAGCTGTTCCGCCAGCGCGCCGAGGGCCGCGCCCTGGCCGAGGTGACCGACTTGCGCACGCTGGCGCTGAGCGCCGGCATCGGCGGCGACCTCAAGGGCACGCCGGCCCCCACCTGGTTCAAGCTGACCACCACGCGCATCGACGAGATGAAGGCGGTGGAAGACCGCCTCGCCGCCGACCTGCAGGATCTGGCGCGGAGCAAGGCCGACGGCGCCACCACCGAATTCGCCTTGGCGCTGGCGCTGGCGCTGGGCGGGTCGGCGCTGGCGCTGCTGGTCGGGCTGGCGATCGTGCGGTCGATCACCCGCGCCATCGGCGGGCTGACCGAGGCGACGGAGCGGATCGCGTCCGGCGACGTGCAGGTCGCCATCCCTGGCGACGACCGCGGCGACGAGGTGGGCGCGCTGGCCCGCGCCATCCACCACATCCGCAACGCCGGCGTGGCGGCCATGCGGATCAAGACGGCGCTCGACAACGTCTCGGCCAACACCATGATGGCCGACACCGAGGGCAAGGTGATCTACATGAATCGCGCGGCCAGCGACATGTTCCGCCGCGCCGAGGCCGACATCCGCAAGCAGTTGCCGCATTTCAAGCTTGACACGCTGGTGGGCTCCAGCATCGACCTCTGGCACAAGAATCCCGGCATGCAGCGCGACATGCTCGGCCGCCTGACCGGCGTGCACACGGCGCGCATCCAGGTCGGCGTGCGCACCTTCGCCCTGGTCGCCACGCCGGTGATGGGCGACGGCGGCGAGCGCCACGGCACCGTCGTGGAATGGCGCGACATGACGCAGGAGCTGCTGATCCAGGACGAGGTCGCCGCCATGGTGCAGGCCGCCGCGGAAGGCGACTTCACCAAACGTGTCGATCTGGCCGGCAAGGAGGGCTTCATGCTGGATCTGGCCCGCAGCATGAACGCCCTGTCGGAAACCTCGGCCCGCTCGCTGCACGGCGTGGTGGAGTTCCTGGAGGCGCTGGCCGACGGCGACCTGACGCGCCGCATCAGCGGCGACCACCGCGGCATGTTCGGCCGCATCCAGAACGATGCCAACCGCACCGCCGAGCGGCTGAACGACATCGTCTCGCGCATCGTGGCGGCGGCCGACACCATCGGCACCGCATCGCACGAAATCTCGCTGGGCTCCACCGATCTGGCCGAACGCACCGAGCAGCAGGCGTCCTCGCTGGAGCAGACCGCGGCGAGCATGGAGGAGCTGGCGGCCACCGTCCGCTCCAACGCCGGCAACGCACAACGCGCCAACGGCATGGCCGATCAGGCCCAACGCGCCGCCGAAAGCGGCGGCGGGGTGGCCGGATCGGCGATCGAGGCGATGCGGCGCATCGAGGAGGCCAGCCGCAAGATCACCGACATCATCGGCGTGATCGACGAGATCGCCTTCCAGACCAACCTGCTGGCGCTGAACGCGGCGGTGGAGGCGGCGCGAGCCGGCGACGCCGGGCGCGGCTTCGCCGTGGTGGCGCAGGAGGTCCGGCAACTGGCCCAGCGCTCGGCCCAGGCATCCAAGGAGATCAAGAGCCTGATCCTGGCCAGCGACGGTCAGGTGAAGGATGGCGTGGACCTCGTGCGCCGGGCCGGCGACGCGCTGGGTGGCATCGTCGCCGGGGTGCAGCAGGTGGCCGGCCTGATCTCCGAAATGGCGTCGGCATCCAGCGAACAGGCCGGCGCGCTGGACGAGATCAACGCCACGGTGGCGCAGATGGACGAAATGACCCAGAAGAACGCCGCCCTGGTCGAACAGACCACCGCCGCCGCCCAATCGCTCGCCGGTCAGGCGCACGACCTGCGCGACCTCGTATCCTTCTTCCGCCGGGTGGGATGACAGGGGTGATTTGAGACACGGATGAACACGAAAAAAGAATAAACATCATTCTATTTTTCTGTGTTCATCTGTGTCCATCTGTGGCAAAAGTCCGCTTTTCCGCTAAGGCCGTTTTCCGAGTACATTTTTTATTTGCCACAGATGAACACAGATGAAAATGATATCTTTTTATTCCTTATCCGCGTTCATCCGTGCCCGCATCCGTGTTCATCCGTGTCTCTATAGGCATCCATCGGCCGGGAGTTTGATCGTGGTCAAAGAGCGCACCCCGCATCCGTGATGGGATCGCGGCGATCGGGCTTCGGCCTGTCGTCACAGGGATCTCGGAACGATGACCATGAGCGCCACCGGCACCACACCCCGCATCCGCCTGCCACTGCTGGTATCCTACGGCTTCCGGCCGTTCTTCCTGCTTGCCGGCGTGTCGGCCTTCGGGCTGGTCGCCGCGTGGCTGGTGGTGCTGGCGCACGGCACATGGCCGGCCGGTCCCATCGCGCCGGCGCACTGGCACGCGCACGAGATGCTGTTCGGCTTCGTCGCGGCGGCCATCGCCGGCTTCCTGCTGACCGCGGTGCCCAGCTGGACCGGAACCAAGGCGCGCAGCGGCTGGCCCTTGGGCGTGCTGGTCGGGTTGTGGCTGGCCGGGCGCGTCGCGGTGTTCCCCGGCGTCGGGCTGCCGTTGCCGCTGGTGGCGCTGATCGACCTCGCCTTCTTCCCGGCGGTGGGGGTGGCGCTGGCGGCGCCGCTGATCAAGGCGGGCAAGGCGCGCAACACCGCGTTCCTCGGCATGCTGGGTCTGCTGGCCGCCGCCAACCTGCTGTTCCATCTGGAATGGCTGGGCGTG
Organism: Azospirillum sp.; assembly: GCA_036401175.1. Classification (GTDB taxonomy): domain Bacteria; phylum Pseudomonadota; class Alphaproteobacteria; order Azospirillales; family Azospirillaceae; genus Azospirillum. The sequence goes on along the minus strand of DASWVP010000667.1, from coordinate 10,333 downwards.
CTGGGCAACGGCGTGAAGCAGGGCGAGGCGCTGGGCATCGGCGGCGTGCTGATGATGATCGCCGTGGTCGGCGGCCGCATCATCCCGGCCTTCACCCGCAACGCCCTGGCCATGCGCGGCATCAAGGCCGAGGTGTCGTCGCTGCCGAAGCTGGAATATGTGGTGCTGGGCTCCACCCTGCTGATGATCCCGGCCGACCTGATCGTGCCCGGCGGCCTTCTGGCCGGGGCGCTGGCGCTGGTGGCGGCGGTGGCGCACGGGCTGCGGCTGGCGCGCTGGCAGGGGCTGCGCACGCTGGACCAGCCCATCGTCTGGGTGCTGCACGCCGGCTACGCCTGGGTGCCGGTCGGGCTGGCGCTGAAGGCGGCGGCGCTGCTCGGCGGCTTCGTGGCCGAGACGGCGTGGCTGCACGCGCTGACGGCGGGCGCCTTCTCCATCATGATCGTGGCGGTGATGACGCGCGCCTCGCTGGGCCACACCGGGCGCCCGCTGGTGGTGGGCCGGGCCATCGCCTGGGCCTACCGCCTGCTGATCCTCGCCGCCGCGGCGCGGGTGCTGGCGGCGGAGGTGGACGCGCTGTACTGGCCGCTGCTGGACGTGGCCGGGCTGGCGTGGCTGGCCGCCTTCGGCATCTATCTGGCGATCTACGCCCCGATCCTGCTGAGCCCCCGCGCCGACGGCCATCCGGGGTGAGGCCTTGGAAAGGCACCCTAGGTTGGATTGAGGCGGAGCCGAAAACCCAACGCGTCCGCAATGCCGGGCGCGTTGGGTTTTCGCTGGCGCTCAACCCAACCTACGAAGTCCCGCGCGATCCGCCGCCAGCGCGCCGTCGACGTAGTCGACCAGTTCGGCCAGCGCATCCGCTTGGTTCAAGGCGCTGGTGTCGATCACCAGCTCCGCCGCGTCGGGCGCCTCGTAGGGGGCGGAGACGCCGGTGAACTCGCGGATCTCGCCGGCCCGCGCCTTGCGGTACAGGCCCTTGGGGTCGCGCCGCTCGCAGGTCGCAAGGTCGGCCTTCACCCACACCTCGTGGAAGCGGTCGCCGGCGATGGCGCGGGCGCGCTCGCGGTCGGCCTTGAGGGGGGAGATCAGCGAGGCGATGACGATCATCCCCGCCTCGGCGAACAGCTTGGACGCCTCCGCCACGCGGCGGATGTTCTCCGACCGGTCGGCGGGCGAGAAGCCCAGCCCGGCGTTCAGGCCCTGCCGCACGTTGTCGCCGTCCAGCACGAAGACTTGCCAGCCGCGCTCGAACAGCGCGCGTTCCAGCGCCATGGCCAGCGTCGACTTGCCAGCCCCGGACAGGCCGGTCAGCCACAGCACGCCGCCCTTGTGGCCGTTGGCGACGGCGCGCTCGCCGCTGGTCACCGCGTGGGCCACGGCGTGCAGGTTGCCCACCGCCGCGCCGGCCGTGCTCTCGTCGATGTCGACCGCGATGCAGCCACCGACCACGTCGTGGCCGTCGAGCAGCACGCCGCGCCCGGTGCGCGCGAACTCCGCCGACAGGTCGAGCGGCACCGGCGAACGCGAGCGCAGCACCACCTCCGCCACCTCGTTGCGGTGCACGGCCTTGGCGGGCGTGCTCGACAGATCCTCGATGTCGATGACGGCGGCGATCTGCTCGACCGTCACGCGGTGCTCGCCGGTGGCGACCTTGAGCGTGTAGGTGCGACCGACGCTCAGCGGCTCAGACGCCAGCCAGAACAGCCGCACGGTCATGCGGTGCGCGTTCCTCGGGCCGGCGCCCTCGACATGGCCGATGTGGCCGCGCTCGACGAAGATGCGCTTGTCCAGCGTGATTCCGATCGACTGGCCGGCGTGAGCGGACAGAACCTCGTGCGGGTGGTTCCACGCCTCGATGCCGGTCACCGTGGCGCTGGCGCCGGTGGGGGCGAAGGTCAGCGTGTCGCCAACGCGCAGCCGCCCGCTCTCGATCCGGCCGGCGATGATGCGGCGGTCGTCCGGCTTGTAGACGTCCTGCACCGGAAAGCGCAGCGGCTGTTCGGTGGGGGCGCGCTGCGGCTGGAAGGCGTCCAGCGCGCCGATCACCGTCGGGCCGTCGAACCAGGACAGGTTGTCGGAGCGCGACGCGATGTTGTCGCCGTGCCGCGCCGCCACCGGGATGATGGCGCTGGGGTAGACGCCGAGGTCGGCCAGATAGGCGCGCATTTCCGCCGCCACCGCCTCGAACCGCTCCTGGCTGAAGTCGACGCGGTCCATCTTGTTGACGGCCACCGCCACCTGCCGCACGCCCAGCAGGTGCAGCAGGAAGGCGTGCCGGCGCGACTGCTCCATGGCGCCTTCGGCGCCGTCGATCACCAGGATCGCGGCGTCGGCCTGGCTGGCGCCGGTCACCATGTTCTTCAGGAACTCGGTGTGGCCCGGCGCGTCGATGATGGTGTAGGGGCGGAGATCCGTCTTGAAGTGGATCTGCGTGGTGTCGATGGTGATGCCCTGGTCGCGCTCGGCCTGGAGCGCGTCCATGACAAAGGACCATTCGAAAGGCATGCCGCGCTTGCGGCTCATCTCGTGCACCTGTTCGACCTTGCCGTCCGGCAGCGAGCCGGTGTCGTTCAGCAGGCGGCCGATCAGCGTGGACTTGCCATGGTCGACGTGGCCGACGATGACGATGCGGAGCTGGCTGTTCTGGTTCATCTTACATGTACCCCGTGCTGCGCAGGCGTTCGAAGGAGTCCTCGGACTCGTTGTCCATGGCGCGGCCGGCGCGCTCGGGGATGCGGGTCACGCCCAACTCGGCGATGATCTCGTCGATGGTGGAGGCCGTGCTGTCCACCGGGAAGGTGATGTTCTTCTCCCCCAGCGAGCGGTAGCGCTTGCCGTCTCGGGCGAAGTACAGCGGCACGATGGGGATGTCCTCGCGCTTGGAATAGCGCCAGATGTCCAGCTCGGTCCACGCCAGCAGCGGGTGGATGCGCACGTGCGTGCCTTCCTCGAAGCGGGTCTTGTAGTGGTCCCAGAACTCCGCCGGCTGGTCCTTCACGTCCCACACGCCGTCGAAGCTGCGCGGGCTGAACACGCGCTCCTTGGCGCGGGTGGCCTGCTCGTCGCGGCGGATGCCGACGATGATGCCCTGGTAGGCGTCGCCCTTCAGCAGGTTCTTCAGCCCCTCCGTCTTGCGGGCGGCGGCGCGGGTGAGCGGCGGCAGGGTCTGGTCCATGTCGGCCTCGGGCGGGCACATCTCGACGCGCAGGTCGAGGTCCCATTCCCGCGCGGCGCGGTCGCGGAACTCGTACACCTCCGGCAGTTCCATGCCGGTGTCGAGCTGCACCACCGGGAACGGCACCCGGCCGAAGAACGCCTTGCGGCACAGCCAGAGCAGCGCGTTCGAGTCCTTGCCGATGGACCACAGCAGCGCCAGCCGGTCGATCCGGTTGTACGCCTCGCGCAGGATGTAGATGCTCTGGCTTTCCAGTTGATCGAGATCGCTCATCGTACCCAGCCGCTTTCTTGAAAGTCGATTTTGTGGAAGGGGTCCGACGTTGGGTTTTCGCTGGCACTCAACCCAACCTACCGCTCAGCCGTAGGTTGGGTTGAGGCGGAGCCGAAAACCCAACGTCCGCCCGTCAGATGTCGTAGGAGTGGATGCCGCATTCGGTCTTGGCTTGGCCCGCCCAGCGGCCGGAGCGCGGGTCGGCGCCGGGGGCGACGCGTTCGGTGCAGGTGTAGCAACCGATCGACAGGAAGCCGTCTTCCTCCAGCGGGTGGCGCGGCAGGCCGCGCCGCGCGAATTCCGCGTCCAGGCGGTCGCGGTCCCAGGGCGCCAGCGGGTTGACCTTCACCTTGCCGTCCTGCGCCTCGAACAGCGGCAGGACCGCGCGGGTCGTGGCCTGAAAGCGCTTGCGGCCGGTGATCCAGGCGTCGAACCCCTCCAGCGCGGCGCGCAGCGGCACCGTCTTGCGCAGGTGGCAGCAGGCGTCGGGCGCGCGCTGCCACAGCAGGCTATCGCCGTCGGCCTCCGCCACGTCGGCCGGGTCGGGGCCGATGGTGCGCACGTCCGTCAGGCCCAGCGCCTTCACGAGCTGGTCGCGGTAGCGCAGCGTCTCGCCGAACAGCTTGCCGGTGTTGATGAAGACGACGGGCACCGCCGGGTCCACCTCCGCCGCCAGCGCCAGCAGCACGGCCGATTCCGCGCCGAAGGAGGAGACGAGCGCGATGCGCCCCGCAAACGCCTCGCGCATCACGGCGTTCAGGAGTTCCGCCCCGTCGAGGCGGCCATAGCGCTCGGCAAGGGCGGCGACCTCGGGGAAGGTCCGCGCCGCGCCGGGGGTCGGAAGGGATCCGTCGTACATGGTACGCCTTTTCACAAAACGTATTGGTTGTTTGTGTGATTTGGACACTACCACCCTGATGCGGGCATTGCAACGCATTTACATTCTCCACATGTTTAATGGAGAATAGTCCGCCAATTTTGGTGTTGATATTGACGCGGCCCGGCTGCTAAATAGCACTTCTTGCACCGTTATACGTTCGCGCGGTGTGGAAAATGGCGCATCCGAGCTTTGGGAGAGCAGGCATGGTGTTGAAGGCGATCACCGCGAACCGGCTGCGCGACGGCGCCGTCGTGTGGCTGGGACCGCAGGGCGGCTGGGTCGAGCGCGTCGGGCAGGCGGCCGTCTTCGACGACGCCGCGGTCGTGCCCGCGCTGGCCGGGGCCGAGGCCGCCGCGGCCGCCAACATCGTGGTCGGCGTCTACGCCTTCGAGGTGGAGGTGGTGGACGGCCAAGCCGTTCCGCTGCGCCAGCGCGAACGCATCCGGGCGCTGGGCCCCACCACGCGCCCCGACGTCGGCAAGCAGGCCGACGCCCTCGACCGCGCCGCCTGAGAGAACGGAAGCTCCATGACCTATCTCGCCCCCAAGCGTCACGCCGGCGTCTACCGCTATGACGAGGTCGACCGCCAGTTCCTGAACGAGCGCGTCGCCGAATACCGCGGCCAGGTGGCCCGCCGCCTGAGCGGCGCCCTGTCGGAGGACGAGTTCAAGCCGCTGCGGCTGATGAACGGCCTGTACCTGCAGCTGCACGCCTACATGCTGCGCATCGCCATCCCCTACGGCGCGCTGGCGACCCACCAGTTGCGTGGGCTGGCGCGCATCGGGCGGCGCTGGGACAAGGGCTATGGCCACTTCACCACGCGCCAGAACCTGCAGTTCAACTGGATCAGCCTGGAAGACACGCCGGAGATCATGGCCGAGCTGGCGGCCATCGACATGCACGCCATCCAGACCAGCGGCAACTGCATCCGCAACGTCACCACCGACCAGTTCGCCGGTGCGGCCCCGGACGAGGTGGTGGACCCGCGCGTCTACGCCGAGATCCTGCGGCAGTGGTCGACCATCCACCCGGAATTCACCTACCTGCCGCGCAAGTTCAAGATCGCCATCACCGGCAGCGCCAACGACCGCGCCGCCATCCGCGTGCACGACGTGGGCCTGCTGGCGAAGAAGAACGCGGCGGGCGAGATCGGCTTCGCCGTCTATGCCGGCGGCGGGCTGGGCCGCACTCCGTACCTGGGCGCCAAGGTCCGCGACTGGGTCGGCGAGACGGACCTGATCGCCTACCTGGAGGCGATCCTGCGCGTCTACAACCAGTTTGGCCGGCGCGACAACATGTACAAGGCGCGCATCAAGATCCTGGTCCACCAGGGCGGCCTGCAACGGTTCATCGACAATGTGGAGGCGGAGTTCGCGCGCATCCGCGGACCGAAGTACCGCCTGGACCCGGCCATCGTCGAAACCATCGAGCGCAACTTCGCACCGCCTCCGTTCGAGGAGCTGCTGGCGCATTCCGAGGGGTTCGACCGGGCGACGCGCGAGGACGCCGCCTTCGCCGTGTGGGTGCGCAACAACGTGCGCGACCACCGGGCGCCGGGCTATGCCAGCGTCACCATCTCGCTGAAGCCCATCGGCGGCGTCACCGGCGACGTCACGTCGGACCAGATGGACCTCGTGGCCGATCTGGCCGACCGCTACAGCTTCGGCGAGGTGCGCGTCAGCCACGAACAGAACCTGATCCTGGCGCACGTCCGCCGGGACGACCTGTACGACCTGTGGCGGGCGCTGGACGCCGCCGGGCTGGGCACGCCGAACGCCGGGCTGATCACCGACCTGATCACCTGCCCCGGCCTCGACTATTGCTCGCTCGCCAACGCGCGGTCGATCCCCATCGGACAGGAGATCCAGAAGCGTTTCGCCGATCAGGCCCGCCAGCACGACATCGGCGACCTGAAGATCAAGATGAGCGGCTGCATCAACGCCTGCGGCCACCACCACCTGGGCGCCATCGGCATCCTGGGCGTCGATAAGAAGGGCGAGGAGTTCTACCAGATCACGCTGGGCGGCAACGCCGAGCTGGACGGCGCCATCGGCGACATCGTCGGCGCCGCCCTGCCGCCGGACGAGGCGGTGGACGCGGTGGAGGCCGTCGTCGACCTGTATCTGGAGCGCCGCCAGCCCGGCGAGCGCTTCCTCGACACGCTGGAGCGAATCGGCATGGGGCCGTTCAAGGAGAAGCTTTATGGCGCTGCTTAAGGAAGGCCACGCGGCCCCCCAGACGGAGAACGACATCTGGACGCACGTCGCCGACGACGCCCCGGTGCCCGCCAATGGCGCCGTCACCGTCAGCCTCGCCCGCTGGGCGAAGGAGCGCGACGCCCTGGCCGGCCGCGCCGCGCCGCTCGGCGTACGGCTGGGCAGCGCCGACCATGCCGATTCGCTGGCGGCCGACCTCGCGCGCTTCACGCTGGTGGTGATCGACTTCCCGAAGTTCCGCGACGGCCGCGGCTTCACCACCGCGCGGACCTTGCGCGAGCACCACGGCTTCACCGGCGAGATCCGCGCGGTGGGGCACCTGCTGCCCGACCAGTACCAGATGCTGCGCCGCTGCGGCGTCGATTCGGTGGCGGTGCCGGAGGGGACCGACCTCGCCGTCTGGGCCGCGGCGCACGCGCACTACACCGTGGCCTATCAGGCGGCGATCGGCGACGACGCCGGGCCGCTGTCCCTGCTGCGCCGACGCTTCGCCAGGACGGGGTAAAGCACGCCTGCCCCTTCGCGCATGCCCATTGATAAAAATCAACGGATCGCTAAATTAGCGCCCGCAAATGGTGCATGTGCGAAGAGGCGGAGCGGCATGGAGAATTTCACACCCATCGCGGCGCTGGCGGGCGGTGCGCTGATCGGCCTGTCGGCGGCGCTGCTCCTGGTGCTGAACGGGCGCGTGGCCGGCATCAGCAGCATGCTGGGCGGGCTGGTGACGCCGGACCGGGGCGAGACGGCGTGGCGGCTGGCCTTCCTGGCCGGACTGCTGGCGGCGCCGCTGGCCTATCTGGCGCTGGGCGGCACGCTGCCCGAGGTGCGGCCGGACGCGTCGACGGCGCTGCTGGTGGCGGGCGGGCTGCTGGTCGGGTTCGGCACGCGCCTGGGTTCCGGCTGCACCAGCGGGCACGGGGTGTGCGGGCTGGCCCGGCTGTCGCCGCGTTCGCTGGCCGCGACGGCGGTGTTCATGGCCGCCGCCGTGGCGACCGTGTTCGTCGCGCGCCATCTTGTCGGCTGAGCGGAAGGGGATGGGAGCCATGGGCGTGTTGATCTCCGCCTTCGCGGCCGGACTGCTGTTCGGCCTGGGCCTGTTGGTGTCGGACATGGTGAGCCCGGCCAAGGTGCTGGGTTTCCTCGACCTGTTCGGGAACTGGGATCCCAGCCTCGCCTTCGTCATGGGCGGTGCGGTCGTGGTGTCGGCGCTGGGCTATCGGCTGGCCGTGCGACGTGGTGCCGCAGTGCTGGCCGGCGCCCTCAAGGTGCCGGACCGGCGCGACGTGGACGGCCGGCTGCTGGGCGGATCGGCGCTGTTCGGCGTGGGCTGGGGGCTGGTCGGTCTGTGCCCCGGCCCGGCCATCGTCGGCCTTGCGCTGGGCGTCAAGCCGCTGCTGGTTTTCGTCCCGGCGATGCTGGCGGGAATGGCGGCGTACCACCTCCTGGCCCGCCCGGCGGCACGGCCGAGGCACCGCTTCGCCGATTGATCGGGGTGGCCCGCGGGGGTAGGCGGAAATTTTGGTCCGGCGTGCCGGACAAGGCGACAAACAGGATTGAATTGCCCGCCGATCCGGGTCATCTTTGATTAGGCCGCGCCCAGGGTCTTGGAGTGTGGCGATTCACTTCAGACGAGACCGTTTATGTTCGACCGTCCGCAACGTAACGCTTTCCGCGCCCCTGAAATCACCCATCGCAACATCCGCGCCACCGTCAAGTGGTTCAACCCGACCAAGGGTTTCGGCTTCGTGACGCCGGACGACGGTTCGCCGGACGCCTTCCTCCACTCGACCGTGCTGCAGTTCTCCGGGCACGACGCGCTGGCGGACGGCACCACCATCGTGTGCGACCTGTCGCGCGGCCCGAAGGGACCCCAGGTCGCCAGCATCCACTCCGTGGACACCTCCACCGCGGCGCCGGGCCGCGCGCCGATGCGCGCGCCGCGCGACAGCGGCGGCTGGGGCGACCACGGCGGCGGTGCGACCGAGACGGTCGAAGGCACCGTGAAGTGGTTCAACGTCACCAAGGGCTTCGGCTTCATCGCCCCGGTCTCCGGCGGTAAGGACATCTTCGTCCACATCCGCGCCCTGGAGAAGTCGGGCCTCGATGGTCTGGCCGACGGCGAGCAGGTGCGCGTCACCGTGCGCCAGGGCGCCAAGGGCCCCGAGGCGGAGCGCGTCGAAGTCGTCTGAAGACTTCGCTGCAAGATGATACGTAAAAGGCCGGCCCGAGCGATCGGGACGGCCTTTTGCGTCTTCGTGGATGTGAAAGGCGCGTGACGTTGGGTTTTCGGCTTTGGCCTCAACCCAACCTACGTGGAACGCACTTTTTCTCCTCCCCCCGTCGAAGATGGGGGGAGGCCGGGAGGGGGGCTCGACGCGAAGACCTCACCCCGGCATCGGCAGGCCGCCGGCTTCGACGATGAAGCGGATGATCGCGTCCAGCCCCTGCCCGCTCTTCAGGTTCGAGAACAGGAACGGCCGCTCGCCGCGCATCATCCGGGCGTCGCGGTCCATCACCTCCAGGCTGGCGCCGACCAGCGGGGCCAGATCGATCTTGTTGATCACCAGCAGGTCGGACCGCGTGATGCCCGGCCCGCCCTTGCGCGGGATCTTGTCGCCGGCCGACACGTCGATGACGTAGATCGTGATGTCCGCCAGTTCCGGCGAGAAGGTGGCGGCCAGATTGTCGCCGCCCGATTCGATGAAGATCAGGTCCAGGTAGGGGAACGTCTTCACCATCGCGTCGACGGCGGCGAGGTTGATGGAGGCGTCCTCGCGGATCGCCGTGTGCGGACAGCCGCCGGTCTCCACGCCCATGATCCGCTCGGGCTCCAGCGCGCCGGAGCGGGTGAGGAACTGCGCGTCCTCCTTGGTGTAGATGTCGTTGGTGATGGCGGCGACTTCCCAACCTTCGCGCATGCGCTTGCACAGCGCGTCGGTCAGCGCCGTCTTGCCGGAACCGACGGGGCCGCCGATGCCGACGCGCAGGGGGCCGGAATGGCTCTTGGTGATGGGCGTGATGCTCATGAGCGGAACAACCTCGTGTACTGCGTTTCGTGGGTCATGGAGGTCCAGTCGACCATCGGCGCGGCCGAGCCGAGGTCGTCGATCGATGCGGATTCGGCCCAGCGGGCGAGACGCGCCGCGACGGGTTCCAGCGCCGCCAGCGCGCGCTGCCCGTCGGTCTGGCCGAGCGGCACCAGCCGCACGCCGGCCGACACCAGATTGGCCGCCACCGCGTGCAGGAAGCCGGCCAATGCGGCGGACAGCGGGATGCCGGCCAGGGCGGAACACAGCGCCACCGCCACCGCGTGCGCGGGGGGGCGGCCTTCCCGCTCGATGAGGGCGGCCCAGCGCTCCAGGCCGGGCAGCGGCCACGCGGCGGTGACGGTGGACAGGAAGGCGGTGCCCTGCGCCGAGGATTCCAGCGCCGTTTCCCTGCTGGCGCGCAGGACGTCGGCGCGCTCCAGCGCCCACAGGAAGGCGGGTTCGTCGCCGGACTCCACGGCGCGGTGGGCGGTGGCGAACAGCAGCGCGTCGCCGCGCCCGGCACCGTGTTCGAGGATGAAGGCGACCCAGCCGGTCAACGTCGCGCGGTCGCGCACGAAGGAGGATTCCACCGCCTGCTCGACCCCGTGCGAGTAGGTGTAGCCACCGAGCGGGAACGACGGGCTGAGCCACGCGAGGAGGCGCAATAAAGCTCCCTCTCCCCTCTGGGGAGAGGGTGGCCCGCAGGGCCGGGTGAGGGGGTTCGCGGGGGACGATGAACGTTCGCAATGCGGGGGGG
>DASWVP010000666.1:0-14614 GCA_036401175.1 Azospirillum sp. | reverse complement strand
GGCGCGACGCGCGCTCCGGCCTTGCGCTCGTGCGCGTGCCCGACCGGTTGCCGGCGCTGCCGCTGCGCCTGCGGGAGGCGGAGGTGAGCGAGCCGGTGTTCGCGCTGGCCGACGGCGGCACGTCCTTCGCCGGCGGTATCCTCGCCGGCCGGTCGGAGGGTTGGTTGCATGCCGACCTGACGGGCGGCGAGGTGGCGCCCGGCGACCCGCTGCTGGACGAGGCCGGCAACCTGCTGGGCGTCGCCGTGCCGGTGCCGCCGCACGGCGGGCCGGCGTTGGCGGGGCTCGGCGTCTTCCTTCCCATCGGCGCGGCGTTCGACACACTGGGGATCGACCGGACCCCCGCTCTTAAGCCCAATCTTGACGGGCGGGGCCCACCTCCCACATAGACGCACATCCCTGCGCGACCCCTTCGGACAATCCGGGTGGCGGAGGGGGCATCCCCCCACGATACGGTCCCCATGACGCCCCACACTTCGGCCCACGATCCCATCCAGTGGCACGGCACCACCATCCTGTCGGTCCGCAAGAACGGCGCGGTGGTGATCGCCGGCGACGGTCAGGTCTCCCTCGGGCAGACGGTCATCAAGCACAGCGCGCGCAAGGTGCGGCGGCTGGCCGGCGGTTCGGTGATGGCCGGTTTCGCCGGCGCCACGGCCGACGCCTTCACCCTGTTCGAGCGGCTGGAGGCGAAGCTGGAGCAGCATCCCGGCCAGCTCACCCGCGCCTGCGTCGAGATGGCCAAGGACTGGCGCACCGACCGCTACCTGCGCCGGCTGGAGGCGATGATGGCGGTGGCCGACAGGAACGTCAGTCTCGTGCTGACCGGCAACGGCGACGTGCTGGAACCGGACGACGGGCTGATCGGCATCGGCTCGGGCGGGGCCTACGCGCTGTCGGCGGCGCGAGCGCTGATCGACGTGGACGGGCTGGACGCCGAGGCGATCGCCCGCAAGGCGATGAAGATCGCCGCCGGCATCTGCGTCTACACCAACGAAAACGTCACCGTCGAAACGCTCTGACCCCGGGTATGTCCGCCATGACCTCCTTCAGCCCCCGCGAGATCGTCTCCGAACTCGACCGCTTCATCGTCGGCCAGAACGACGCCAAGCGCGCCGTCGCCATCGCGCTGCGCAACCGCTGGCGCCGTTTGCAGCTATCCGAAGGGCTGCGCGAGGAGGTTCTGCCCAAGAACATCCTGATGATCGGCCCGACCGGCGTCGGCAAGACGGAGATCGCCCGCCGCCTCGCCAAGCTGGCCCAGGCGCCGTTCCTCAAGGTCGAGGCCACCAAGTTCACCGAGGTCGGCTACGTCGGCCGCGACGTCGAGCAGATCGTGCGCGACCTCGTCGAGATCGCCATCGCCATGACCAAGGAGCGCCTGCGCAAGGAGGTCTCCGCCAAGGCCGAGCTGCGCGCCGAGGAACGCGTGCTGGACGCGCTGTGCGGCGATCAGGCGTCGGCCGAGACGCGGCAGAAGTTCCGCAAGATGCTGCGCGAGGGCACGCTGAACGACAAGGAGATCGAGGTGCAGGTCGCCGACACCGGCGGCGGCATGCCCACCTTCGACATCCCCGGCATGCCCGGCGCGCAGATGGGCATGCTCAACCTCAACGACATGTTCGGCAAGATGATGGGCGGGCGCACCCGCACCCGCCGCATGACCGTGTCCGAAAGCCACACCGTGCTGATGGCCGAGGAGTCGGACAAGCTGCTGGACCAGGAAAAGGTGGTCGCGGAAGCCATCCACGCGGTCGAGCAGAACGGCATCGTCTTCCTGGACGAGATCGACAAGATCTCCGCCCGGTCCGAGCACAAGGGCGGCGCCGACGTCAGCCGCGAGGGCGTGCAGCGCGACCTGCTGCCGCTGATCGAGGGCACCACCGTGAACACCAAGCACGGCCCGGTGAAGACCGACCACGTCCTGTTCATCGCGTCCGGCGCCTTCCACATCGCCAAGCCGTCCGACCTGCTGCCGGAACTGCAGGGCCGCCTGCCCATCCGCGTCGAGCTGAAGGCCCTGACGCAGGAGGACTTCAAGCGCATCCTGACCGAGCCCGAGGCCAGCCTGATCAAGCAGTACAAGGCGCTGCTGAAGACCGAAGAGGTGACGCTGGACTTCACCGACGATTCCATCGACGAGCTGGCCCGTCTGGCCGCCGAGATCAACGCCTCGGTCGAGAACATCGGCGCCCGGCGCCTGCACACGGTGATGGAGCGCCTGCTGGAGGAAATCAGCTTCACCGCCTCCGACAAGCCCGGCCAGACCGTGTCCATCGACGCCGCCATGGTGCGCGACCGCGTCGGCAGCCTCGCCAAGAACGCCGATCTGTCGAAGTTCATCTTGTAGGTCTTCCTTACCCTCCCCCGCCTCCGGCGGGGGAGGGAGGGACCCGCGAAGCGGGAGGGTGGGGGCAACGGCCTTTCCGAGAATCCGGCGTAGGTTGGGTCATGACCCAACAATCCTCGCGTCGCGGACACGTTGGGTTTTCGCTGCCGCTCAACCCAACCTACGTCCGATCCTTGGAAACAATAGGAATTCTTCATGTCCTGGTCGGCCGGCTACGTCGTCGACACGCCCTGCACGCCCGGCTTCTACCGCGAGATGGTGCCGGCGTCGGTGGCGTTCGCCGCGCTGCTGGCGGGCCGCGCCGTGCCGGCACCGCGCGCGGCGCTGGAACTCGGCTGCGGGGCGGGGTTCAACGCGGCCGTGCTGGCCGCCGCCAACCCGGACTGCGCCTGGACGGCCATCGACTTCAACCCCGACCACATCGCCGCGGCCGAGGACTTCCGGACCCGCGCCGGACTGACGAACCTGACATACTCCGACGCTGGCTTCGCCGAATGCCGCGACCGTCACCCCGGCCCATACGACTATGTGGCGGCGCACGGGGTGTACTCGTGGATCGGCGAGGACACGGCGCGGGACGTACAGGGCATCCTGCGCGCGTCCCTGGCGGTGGGCGGGGCGGCGTACCTGTCGTACAACTGCCTGCCGGGCTGGGCGGCGCTGGCCCCGTTGCGCCGGCTGTTCACCGAGGCGGCGGCCCGCCACACCGGCTCCTCCGCCGAAAAAGCGCGCGCGGCGGTGGCGTTCGCCGGCCGGCTGGCCGACCAGGGCGCGGCGTACGTGTCGGCCAATCCGGCCGTACGTGCCCGGCTCGACGCCATAGCGGGCCAGGACCCGCAGTACCTCGCGCACGAGTACCTGAACGCCGACTGGCGCCTGCTGTACCACGCCGACATGGCGCGCGACATGGCCGCCGCCAAGCTGTCGTTCCTCGCCTCCGCCGACCCGGTCGAGGCGTTCCCCGAGCTGTCGTTGCCCGCCGCGCTGGTCGAGACCGTGCGCGCCGAGCCCGATCCGGCGCTGGCCGAGACGCTGAAGGACTTCGCCGTCAACCGCCAGTTCCGCCGCGACCTGTTTGGCAAGGGCGCGCTGCGCCTGTCCGCCGCCGAGCGCGAGGCGCGTTTGCTGGACACGGAGTTCGTCGCGCTGGTCTACCCCGGCGACGCGGAGGGGGGCGGCGCCATTGTCGAGCGCCTGTGGCACGACGGGCAGCTGCCCTTGCGCGCCTTCACCGACGCCGCCGGACTGGAAGCCACGCTGCGGACCGTGGTGCGGCTTGTCCGGGCCAGCCAGATCCACCCCGTCGCCCGCGCCGTGACTGACGACGCCCGCGCCGTCGCCCGCCGCTTCAACGCCACGGTGTGCGAGCGCACGCTGGCCGGCGAGGAGCGCGGCTTCTTCGCCGCCCCCGGCATCGGCGGCGGCATCCCGGCCGGTGTCATGGAACAGGTGGTCTACCGCGCGCTATTGGCGAACCCCGCGGCCACCGCCGCCGGCCTCGCCGAAGCGGTGCAGCCGGAGCTGGCCCGCCTCGGCCGCCCGGTGATGAAGGCCGGCGCGCCGATCACCGACGCGGAGGAACAGACGCGGGAGCTTGCCCGCCGGCTGGCCCTGCACCTGGAACGCAAGGTGCCGGTGTGGCGGGGTTTGGGGGTTCTGTAGGGGGAAGGTGCGTGCCGTTGGGTTTTGCGGCTGGCGCCTCAACCCAACCTACGGCGCCATCGTAGGTTGGGTTGAGCGCAGCGAAAACCCAACGTCAGGACGCGCTCACCCCGTCGCGGCCAGTTGCGAGGTGTTCGCCGGCACGTTGCGCACGCGCAGGCGCTTTATACGGCGAGGGTCGGCGTCGACCACCTCGAACTCCAGGCCGGAGGGGTGCTTCAGCAGCTCGCCCCGGCCCGGCACGCGGCCGGCCAGCGACACCACCAGACCGCCCAGCGTGTCGATGTCCTCGCGCTCCTCCTCGGTCAGGACGGGGCCGACGCGCGCCTCGAAATCCTCGATCGCCACGCGGGCGTCGGCCAGAAGCGAGCCGTCCGGGCGGTCCATCAGGCGGGGCTGCACGGTGTCGTCGTGCTCGTCCTCGATCTCGCCGACGATCTCCTCGACCAGATCCTCGATGGTGACGAGGCCGTCGATGCCGCCGAACTCGTCCACCACCAGCGCCATGTGCTGGCGCGTCTGGCGCATCTGCAGCAGCAGGTCCAGCACCGGCATGCTGGGCGCCACGATCAGCACGTCGCGCACGATGTCCTTCAGCTCGCCGTGCTTCTGGCTGGCGATGCAGACCAGCACGTCCTTGATGTGGACCATGCCGACCACGTCGTCCAGCGTCTCGCGGTAGACGGGCAGGCGCGAGTGCGCCTCTTCCGACATGCGCTGGATCAGGGCGGGCAGGGGGGTGGACACGTCCACGCCGATGATGTCGGCGCGCGGCACCATCACGTCCACCACGGTGCGGTCGCGCAGTTTGAGGACGTTGCCGAGCAACGCACGCTCGTTGGCGGCCATGCCGCCTTCGGCTTCGCCCTCTTCCTCGATGAGCTCCTCGAGCGTGTCGCGGAGCGTGGTATCGCCTTTGCCCCCTATCACGGAGCGCAGCCACCCGCGGAAGAGGTGGCCAAGGGATTGGTCTTCGGCCCCGTCGTCACGGGGCATTCGACTGTCGGAGGTTTCGGTCATGGTCCCGGCGGTTGCGGTTGCGTCAGGTCCCCGGCGTCCGGGGCGTTGTGGTTGCCGTCTTGGGCGTAGGAGGCGGCGTAGGGGTCGGCGATGCCCAGCGTCTTCAGCACCTCGATCTCCAACCCTTCCATCTCCTCGGCGTCCTCGTCAACCTCGTGATCATACCCGAGAAGATGAAGAACGCCATGCACCACGAGGTGGGAGAGGTGGTCGGAAACGGGCTTGCCCTGTTCGCCGGCCTCGCGCGCCACGGTTTCCCAGGCCAGGATGACGTCGCCCAGCAGGGTCGGCGCGTCCTCGGTCTCCGGTTCCTCGGCTTCGGTCAGCGCGAAGGAAAGCACGTTGGTCGGCTTGTCCTTGCCCCGGTATTCGCGGTTGAGGCGCTGCACCAGCGCGTCGTCGGCCAGCACGACCGACAGTTCGGCCTGCCCCTCGTCGTCCGGCCAGGTGGCGGCCAGCGCGGCCAGCGCGGCGCGTTCGGCCAGCCATTCGGCGTCCTCGGCCCAGGCGCCGGCCTCGCGGCCGACGGTGACGTCCACCTGCATCACGACACGGACTCCCCGGTGCCGCCGCGCGTGGGCTTGGCCGCCGCCTCATGCCGGTCATAGGCGCGCACGATGCGGCTGACCAGCGGGTGGCGCACCACGTCCTTGTCGGTGAAATGCACGAAGCGCACGCCCTCCACGTCGCGCAGGATCTCCAGCGCGTCCTTGAGGCCGGATCGGGTGCCCGCCGGCAGGTCGATCTGCGTGACGTCGCCGGTCACCACCATGCGCCCGCCCTCGCCCAGGCGGGTCAGGAACATCTTCATCTGCATGGGCGTGGTGTTCTGCGCCTCGTCCAGGATGACGAACGCGTTGGCCAGCGTGCGGCCGCGCATGAAGGCCAGCGGGGCGATCTCGATCTCGCCGGACTCCAGGCGCTTCTTCACCTGTTCGGCCGGCAGCATGTCGTGCAGCGCGTCGTACAGCGGGCGCAGGTAGGGGTCCACCTTTTCCTTCAGGTCGCCGGGCAGGAAGCCCAGCCGCTCCCCCGCCTCCACCGCCGGGCGCGACAGCACGATGCGGTCGACCTGCCCCGAGGTCAGCAGCGCCACCGCCTGCGCGACGGCGAGGTAGGTCTTGCCGGTGCCCGCCGGGCCCAGGCCGAACACCATCTCGCTCTCGGCCAGCGCCTGCAGATAGGCGGCCTGCATGGGCGAACGCGGGCTGATGGCGCCCTTGCGGCGCGTGCGCACCTGGAAGTCGGGCCGGGCGATGGGGGCCAGCGCCTGATCGCGGGTCGCCGGGTCGAGGACGGAGGTCGCCATGCGCAACGCCGCGTCCACCTCGCCGATGCCGACGCCCAGGCCGTGCTTCAGCCGCTCGTACAGCGCCAGGATGGTCGAGCGGGCGGACTCCGCCGCGTCGGCCGGGCCGGCGATGGTCAGCGCGTTGCCGCGCGAGATCAGCGACACGCCGAGCTGGGTTTCGATCCGCGCCAGATGCTGGTCGTGCTGGCCATACAGCATCGGCAACAGGCGGTTGTCGTCGAACTGGACGTCGATGCGGTGCTCGGACGGTCCGTTCAAGCGCGTGCCTCCACAGGTCGGCCGGCGGCGCCGGCGGCATTCGATGCGTAAACGCCGGTAACGATGCTTCCGCTCAGGCTGTTGGTGTGCGCGCCCTCGATGCGGACCTCGGCGATCCGGCCCATCAGGCGCTCGCCGCCCTCCACATAGACCGATTGCATGTACGGGCTGCGGCCCATCAGCTGGCCGGGGCGCTTGCCGGCGCGGTCGAACAGCACCGGCACGGTGCGCCCGACGAAGCCCTGGTTGAAGGCGTGCTGGTGCGAATCCAGAAGCTGCTGCAGCGCCGCCAGACGCTCCGTTTTCACCGCTTCGGGCACCTGCTGGTCGTCCACCGCCGCCGGGGTGCCGGGGCGCGGGCTGTATTTGAACGAATACGCCTGGGCGTAGCGCACGTCGTTCACCAGCCGCAGCGTCTCGGCGAAGTCGGCGTCGCGCTCGCCGGGGAAGCCGACGATGAAGTCGCCGGACAGCGCCAGATCCGGGCACGCGGTGCGCAGCCTGTCGACCAGCGCGCGGTAGTGGTCGGCGGTGTGCTTGCGGTTCATCGCCGCCAGGATGCGGTCCGACCCCGCCTGCACCGGCAGGTGCAGATAGGGCATGAGCTGCGGCACCTCGGCGTGCGCGCGGATCAGCTCGTCGTCCAGATCGCGCGGGTGCGAGGTGGTGTAGCGGATGCGCTCCAGCCCGTCGATCTCCGCCAGCTCGCGGATCAGGCGGGCCAGCCCCCAGGTCGATCCGTCCGGCGCCTCGCCGTGGAAGGCGTTGACGTTCTGGCCCAGCAGGTTGATCTCCCGCGTGCCGGCGGCGACGAGGCGCCGGGCCTCCTCGACCACCTGCCGGGCGGGCCGCGAGAACTCCGCGCCGCGGGTGTAGGGCACCACGCAGAAGGTGCAGAACTTGTCGCACCCCTCCTGCACCGCGAGGAAGGCGGTGACGCCCTGCGCGGCGGCGTCGTCCGGCAGATGGTCGAACTTCGACTCGGCCGGGAAATCGGTGTTCAGCACCGCCCCGGCGGCGCGGTGGGCGCGCGCCACCATCTCCGGCAGGGTGTGGTAGGTCTGCGGGCCGAAGACGATGTCGACGTAAGGCGCGCGGGCGACGATCTCCTCGCCCTCGGCCTGCGCGACGCAGCCGGCGACGGCCAGGATCATGCGCTCGCCCCCGGCGGCCTTGCGGTCCTTCAGCGTGCGCAGCCGGCCCAGTTCCGAGAACACCTTCTCGGCGGCCTTCTCGCGGATGTGGCAGGTGTTGAGGATCACCATGTCGGCGCCGTCCGGCTCGTCCGCCGTCCGGTAACCCAGGGGCGCCAGGACGTCCGCCATGCGGGCGGAGTCGTAGACGTTCATCTGGCAGCCCCAGGTCTTGATGAAGAGCTTCTTGCTCAAGCCGCTCCCTTCCGCACCCATATCCGCGCCGTTCATGTCCCGCAAAATAGCAAAAGCGCGCCGGACAGGCCCGCCGGCACGCGTGAGGTTCCATATGGTAGCACGCGCCCGCCGAATCGAGTCAACCGCATGCGAAGCCCAAAGGTCGCGAGGCGGGTTCCGGACGGCGCCGCGACGCTACCCGGTCCGCCCCGGCATCAGCTGCGCGGCCAGGAACAGCGCGGCGGCGGCGACCACCACGCTGGGCCCCCCCGGCAGGTCCCAGTTCAGCGAGGCCAGCATGCCCGCCGCCACCGCGACCATGCCCAGGACCGCCGCCAAAACGGCCATTTCCTCCGGCGTGCGGGCGAAGCGGCGGGCGGATGCTGCTGGGATGATCAGCAGGGAGGTGATCAGCAGGATGCCCACCACCTTCATCGCCACCGCGATCACCAGCGCGATCAGCAGCATGAAGGCAAGGCGCAGCGCCACCACCGGCATGCCCTCCACCTGTGCCAGATCCTCGCTGACCGTGACGGCGAGCAGGCGGCGCCACAGCAGCGCCATGCCGGCCAGCGCCACCGCCCCGCCGGCGTAGATGCGCAGGATGTCGGCCGAGGTCACCGCCAGGATGTCGCCGAACAGATAGCCGATCAGGTCGACGCGCAGCGTCTCCAGGAACGCCACGGCCACAAGGCCCAGCGACAGCGACGAATGCGACAGGATGCCCAGCACCGTGTCCGACGCCAGCGCGCGGCGCTGGTGGAGCGCCGTCAGCAGCAGCGCCAGCACCACGCACACGCCGACCACGCCGATGGTCGGATCGACGCCCAGGAGGAAGCCCAGCGTCACCCCCAACAGCGCCGAATGCGCCAGCGTGTCGCCGAAATACGCCATGCGCCGCCACACCACGAAGGAGCCGAGCGGCCCGGCCAGGGCGGCGATGCCGCAGCCGGCGACCAGGGCGCGGACCATGAAGTCATCCATGGCGGTGCTCCTTCCCGTGGTGCCCCTTCCCTTGGTGGCCGTCGCAGCAGTCGGTGCCGGGCACGACGCGGCCGTCGCCGGTGTGGGCGTGGTCGTGGCGATGCAGATAGACCGCCAGCTCGGCGGCGTGGCTGCCGAAAAGCTGGTGGTATTCGGGGTGGCGGCTGACGTCCTCCGGCGGGCCGGAACAGCAGACGTGGCCGTTCAGGCAGATCACGCGGTCGGTGCGCGCCATCACCGTGTGCAGATCGTGGCTGACCAGCAGCACGCCGCAGCCGTGCGCGCGGCGCAGCCGGTCGATGCGGTTGAACAGCTCCGCCTGCCCGTGCACGTCCACGCCCTGGTCGGGCTCGTCCAGCACCAGCAGGTCGGGGTCGGCCAGCAGGGCGCGGGCCAGCAGCACGCGTTGCAGCTCGCCCCCCGACACCGCCTGCACCGGCGACCGGGCGAGGTGCGCCACCCCGGCCTCCTCCAGCGCGGCGTCGATGCGCGCGGCGCTCACCGGCCGCCACAGGGACAGGAAGCGGCGCACGGTCAGCGGCAGCGTGCCGTCGATGGACAGCCGCTGCGGCATGTAGCCGATGCGCAGGCCCGCCTTGCGCCGCACCGTGCCGGATGTGGGCCGCACGAGGCCGAGCACGGCGCGCACCAGCGTCGTCTTGCCGGCGCCGTTGGGGCCGATCAGCGTCACCACCTCCCCGGCGTTCACCGTCAGCTCGACGCGGTCGAGCACCGGACGGCCGCCGAGCGCGACGGTGAGGGCTTCGGCGGTGATCAGCGGTTCGGGCGGGCTTGACATGTTATGTTATAACGTCACACTTTGAGCATCGGCCTCCCGTATGCGCCGAAACGGTTCGCCTGTCCAGCCATAGACGCCCCAACAAAGGTCATGGAACCCATGCGCATCTCCCTTGCCGGCCTCGTCCTCTCCTGCGGCCTGCTCGCCGCCGCGCCCGCCGTCGCGGACGGCCCGAAGGTCGTCGCCTCGATCAAGCCGGTGCACTCCCTGGTCGCGGCGGTGATGCAAGGGGTGGGGGAGCCGGCGCTGATCGTGCGCGGCGCCGCCTCGCCGCACGACTACGCGCTGAAGCCGTCCGACGCGCGGGCGCTGCAGAACGCGGATCTGGTGTTTTGGGTGGGCGAGCGGCTGGAGACCTTCCTGGTCAAGCCGCTGGCGTCCGTGCCGAAGAAGGTCCGGGTGGTCGGGCTGATGGACTCGGTCGGGATCACGCTGCTGGAGGCGCGCGAGGGCGGGGCCTGGGAGGCGCACGACCACGGCCATGAACACAGGCACGACCACGCGGGCGAGGACCACGGCGACCTCAACAGCCACGTCTGGCTCGACCCGGCCAACGCCAAGGTGATGGCGGAATCCATCGCCGTGGCGCTGGCCGCGCGCGACCCGGCGCACGCCGCCGCCTACACGGCCAACGCCGAGGCGTACGCCAAGCGCCTGGACGCCCTCGACGCCGAGCTGAAGGCGGCGCTGGCGCCGGTGGCGGCGCGGCCCTTCGTCGTCTTCCACGACGCCTACCAGTATTTCGAGAAGCGCTACGGCCTGAACGCCGTCGGCGCCGTCACCGTGAACCCGGAACGCCGCCCCTCGGCCAAGCGGGTGGCGGAGATCCGCGCGCGCATCAAGACGCTGGGCGCCGTCTGCGTCTTCGCCGAGCCGCAGTTCGAGCCGAAGCTGATCGACACGCTGATCGAAGGCACGGGCGCCAGGAAGGGCACGCTGGACCCCGAGGGCGCCGCCCTCCCGGTCGGGCCGGAGCTGTACCCCACGCTGCTGCGCACCCTGGCCGGCTCGTTGACGGACTGTCTGGCGCCACGGGCTTAACGGCCGCGGACGGCTGTGCTAGTGCTGTCCGGCAACGGAGTTTGCGACGTTGGGTTTTCGCTGACGCTCAACCCAACCTACCGCCGCGTCGTAGGTTGGGTTAAGGCCAAAGCCGAAAACCCAACGCCGGGCGCGAACCGAACAAGGGGAGCAAGGCATGAAGATCGGCATCGTCGGGTGCGCGGGGCGGATGGGGCGGATGCTGGTGCGCGAGGTGGCGGCCACGCCGGGCTGCACCGTGGTCGGCGGCACGGCGCGCGTCGGCGGCCCGGCGGTGGGCCAGGACATCGGCGTGCTGGTCGGGCTTGAGGCGCTGGGCATCGTCGTGACCGACGACCCGGTGCCGCTGTTCGCCGAGGCCGACGCCGTCATCGACTTCACCCCGCCGGACGCCGTCGAACGCCACGCCGCGCTGGCGGCGCAGGGGCAGACCGCGCTGGTCATCGGCACCACCGGCCTCAACCCGGCGCAGCAGGCGGCGGTGGCCGCGGCGGCGACGCACACGCCGGTCGTCCAGGCGCCCAACATGTCGGTCGGCGTCAACGTCCTGCTGGCGGTGGTCGAGCAGGTGGCCCGCACGCTGGCCGACGACTACGACATCGAAGTGGTCGAGATGCACCACCGCCACAAGGTGGACGCGCCGTCGGGCACCGCGCTGGGCCTGGGCCGTGCCGCCGCCGCCGGGCGGGGTGTCAAGCTGGAGGACGTCTGGCAGAAGACGCGCGACGGGTACACCGGCCCGCGCCGCGCCGGCGACATCGGCTTCGCCACGCTGCGCGGCGGCGACGTGGTGGGCGACCACACCGTGGTCTTCGCCGCCGAGGGGGAGCGGGTGGAGATCACCCACAAGGCGTCCTCGCGTCAGGTCTTCGCCAAGGGCGCCGTGCGCGCCGCGCTGTGGACCCGTGACAAGTCGCCGGGGCTCTACACCATGCGCGACGTTCTGGGGCTGTAAGGGGAAGGGTTGGGGGCGGATCGCGCCCAACCCAACCTACGACGCTTCCGTCGGATCGAGGCTGACGAACCCGCCGCCCGCCGGCTTCGGCCGCCCCGACACCGCGCGCGCCACGCCCTGGGCGACTTCGGTCTGGCAATGCTCGGCCAGGGCCTTGCGGCTGGCGAAGCCCTCGATGGTGACGGGCGGGTGGAACTCCACCTCCACCGTCATGCGGCCGAGTTTGAACACCTCCCACAGATGCGGCGCCAGATCCATGTCGCCGTACCACGCGTACAGCGGCCGGAAGGCCACGCCCATGGGGATGCCGTCCAGCCGCGTCGCGGTGACGCTGACCGGCTGCACCGTCAGCGGCCGGTCGCCGATGCGCAGCGCCGCCACGGCGAACAGCGCCGTCTTGAAGGGCAGGGTGCGGTTGCCGTCCGACGAGGTGCCCTCGGGGAACAGGATCAGCGTGTCGCCGGCCTCAAGCCGCGCCTTCAGGTCGTCGCGCTGGCGCCCGGCGCCGGAGCGCACCCGGCGTTCGACGAACACCGTTTCCTGCAGCTTGGCCAGCAGCCCGAAGAACGGCCAGCCCGCCACCTCGGTCTTGGCGACGAAGGAGCCGGGGATCAGGCTGCCCAGCACCGTGATGTCGAGGTAGGAGGAGTGGTTGGAGACGACCAGCACCGGCCGCTCCTGCGACCGCTCGCCGCGCGTCACCACCTCGATGCCGATGATGCGCGCGCAGACGGCGTGGTAGAACCGCGGCAGGCGGTGGCGCAACGGCCAGCGCAACGCCACCGCCAGCGCCTGCGCCGGGATCAGCAGCAGCGTCCAGCCGACGTAGACGACAAGGCGGATGAAGCCGAGGACCGGCGATCCCATGGGCGCGCTCCGCTCCGCGCTCAGGCGGACTGCGTGTCGCGGCTGCGCCGCTCGTAGTGCTTGGCGTACTTGTCGGTCACCAGATCCGTCTTCACCACGATGCAGACGTCCGTCGTGTTGAACTGGTGGTCGATGACCGCGCCGTCGCCGACGAAGCCGCCCAGGCGCAGATAGCCCTTGATCAGTGGCGGCAGCTCGATCAGCGCCCGCTTGGCGTCCACCTGATCCTTCTCCATCAGCGCCATGTCGACGTACAGGCCGGGGAGCGCGCGGGCCCGCAGCTCCGGCGGGGCCAGATGATAATGGTACAGGTAGGACAGCGGCTGGGCGATGGCCTGCGGGTCGGTGCCCGGCAGGCTGGCGCAGCCGAACATCAGCTCGATCCGATGCTGGGCGACGTAGGCGGCGATGCCGCGCCACAGAAGCTGCATGCTGCCGCGGGTGCGGTAGGCGGCGTCCACGCAGGACCGGCCCAGCTCCAGCACCTCGCCGGGGAAATCGGCGAGCGGGCCGATGTCGTATTCGCTGCTGGAATAGAAGCGCCCCGCCTTCTCGGCCGCCGGGCGGCGGATCAGGCGGTAAGTGCCGACCACGGACTCCGGCCCGCCGCCACGCGCGTGATCGACGACCAGCAGGTGGTCGCACAGCGCGTCGAAGTCGTCGAAGTCGCGATGGCGCGCCGCCATGTCCGGCGACGGCACCGCCGACATCTCGTTGTAGAAGACGCGGTAGCGCAGGGCCTGCGCCCAATCGATCTCGGCGGCGGACTCGGCGAGCCGCACCTCGAGAGAGCCCATGCGCAGTTCCGAGGAACTGCCCTGATCGGTGCTCGTGTCAGTCATCCGGATCGCGTTGGCGTGGGTCGCAACACGGGCCCGCCGCTTCGGCCCCATGGGCCGGGCGGCTGCCCGGCCAACAGGGATAGCACGAAGCAATGCCCGGCGGTCAACCGCCGATGCGGTGACGCGCCGGAACAGGCCGCGCAATCGCCCGGCAATCGCCCGGCCGGGGCCATCGCCCCGACAGCCGGTGCCCGGCGGGCGGGTGTCGGGCGGGCGGGTGTCAGGCGCCGCGGCGGGCGCGGGTGCCCAGACCGATCTGCTTGGCGAGCGAGCTGCGCTGGCGGGCGTAGTTCGGCGCCACCATCGGGTAATCGGTCGGCAGGCCCCAACGGTCGCGGTATTCCTCCGGTGACATGTTGTAGGCGGTCTTGAGGTGGCGCTTCAGCATTTTCAGCTTTTTGCCGTCCTCCAGGCAGATGATGTAATCCGGCGTCACCGACTTCTTGACGGGCACGGCCGGCTGCGGGCGCTCCTCGACAGGGACCTGCTCGACACCCACGGTGGCGAGCGACCTGTACACCTGCTCGATCAGCGTCGGGAGATCGTTGAGGGCCACTGTATTGTTCGAGACATGCGCCGCCACGATCTCCGTGGTCAGAGACAACAGCGCGTTGGAAGGGGACCCATTGCTCATGTAAGCTTGCTCCGCGGCTTGGCGTTCCTCCCCATATAAAGAGGTTCGCGGCCACACGCAATATCCAATCTTAAGCGTCAAGAGGAACACGTGCACGAAGAAAGGACCGCGGATTACTTCTTGGACATCACGACCGAGGTGTGTCCGTTAACCTTCGTCAAGACGAAGTTGTCGGTCGAACGGATGGCGAGCGGCCAGACGCTGGAAGTGCGGCTGAACGCGGGCGAACCCTTGGAAAACGTACCGCGTTCTCTGGGGGAACTCGGGCACGCCATTGTCGCGCTGGTCCCCGAAAACGCGGACGATCCGGCCGGTCCGCACCGCCTGATCGTGCGCAAACGTTAAGCCCCCGTGCCGCGCGATGGGTGGTGCCCGCAGGTTGGCGGACCTCAGAACGACCGCCGCAGGACCAGCGCGGCCACGCGCCCGTCCGGCCGCTTGTAGTAGCCGGGGCGCCGGCCGACCGTGGCGAAGCCGGCCGCCGCGTAGAGCGCGCGGGCGGCGGCGTTGTCCTCCGCCA
>DASWVP010000665.1:0-38811 GCA_036401175.1 Azospirillum sp. | reverse complement strand
TTTCGCTGGCGCTCAACCCAACCTACAGAGCTTGCGGCGTCATCGGCGAGGCACCTCGATGCCCTCTTCACGGATGTGCCGTCGCAGTTCCAGGCACTCATCGTCGTTTGCCGCGTTCAGTGGAACTGACTGGATGAACTTCGCTTCGTCCCCCCGTCCGACATCGACGGCAAGGCCGGAAAGCGTCCAGCGCGTGTCCCAAATGTCCGCGCCGTCCCGCAGGAACACCGCCACGTCCCAGTCGCTGTCGGGGCGGGCGTCGCCGCGGGCGCGGGAGCCGAACAGGACGACGCGCTCCACCTTGTCGCCGAACGCCTCGTCCACGGCGCGGCGGAAGCGCACCAGGAAATGGTCGGGTGTGAAGGAGACGCTGCCCATGCCCGGTCCTTTCGGCCTGATTCTCCGGAATATACGCGCGGCCGCGCGTTTTCGCCATGACCCGCCCACAAGGACTCCGCTTGCGCGGCGGTGCGGCGGCGCGTATAACGCTGCCCTCCACATGGCGGCGAGGCTGGGCCGTGGAGCCCAGGGCATGCCCACCCGTCATGACGTACGAACCCTGACTTGAGGATCGAAAATGCCCAAGTTGAAGACGAAGAGCGGCGCCAAGAAGCGTTTCAAGGTGACCGCGTCCGGTAAGGTCCGCGCCCAGGCCGCCTACAAGCGCCACTGCCTGAGCTCGAAGAGCCCGAAGATGAAGCGCAACGCGCGCGGCATGATGACCCTGGCGGAGCCGGATGGTCGCATCGTGCTGAAGAACTGGCTGCGCAACGCCTGATCCGGAGAGACTGAACCATGGCACGTGTCAAGCGGGGCGTCACCACGCACGCCCGTCACCGCAAGATCCTGAAGCTCGCCAAGGGATATCGCGGCCGCAATTCCAAGAACTTCCGCATCGCGATCGAGAAGGTCGAAAAGGCGCTTCAATACGCCTACCGCGACCGCCGCAACAAGAAGCGCGATTTCCGCGGCCTTTGGATCCAGCGCATCAACGCCGGCGTCCGCCAGTACGGCCTGACCTACTCGCGCTTCATCAACGGCATCAAGCTCGCCGGCATCGAGATGGACCGCAAGGTGCTCTCCGATCTGGCCGCGCGCGAGCCGGAGGCTTTCAAGGCCCTGGTCGACCAGGCCCAGGCCGCTCTCGCCGCGAAGGCCGCCTGATCCGCGTCAGCGGGTCTCAGCGCCTGAAAAGACAAGGGAGCCGGTCCTCGGGGGCCGGCTCCTTTTTTCATTGCGTTCCAAAGGTCTGAACACATGGATGCGCTGAAGAACGAACTCCTGACGCTGGTGAACGACGCGCCCAGCCTTGCGGCGCTCGAAGAGGTCCGCGTGGCCGCGCTGGGCAAGAAGGGCCGCATCACCGCGCTGATGAAGGACCTGGGCGGCCTGTCGCCGGACGAGCGGCGCGAGCGCGGCGCCGCGCTGAACGCCCTGAAGGACGAGATCGCGGCCGCCCTCGACGCGCGCAAGGCCGAGCTTGGCAAGGCGCAGCTCGCCGCGCGGCTGGAGGCGGAGCGCATCGACGTGACGCTGCCCGCCCGTCCGGAGGTCGAGGGCCGCATCCACCCGATCAGCCAGACCATCGACGAGATCGTCGCCATCTTCGCCGAGATGGGCTTCACCGTGGCCGACGGCCCGGACATCGAGGATGATTTCCACAATTTCACGGCGCTGAACTTCCCGCCCGGTCACCCGGCGCGCGACATGCACGACACCTTCTATCTGCCGGACGCCGGGGATAAGAAGATGCTGCTGCGCACGCACACCA
Organism: Azospirillum sp.; assembly: GCA_036401175.1. Lineage (GTDB taxonomy): Bacteria > Pseudomonadota > Alphaproteobacteria > Azospirillales > Azospirillaceae > Azospirillum. The sequence goes on along the minus strand of DASWVP010000665.1, from coordinate 37,040 downwards.
GCCCCGTGCAGGTGCGCACGATGCTGTCGAAGAAGCCGCCGATCCGCGTCATCATCCCCGGCCGCACCTTCCGTTCCGACTACGACATGACCCACACCCCCATGTTCCACCAAGTGGAGGGGCTGGTCATCGACGAGACGACGAACATGGGGCACCTGAAGGGCTGCCTGGTCGATTTCTGCCGCGCCTTCTTCGACGTGGACGACCTGCCGCTGCGCTTCCGCCCCAGCTTCTTCCCCTTCACCGAACCCTCGGCGGAGGTCGACATCGGCTGTTCGCGCCGGGGTGGCGAGCTGAAGCTGGGCAACTTCGGCGACTGGCTGGAGATCCTCGGCTGCGGCATGGTGCACCCGAACGTGCTGGAGGCCTGCGGCGTGGATTCCACGCGCTACCAGGGCTTCGCCTTCGGCATGGGCATCGAGCGCATCGCCATGCTGAAGTACGGCATCCCCGACCTGCGCACCTTCTTCGAGGCGGACCTGCGGTGGCTGAAGCACTACGGCTTCGTCCCGCTCGACGTGCCTTCGCTGGCGCACGGCCTGACCCGCTGAAGACGAGGAGTCCGCACCCATGAAGTTCACCCTGTCCTGGCTGAAGGACCACCTCGACACCGACGCCTCGCTCGACCGGATCGTCGAGACGCTGACGGCGCTCGGCCTGGAAGTCGAAGGCGTCGAGGACCGGTCCAAGGAACTGGCCGCCTTCCGCATCGCGCGGGTCGTTTCGGCCGAGAAACATCCGGATGCCGACAAGCTGCGCGTCCTGATGGTCGACACCGGCAAAGAGACGCTGCAAGTCGTCTGCGGCGCGCCCAACGCCCGCGCCGGCATGAAGGGCGTCTTCGCGTCGGAGGGGACGTACATCCCCGGCTCCGACATCACGCTGAAGAAGGGCGTCATCCGTGGCGTCGAATCGAACGGCATGATGTGCTCGGAACGCGAGCTGAAGCTGTCCGAGGACCACAACGGCATCATCGACCTGCCGGACGACGCGCCGGTCGGCACCCCGTTCGCCGACTACGCCGGGCTCAATGACCCGGTCATCGACATCAGCCTGACGCCCGACCGCGCCGACTGCGCCGGCGTGCGCGGTATCGCCCGCGACCTTGCCGCCGCCGGGCTGGGCACGCTCAAGCCGCTGAAGGGCGGGCACCTGGAGTCCGATCCCGTTCCGGGGGCGTTCCAAAGCCCGCTGGGCGTGGCGATCGAGCGCACGGACGCCTGCCCGCTGTTCGTCGGCCGGTACATCCGCGGCGTGCGCAACGGCCCGTCGCCGAAGTGGATGCAGGACAAGCTGACGGCGATCGGCCTGCGCCCGATCTCGGCGCTGGTGGACATCACCAACTATCTGACCTTCGACGTGGCACGGCCGCTGCACGTCTTCGACGCCGACAAGGTGCATGGCGGCATCGTCGTGCGCATGGGCCGTCCCGGCGAGACGCTCAAGGCCCTCAACGGCAAGGCCTATGATCTCGATACCGAAATGACCGTCGTCGCCGACCACGAGAAGGCCGAGGCGCTGGGCGGCATCGTCGGCGGCGAGGAGACCGGCTGCACCGAGGCGACCGTCAACGTCTTCGTGGAAGCGGCGTGGTTCGACCCGACCCGCACCGCCCACACCGGCCGCCGCCTGGGCATCGACAGCGACGCCCGTTATCGGTTCGAGCGCGGCGTGGACCCGGCCGCCGTCTTCCAGGGCATGGAGCGCGCCACCCGCCTGATCCAGGAGCTGTGCGGCGGCGAAGCCTCCGAACTGGTCGTCGCCGGGGCCGAGCCGGCGTGGCGCCGCACCCTCACCCTGCGCCACGCCCGCGTCGCCGGCCTTGGCGGCGTGGATGTTCCGGTGGCCGAACAGTCCCGCATCCTCGAAGCGCTGGGCTTCCGCAAGACGGAAGACGCCGACGACCGCACGACGTGGGAGGTGCCGTCCTGGCGCGCCGACGTGCACGGCGAGGCCGATCTTGTGGAGGAGGTGCTGCGCGTCAACGGCTTCGACGCCATCCCGGCGACGCCGATGGTGCGCGACGGCACGGTGACGAAGCCGGCGCTCAACGCCCGCCAGCGCCGCGCCGTGACGGCCCGCCGCAGCCTCGCCGCGCGCGGCCTGTTCGAGGCGGTGACGTGGTCCTTCATGTCGTCGGAGGTGGCCGGCCTGTTCGGCGAGATCCCGGCGGGCCTGCGTCTGGTCAACCCGATCAGCGCCGACCTGGACGTCATGCGCCCGTCCATCCTCGCCAACCTGATCCAGGCGGCCGGGCGCAACGCCGACCGCGGCTACGCCGACGTCGGCCTGTTCGAGGTGGGGCCCGCCTACCGCGACGAGACCCCCACGGGCCAGGACCTCGTGGCCGCCGGCATCCGCGCCGGCAACGCGGTGCCGCGTCACTGGGCGGCGAAGCAGCGCGGCGTCGACGCGTACGACGCCAAGGCCGACGCGCTGGCGGTGCTGGAGGCGTGCGGCGCGCCGTCCACGAACCTGCAGATCACCACCGACGCGCCGGCGTGGTACCACCCCGGCCGCTCCGGCGTGCTGCGCCTCGGCCCCACGGTGCTCGGCCGCTTCGGCGAGATCCACCCGGCGGTGCTCGACACGCTGAAGGTCAAGGGCCCGGTCGTCGGTTTCGAGGTGTTCGTCGACGCCGTGCCGATGCCGAAAAAGAAGGGCGGCACCGCCAGGCCGCTGGTCCAGCTCTCCGCCTTCCAGCCGGTGGAGCGCGACTTCGCCTTCGTCGTCGACCGCGCGGTGGAGGCCGACCGGATCGTCCGCGCCGCCAAGGGGGCGGAGAAGGCGCTCATCAAGGACGTCGGCGTCTTCGACGTCTACGAGGGCGCCGGGGTGGGCGAGGGCCGCAAATCGGTCGCCATCAGCGTCACCCTGCTGCCGACAGACCGCACGCTGACCGAGGAGGAGATCGAGGCGATCGGCCAGAAGATCGTCGCTGCGGTTGCGAAGGCGACGGGCGGCACCCTGCGGGGTTGAGCGTCGGACGCGCCGGTTCCCCTGCGGGCCGGCGCGTCCACCCGCCTGCATGAGAGTTCGTGCATCCTATCATATGCGCTTTTGCCGGGTTGAGAATGTTCCCCCGCATGCGCTAAAGCGGTGGCAAGGCTACACGCCGAAGCGGCTGTAGACTTAAAAAAGCGCTTTGTTGTGACAAATTCCGTTCTTCTTCCGGTGCCTCTGCCGATGCGGTCCGTCGATTGGACCGCGCCACGGTGCGACGCTGTGCGGCCTTGCCCGCCACGCCAAAGCGGCCCTAAAGAAGGTGCATATATGGGCTGACTCCGGCGGGACCATGGGACACCAAGACGCGCAGACACCTCCCTTATCGGCCAATCCCCTGGTCGTCGTCGTCGACGATGATCCCTCGATCGTCGATGGGCTGGCGCTGGTCCTGGAAGGCTGGGGCTACGACGTGCTGACGGCGCGTTCGCTGGAGGAACTGGCGGCGGGGCTGAAGACCCAGGCGGCGGTGCCCGCGCTGGTGCTGGCCGATCACTTCCTGCCCGGCGGCACCGGCGCCGACGCGGTGGAGATGGTGCGCCGCCACTGCGGCGCGACGGTGCCCGCGATCATCCTGACCGGCGACACCACGCCCGAGCGGCAGGCCGAGGCGACCGCCGCCGGTTACCGGCTGATGCACAAGCCGGTCCTGCCCGCCCCCCTGCGCACCGCCATCGACGAGCTGATCCGCGGCTGAGTGTCCGACAAGGCGGATTGCCGATCGGTTCGAACGTTCGCAGGCTGGGCACAGTTCATCTCCCGCAAAACAGAACCGCCGCCGGGGAAGCCCGTAGGTTGGGTCGAGACCCAACATTCCGGGCGATGCGAAGGATGTTGGGTCGAGACCCAACCTACGAGTCTACGAACCACGACCATCCCCCGCAAAACAAAGCCGCCGCCGGGGAAGCCCCGGCGGCGGCAGTTTTTTGGTCCAGGATGGGAGGGGACCGGTCAGGCGATGCTCAGTGGATCGTCTCGCCGTGCAGGGCGAGGTCGAGGCCGTCGCGCTCGATGTCCTCGTCCACGCGCAGGCCGATGATCACGTCGACCACCTTCAGCAGGACCGCGGTGCCGATCGCCGAGTACACGACGGTGGCGGCGATGCCGTAGATCTGCGTCATCACCTGGCCGGCGTTGCCTTCCAGCAGGCCGGCGGTGCCGCCGATCGCTTCCTGGGCGAAGACACCGGTCAGGACCGCGCCGACGATGCCGCCGATGCCGTGCACGCCGAAGGCGTCCAGCGAGTCGTCGTAGCCCAGCGCCTTCTTCAGGCTGGTGGCGGCCCAGAAGCAGAGCACGCCGGCGACCGCGCCGATGGCCAGCGCACCCATCGGACCGACGAAGCCCGAGGCCGGGGTGATGGCGACCAGACCGGCCACCGCACCCGAGATGATGCCCAGGACCGACGGCTTGCCCTTGGCCATCCACTCCGCGAACATCCAGGCCATGCCGGCGGTGGCGGCGGCGACCTGCGTGACCAGCATGGCCATGCCCGCACGGCCGTCGGCGGCCAGCGCCGAGCCCGCGTTGAAGCCGAACCAGTCGACCCACAGCATCGAGGCGCCGATCAGCGACAGCACGAGGTTGTGCGGCATGAAGTTCTGCTCGGGATAGCCCTTGCGCTTGCCGATCACCAGGGCGGCGACAAGGCCGGCCACGCCCGAGTTGATGTGCACCACCGTGCCGCCGGCGTAGTCGAGCACGCCGTCCTTCAGCAGGTAGCCGCCCGGACCCCACACCCAGTGCGTGACCGGGGCGTAGATCAGCACCGACCACAGGCCGATGAAGACCAGCATGGAGGAGAACTTCATGCGGTCGGCGAAGGCGCCGGCCATCAGCGCCGGGGTGATGATGGCGAAGGTCATCTGGAAGACGACGAACACCGTCTCCGGGATCGTGCCCGACAGGCTGTCCTTGCCGATGCCGGCCAGGAACATCTTGTCGAGGCCGCCGAAGAAGGGCGTGCCCTCGGTGAAGGCGATGCTGTAGCCGATCACCATCCACAGGATGCTGGCCAGACAGCAGATGGCGAAGCTCTGCATCACCGTGGCCAGCACGTTCATCTTGCGGACCATGCCGCCGTAGAACAGCGCAAGGCCGGGGATGGTCATGAACAGGACCAGGGCGGTGGCGGTGATCATCCACGCGGTGTCACCGCCGCTCAGGGTCGGCACGGCGGCGGCGGCGGCTTCAGCGGCGGCAGCGGCGGCGGCGGCCGCGTCCTGGGCAAGGGCTTCGCCAGGCAGACCGGCCAAGCCCAGAGTCACCGCCGTGATCGGTGCAGCAAGAAGGGGCAGACGGCTCATCGAGGCTCCTCTCTCTCCAAAATCGCTCCGGCCCGGTCGGTCCCCTCCGGATTGTCCGGATCGGGTGGCGGGCGGGGCCAGCTGACCCCATCTCTTACAAATCCCGTGCCAAATGCGAACGGCGCGGAATCGGTCAGGTTGTGCCGATGCCCGCGCACCACCCCGGATGCGCGCCGGCCGAGTCTCAGGCCCTGTTTGCACATTTGTTGTGCGGTTTTCGGGCCTGCCTATGGTGCCGAAGGGGCGGATTCTCTTATCGGACGAGACAATTCACCCTTCGGGGTGGGTTGACGCCGCCGCCCGCGCAGGCGTTGCTCAAATTATGTGCAATTGGCTGCGTCCTCTTCCCGCAGGTGCCGCCTATGGCCCGGTCGCGCGTTTTGTGGCACCGTCACGGTTGCGCTGGCTCGCGGCCGGCGGCCGGAACGACGCCGGAAAAAAAGCCAAACCGGAAGGCCAAGCCGGGAAAGCTTAAGGAAGACAGGGGGAGGGGCCTGACCATGCTCGACAAACGGGATCTGCGGCTGGCGCCGCGGCGCGCGGTGGCGCTGGTGCTCGCCGGCGGACGGGGCAGCCGTCTGGTGCAGTTGACCGACCGCCGCGCCAAGCCGGCCGTCTATTTCGGCGGCAAGTTCCGCATCATCGACTTCGCGCTGTCGAACTGCATCAACTCGGGCTTCCGCCGCATCGGCGTGCTGACGCAGTACAAGTCGCACAGCCTGCTGCGCCACCTGCAGCGCGGCTGGGGCTTCCTGCGCGGCGAGATGAACGAGTTCGTCGACCTGCTCCCGGCCCAGCAGCGCATCAGCGAGACGGCGTGGTACCAGGGCACGGCCGACGCCGTGTACCAGAACCTCGACATCATCCGCGGGCACGAGCCGGAATACATCCTGATCCTGGCCGGCGACCACATCTACAAGATGGACTACGGCGCGCTGCTGCTCGACCACATCGCCAAGAAGGCCGACCTGACGGTGGCCTGCATCGACGTGCCGCGCGAACAGGCCAGCGGCTTCGGCGTCATGCACATCGACGAGAGCCAGCGCGTCATCGACTTCGTCGAGAAGCCGGCCGACCCGCCCGCCATCCCCGGCCGTCCCGACCGGGCCCTGGCCAGCATGGGCGTCTACGTCTTCAACGCCGAGTTCCTGTACGACCAGCTGGAGCGCGACTTCAACACCCCCGGTTCCTCGCGCGACTTCGGCAAGGACATCATCCCGCATCTGGTGCCGCGCGCCCGCGTGATGGCGCACGACTTCGCCGAATCCTGCATCCTGCAAACGCCGGGCGACGAGCCCTATTGGCGCGACGTCGGCACGCTGGACGCCTATTGGGAGGCCAACATCGACCTCACCCGCGTCACCCCGGCGCTGAACATGTACGACCGCGAGTGGCCGATCTTCACCTATCAGGAGCAGTTGCCGCCGGCCAAGTTCGTCTTCGACGACGAGAACCGCCGCGGCATGGCGGTGGACAGTCTGGTGTCGGGCGGCTGCGTCATCTCCGGCTCGGCGGTGCGGCAGTCGCTGCTGTTCAGCTCAGTGCGCGTCAACTCCTATTCCGAACTGAACGAGTGCGTGGTGCTGCCGGAGGTCGACATCGGCCGGCATTGCCGCCTGACCAAGGTGGTCATCGACCGCGGCGTCGAGATCCCCGAGGGGCTGGTGGTGGGCGAGGACCCGGTGGCGGACGCCGAACGCTTCTACCGCACCGAGAACGGCGTGTGCCTGATCACCCGCGATATGATCGACCGCCTGCGGACCGAGGGGCGGGAATAGCCGATGCGCGTCCTCTTCGTCACGTCCGAGTGCTTTCCGCTGGTCAAGACCGGCGGCCTCGCCGACGTCAGCGCCGCCCTTCCCGCCGCGCTGACTGCCGCCGGGGTGGATGTGCGCCTGCTGCTGCCGGGCTATCCGGCGGTGCTGGCGGGGCTGTCGAACCTTCACGAGGTCGGCGACCTGATCACCGACCTGCCGGGCACCGACCGCGCCCGGCTCGTGCTGGGGCGCATGCCGGACGGCGTGCTGGCCTACGCGCTGGACGCGCCGGCCCTGTTCGACCGTCCCGGCAATCCCTACACCGGGCCGGACGGCAAGGATTGGCCGGACAACCCCCAGCGCTTCGCCGCGCTGTCGTGGGCGGCGGCGGGGTTCGCCGCGCACCAGTCCTATGACCCGTGGTGGCGGCCGGACGTGCTGCACGCGCACGACTGGCAGACCGGCCTCGTCCCCGCCTATCTCAAGCTGCGCCCCGACCGCTTCGACGGGCCGTACCGGCCGGGCACGGTGGTGACCATCCACAACATCGCCTACCAGGGCCAGTGCGGCGCCCACCTGCTGGGCGAGCTGAAGCTGCCGTCGGCGAGCTATTCGCCGGACGGTGTCGAGTATTACGGCGGCATCGGCCTGCTGAAGGCCGGCTGCTATTACGCCGACCGCATCACCACGGTCAGCCCGACCTACGCCCACGAGATCCAGACCGACGAGCAGGGCATGGGCCTGCAGGGCCTGCTGGCGGCGCGGGTGGACGACCTGCGCGGCATCCTGAACGGCGTCGATTACGGCATCTGGGACCCGCGCACCGACCCGCACATCGCCACCCGGTTCGACCCCGACCACATCGCCGGCAAGGCCGACTGCAAGACCGAGCTGCAACTGGCCTTCGGCCTGGAGCGCCGCGCCGACGCGCCGCTGGCCGTGGTGATCAGCCGCCTGACGTGGCACAAGGGCCTGGACCTCGTGCTGGAGGTGGCCGGGCAATGGGCGGCGATGGGCGGCCAACTGGCCGTTCTGGGCACCGGCGAGCCGGGGATCGAGGCCGGCTTCCGCCACCTCGCCGACTGGTTTCCCGGCAAGGTCGGCGTGCGCATCGGCTATGACGAGGGGCTGTCGCACCGCCTGCAGGCCGGCGGCGACATCATCCTGGTGCCGTCGCGATCGGAGCCCTGCGGCCTGACGCAGATGTACGGGCTGAAGTACGGCACCCTGCCGCTGGTCCGCCGCACCGGCGGCCTGGCCGACACCATCATCGACGCCACCCCGGCGGCGCTCTACGACGGCGCGGCCACCGGCTTCACCTTCGTGAACTGCACCGCGCAGGAGCTGATGTTCACCCTGCGCCGCGCGCTGGCGGTGTACCGCAAGCCCGACCAATGGGCCACCATGCGCCACCGCGCCATGACCCGCGACCTCGGCTGGGACCGCCCGGCGCGGGAGTATGTGGAGCTGTATGAGGGGATCACGGGGGAGGGGTAGCCTTCCCCCGCGCCTTTGCGCCGGAGTGGCGCGCCTCAGCCCGTCACGAAGGCCATGGTCTCGGCGCGCATGTGCATCGGCACCGACGCGTCCACGCCGTCCAGTTGCACGCGGCCGGAAGAGATGACCATGCGCCCGTCCATCTCCCACTGCGAAACCATGCCTGTCTGCGTGTTGCGCCACAGCACGTCGGCCTTGTGGTCGCCGTTGAAGTCGTCCACGCTTTCAACCCGCAGGTGCGTCGGATAGGCTGCGTCGGCGCTGTTCAGCTGCACACGACCCGACGACGTGACCGTACGCCCGTCCATTTCCCACAGCGAGACCATGCCGGTCTGCGTGTTGCGCCACAGCACGTCGGCCATGCCGTCGCCCGTGAAGTCGGCCACGCCTTCGACCCGCATGTGTGCCGGCATCGACGCCTCTGCGCCGTTCAGCAGGACGCGCGTCGACGACGTGACCGTGCGCCCGTCCATTTCCCACAGCGAGACCATGCCGGTCTGCGTGTTGCGCCACAGCAGGTCGCCTTTGCCGTCGCCGTCGAAGTCCCCTTGGCCTTCGACTTTCACGGTCATCGGCACCGTGGCGTCCACGCCGTTCAGCTGCACGCGGCCGGAGGATACGACCGTGCGCCCGTCCATTTCCCACAGCGAGACCATGCCGGTCTGCGTGTTGCGCCACAGCATGTCCGTCTTGCCATCGCCCGTGAAATCGTACATGGCATCGGCTTGCAGGTGCGTCGGATAGACGGCGTCGACGCCGTTCAACTGCACGCGGCCCGACGACGTAACCGTGCGCCCGTCCATTTCCCACGTGGAGAGCATGCCGGTCTGCGTGTTGCGCCACAACACCTCCGTCTTGCCGTCGTCGCCGAAGTCGAAGCGCAGGCCGTTCGTCGGCGCCGTGGTGATGGATTCGGCTGCCACGTCCCGGTCGGCGAACCGCAGCACCTCGATCCCGGTCAGCACATCCACGGCGCCGACGGCGTCCGGTCCGGCGACCCGGATCTCCGAGCCGACCCTGGCAATCGAGTAGAGGCTGTAATTGCCCGAGAACACCGCGATGTCGGTGCCGGTCGCGACCAGATCGCTGAACGTGCCGTCTCCATCCATGCGGTCGCCGCCGGCGCCGCCAATCAGGGTGTCTCCGCCGTCGCCGCCGGTCAGCGTGTCGGCACCGATTCCCCCGTCGAGCCAGTCCGCGCCACCGTGGCCGGTTATGGCGTCGGCACCGTCGTCCCCGTACAACCGGTCGCCGCCACCGGCGCCCTCGATGCCGTCGTTTCCCGCACCGCCGTAAACCGTGTCGGCGTCGATATCCTCGCTGTTTTCAGTTGCGCTGAAGAGGTCGTCGCCGTCACCACCGTACATCAGATCGTTGCCGTTCCAGCCGCCTTGCAACTGATCATCGCCGGCCATGCCATAGAGGGTATCGTTGCCCCAGCCGCCGTTCAGCAAATCCTTGCCGGTGGACCCGGTGATACGGTCGTTGCCGTTCCATCCCTCGACTTGGATCGTGCCGTATGGGGAGGAGTGCGGGGCGGACACCGCGTAGATGTCGTCGCCGTCGCCGAGCACGAATACGTCTTCTTCGTTGAACAGGACTTCGAAGGTGGCGTTGTCGAACTGCACCCGTTCCATTCCGACGACGGTGTCCGTGCCATTCTCCCCGCCGTCTTTGTGCGTGACCGTCAGCCGGGACGGATTGACGGGGTCGCGAACGACGTCGTAGTCCAGACGGCTGCCCGCAAAAACGGCGCTGTCGAAACCGGCGCCGCCGTCGATCAGGTCGTTCCCGCCGGCGGCGACCAGCGTGTCGTCGCTGGTGGTACCGTTCAGCGTCTCGGCGGCGACGCTGCCGATGATGATATTGCCGTGGATTTCCAACCCATTGGTGTCGACCTGCACGTCCATATCGGCGAAGCGCAACGTTTCGATGCCGATCAGGATGTCGGGCGTGCCGCTGGAATCAGGGCCGGAGACATGGAGTTCCATTCCCACGTGCTGGACCGTGTAGAGGGCGCCATCACCGGAGAACACCGCGACGTCCGTCCCCCACCCGCCATACAACCGGTCGGATCCCGCATCGCCGATCAGCGTGTCGTTCTGGTCGCCGCCGTCGAGGCTGTCGTAGCCGGCCCCGCCGGACAGCACGTCGGTGCCGTAATCACCGATCAGCGTGTCGTCGCCGCTGCCGCCGATCAGCGTGTCGACCCACATCGAGCCCTTGACGCTGTCGTCGCCGCCTTCGGCGAAAATCCTGTCGTGGCCGTACGTCCGGTAGGTGTCATCCCCGTCGCCGAGGTGGACGTCCGCGTCGATGATCAACCCGTCGCTTATGCCGAGGCTGTACACGCCGTTAGCGAATCGCAGCATTCTTGCCCCGATCACGGTGTCGGTCCCGTCGGCACCGCCATTGAGGTGTGTCACCGTCACGCGGCGGGACTCGGTAGCGTCGCGAACGACGGAATATTCCGCGCGGTTGCCCGAGAAGACGATCTCTTCGCCACCATATTCGATCAGGTCGTCGCCGCCGCCGCCGGACAGTACGTCGACTCCGTCGCCGCCAGACAGGCTGTCGTTGCCGCCCCCGCCTAACAGCGTGTCGTCGCCGCCACCGCCGAACAGGATGTCGTCGCCGCCACCGCCGGACAGGATGTCGTCGCCACCATCGCCAAGCAACGTGTTATTGCCGGCCCCGCCGATCCGCGTGTCGTCGCCCGTGCCGCCGCTGGGCGTATCGTTTGCGACGTATGGCGGAATCGCGATGTCCCGGTCGGAAAAACGGAGCGTTTCGACGCCGGTGAGGATATCGGTGTCGCCATACAGTTGGAGGCGGACACGGGTCTCCGCCCCGACGGTTTCGATGACGTAGTCGGCGGACGTCCACTCTTCGTAAGTCGCGATGTCGTTGCCGGCGCCCCCGATGATGGTGTTGTTGCCGCGACTGCCGCTCAGCAGGTCGTCGCCCGCGCCGCCGTCGAGCGTCTCGTCGCCGGCGGCGCCCCACAGCGTGTCGTTGCCGGCGCCACCGTCCAGCAGGTTGGCGCCCCTGGGGTCGACGATCAGATCGTTGCCGTCGCCGCCCCAGAGGCTGTCGTTGCCTTCCAGACCGTTGATCGTGTCGTTGCCGCCATTGCCCCACACCTCGTTCCTAACGGCCACTCCCCCCAGGGACTCGTCATCGTCGGAGCCTTCGTTGGAATAGGTATAGGGTTCTTCGCCAATGTACACGTCGCGGTCCGTGAAACGCAGCAGTTCGACCCCGATCAGGGTCCCGCGACTGGCGTCGTAAAGGTTGACGAACGTGACGTCGCCGGATGTCTCGATCACGCTGTCGGAGGAGCGATCATAATACTCTACTATGTCGTATCCGTCACCGCCAGTTATTGTGTGGTGTCCGTTCGTGACATTGAATGCATCGTCGCCGGAGGTGCCCAGAATGGAGGAATTGTCTGTCATGGATTCTTCCCTACTCCAGATATTCCCCGACCGCGCGGGTGCATCCAAACGCATGATTTCGCCATACGGTATTAGCATGCCCGTTGCGCATGTAAAGTGATGGCCGTCACAGGGCGGGGCTCCGGTGCGCACGACGGCCACGGACCGGCGCCATGTCTGCACACGGCCAAGCCAGTCAGGGTGCGGCGGCGCGCCATTTCCCCGATCTCCGTTGCGTCAAATCCCCGCACGCCCTATGTTCCGGACGCAAATTCAGCGTTCCGGGTTCCGATGACCGATCTCTCGCACATCCGCAATTTCTCCATCATCGCGCACATCGACCATGGCAAGTCGACGCTGGCCGACCGGTTGATCCAGCTCTGCGGCGGCCTGGACGCGCGCGAGATGCGCGAGCAGGTGCTCGACAGCATGGACATCGAGCGCGAGCGCGGCATCACCATCAAGGCGCAGACCGTCCGCCTGCTGTACAAGGCCAAGGACGGGCAGCAGTACACGCTGAACCTGATGGACACCCCCGGCCACGTCGATTTCGCCTACGAGGTGTCGCGCTCGCTCGCCGCCTGCGAGGGCTCGATCCTGGTGGTCGACGCCAGCCAGGGCGTGGAGGCGCAGACGCTCGCCAACGTCTATCAGGCGATCGACAACAACCACGAGATCATCCCCGTCCTCAACAAGATCGACCTGCCCGCGGCCGAGCCCGACCGCATCCGCCAGCAGATCGAGGACGTCATCGGCCTGGACGCCACCGACGCGGTGGAAATCTCCGCCAAGTCCGGCCTCAACGTCGAAGCGGTGCTGGAGGCCGTCGTCCAGCGCCTGCCGCCGCCCAAGGGCGACGCCGACGCCCCGCTGAAGGCGCTGCTGGTTGATTCCTGGTACGACCCGTACCTGGGCGTCGTCATCCTGGTGCGCGTGGTGGACGGCACGCTGAAGACCGGCCAGAAGGTCCGCTTCATGGCCGCCGGCAGCGCGCACGAGGTGGAGCGCACCGGCGTGTTCACGCCCAAGGCGCTGCTGACCGGCGAGCTGGGGCCGGGCGAGATGGGCTTCATCACCGCCGCCATCAAGGACATCACGCAGACCAAGGTCGGCGACACCATCACCGAGGACCGCCGCCCGGCGGCCGAGCCGCTGGAAGGCTTCAAGCCCTCCATCCCCGTGGTGTGGTGCGGCCTGTTCCCGGTGGACGCCGCCGATTTCGAACGCCTGCGCGACAGCCTGGGCAAGCTGAAGCTCAACGACGCCAGCTTCCATTACGAGGCCGAAACGTCGGCCGCCCTGGGCTTCGGCTTCCGCTGCGGCTTCCTGGGCCTGCTGCACCTGGAGATCATCCAGGAGCGGCTGGAGCGCGAGTTCAACCTGGACCTCATCACCACCGCGCCCTCGGTGGTCTACAAGCTGTACATGACCGACGGCAAGGTGATGGACCTGCACAACCCGGCCGACATGCCGGACGTGATGCGGATCGACCACATCGAGGAGCCGTGGATCAAGGCCACCATCATGCTGCCCGACGAATACCTGGGCGGCGTCCTCCAGCTGTGCACCGAGCGGCGCGGCCAGCAGATCGAGCTGACCTACGCCGGCGCCCGCGCCATGCTGGTCTACCGCCTGCCGCTGAACGAGGTGGTGTTCGACTTCTACGACCGCCTGAAGTCGATCAGCCGCGGCTACGCCAGCTTCGATTACCAGATGGACACCTACGAGGAAGGCGACCTCGTGAAGCTGTCGATCCTGGTGAACGGCGAACCGGTGGACGCGCTGTCGATGATCGTCCACCGCGCCCAGTCGGAGCGCCGCGGCCGCATGATGTGCGAGCGCCTGAAGGAGCTGATCCCCCGCCAGCTCTTCAAGATCGCCGTGCAGGCCGCCATCGGCGGCAAGGTCATCGCCCGCGAGAGCATCAGCGCCATGCGCAAGGACGTGACCGCCAAGTGCTACGGCGGCGACATCAGCCGCAAGCGCAAGCTGCTGGACAAGCAGAAGGAAGGCAAGAAGCGCATGCGCCAGTTCGGGCAGGTCGAGATCCCGCAGAGCGCGTTCATCGCGGCGCTGAAGATGGGGGACGAGTAGGGGGGGGCCGCTGACGCCGGCGAAGGGGGCTCCGGCCCCTTCGCGCTTTCCAGGCCAGAGGGCCCCGGGCTCCCTCAGGATGAAAACTCGATGCGCGTCACGCGGCCGCGCCAGAAGGGGAAGAGCGCCCCCTTCGCCGCCCGGGCGATGGTGAAGCCCGTCGGGATCATCATGCCGTCCACCAGCCGGTAGTCCGTGCGCGTCACGTGCTCGCCCGAGCCGTGATAGGGCGTCTCCAGGTCGCCGTCGGTCTCCGCGTCGAAGCGCTCCAGGCTGCCGTCGGGCCGGAACGTGGCGACCAGCGAGGCTTCGAGGCCGTCGGCGGACACGATGGCGCGGGCGCGCGTCCCGTCCACCGGCTCCCAGCGGACCGGCCCGCCCGGCAGCAGCGCCACCGGATAGAGCGGACTTTCCAGCAGCCACCGGCGCAACGACATCCGGTTGAGCGCCTCGTTCTCGTGCTCGTCCATCACCGTGACGGTGGACAGGATCTTGGCCTTCATCTCCATCCGGCTTTCGGCAAACGCGTCGTAAGCCCGCGCCCAGCCAAGCCCGACGGGGGTCGTCGCGGCGAACAGCAGGGCCGGCGTGCCGACGGCGATGGTCTGTTCGGCGGTGGTCGGCGCGAAGCTCTCCATCTTCGGACGGCGGAAATCGCCCTCCATGGCGAGGGAGACCGACCGCAGGGCGCGCGGCGGCTGAGGAAAGGCGAAGCGGACATAGGCCCGCACCGGGGCGGGCAACGCCGCCAGCGACGCCGGGTCAGGCACCGGAGACGGCGCGTCCCGCGCGATATCGCGGATTCGGCCGGCGTGAACGGCGATGTCGGCCTCCGTTCGGGCGGAGGCGATGCCCACCACCGCGGCGGTGGCGGCAACGGGAACCACGATGAACAGGGCGGCGATCAGGGCTTTGCGCATGGGGGCTCCTTCGCGCCGAGGCGCGTGCGAATGGATGGGTGGAATGGGGTGCCGTCAGTGCCGGGCGGCGACAGCGGCGGGTTCCGGGCGCGTCGCCGCGACCAGGGCCATGACCGTGTCCACCGTGGCCGCGGCCAATTCCTGCTGGTCGCGGTTTGCCGCGGGGATCCTGCCGTTGAGGATGAGCAGGGCCGCCCCGTGCACCGTGGACCACAGCGTGAAGGCCACGAGGTCCGGATCGCGGCCCGGCAGGAAGCCTTCGGACTGGCATGCGAAGATGCTCGCCCGCAGGAAGCCCAGGAGCTTCATGCCGCGATCCGTATCGAACGGGTTCCCGTCCAGACCGGCCACCGGCGGCGGATCGAACATCAGCCGGTAGAGCGCCGGGTTCTCGATCGCGAAGGCCACATAAGCAACGCCGCCCTCCCGCAGGCGGGCGAACGCGTCCCCGTCCGTCCGCGCCGCGACCGCCAGCTTTTCCGCGTAGAGCCTTTCGAATCCAGCGTCATGCACGGCGCGCAGCAGCGCGTCCCTGTTGCGAAAGTGGTTGTAGAGCGCCGGAGCGCGGCAGCCGACGGCGCCGGCCACGACCGCCATGGTCAACTCCTCGGCGCGGTGCGTTTGGAGGAGGCGAACCGCTTCCTCGACCGCCCGCCTGGCGACGTCGAGTGCCTGATCCTTGCGGGGGCGGGCCATGGGAAACACCTCTCGGGAAAACGAATGTCAATAATTTAACGGCATTCGTTTTTCCCGTCAAGCACGATCGCCGCCACCATCCGGACCACCCAAAACCCCTCCCCCGGCCCCGCCGCTACGGCATGCACAGATCTCGCACTTGCGGAATCGAGTGCGCATTTTCGTTGAGAAAAGCCCCTCTCCCCTCGCGGGAGAGGGGTTGGGGAGAGGGGGATAGCGGCCGGCAGGCCGAAAAATGAGACTCTTCTTCCCACCTTCCGGTGGTAACGCCCCCTCTCCCCAAACCCCTCTCCCGCAAGGGGAGAGGGGCATTTAACTGCACCGCAAGATGTGTGCATACCGTAGGGCCCCGCCGGGGGAGGGAGGGACCCACGCGCAGCGTGGGAGGGTGGGGGCAAGGTCCCGCTAAGCATCAGCGACGCCCAGGCTGGCGGGGGAAGGGCTGATCGAAAACACGAAGATCAAAAGATCAAAAGATCACAAGCGTTTGCCTCAGCCCCGGATTTTCCCGAAGTGTGTGCGCCGGTGCGCAATTTTCCATCTTCTGATCTTCTGATCTTCTGATCTTCGTGTTTTTGATCGACCCTCCCCCCGCCAGCCCGGGCGCCCGTCATCCCGGCTTGGCCTTCCCCCCATTGCCGCGACACGATGGCGGATGCGCCGCCGAAAGACTTATGCTCTCATAGGACGTCGGTCCGTCCCATCGAGAGCGAGTCGCGGAATTGAGCGTCTTTGTCAGCTACTCCCACGCGCAAGCGCCGTGGGTCAGAACGCGGCTCGTGCCATGCCTGAAGGCCGGCGGCGTCGATGTGCGCATCGATGTGGAGCGTTTTCGCGCCGGCATCGCCGTGCACAGGCAGATGGACGCCGAGCAGGACGCCTGCGACAAGCACCTGCTGATCCTGTCCGACGAATACCTCGCCAGCGCGGCCTGCCGCCACGAGATGGAACGGGCCATCGCCAGGGATCCGGCGTTCGATGGCGGCACCATCATTCCGGTGCGGCGGATGCCCTGCACCCTGCCGCCGGGCATCGCCATCCCGAATCCCCTCCACATCGACCTGACCGACGACGGGCAGCCGGCCGCGTGGGAACGCCTGTTGGCCGACTGCGGCGCGTCGCTGGGAACCACGGCGCTGGAATGGCTGCGGGCGCGGGACGCGATCGTGCGCCATCTGGGCGATGAACGCTCCGTCAACCTCGTGACCCGCGAAGGGGTGAAGACCCGGGCCTGGGAAGCGCTGATCGAGGATGCGCGCCAGACGGTCGGCGACCTGCCCCGGGTCGATTTCCAGGACACCGCCGTCTATTCCCGTCCGGGGCTGGTGCGGCAGATGCTGGCCGCCCTTGGCCTGCGGGTCCCCGTGCCGAACCGGCCCGACGATCTGTCGGCGCTGGGCCACGCGCTGGCGGCGGGGGCGCCGCGCTGGCTGGCGCTGACCCGCTTCCACCTCGTCCAGGACCACGCCGATCTCGACAAGGAACTGTTCCTAGTGCTGCGCGATCTGGTCCAGGAGAAGAAGCACCTGCGCGTGCTGGTGCAGTCCCGCACGCCGTTCGCCAACCTCCTTCCGCCGCTGCCCGTGGGTTCGGACTTCGAGCTTCCCGTCGTCGATCTTCGAGGCAGTCAGCGAATCTAAACCCTTCCCCCGATGGCCACGGCACGACGGGGGATGCGCCGCCGAAAGACTTATGCTCTCATAGGGCGTTGAGCCATCCAAATCGAGAGCGAGTCGCGGAATTGAGCGTCTTTGTCAGCTACTCCCACGCGCAGGCCCCATGGGTCAGAACGCGGCTCGTGCCATGCCTGAAGGCCGGCGGCGTCGAGGTGCGCATCGATGTGGAGCGTTTTCGCGCGGGCATCGCCGTGTACAAGCAAATGGACGCCGAGCAGGACGCCTGCGACAAGCACCTGCTGGTCCTGTCGGACGAATACCTCGCCAGCGGACCCTGCCGCCACGAGATGAATCGGGCCATCGCCAGGGACCCGGCGTTCGATGGCGGCACCATCATTCCGGTGCGGCGGACGCCCTGCACCTTGCCGCCGGGCATTGCCATCCCGAATCCCCTCTACATCGACCTGACCGACGACGGGCAGTCGGCCGCGTGGGAGCGCCTGTTGACCGACTGCGGCGCGTCGTTGGGCGTCTCTCCGTCAAAGTGGATTAGTGCAAGAGATAGCTTGTATCGCATAATGGTTGATGGCAGGAGCGCGAATTTAATTTGCAATGACGAAGCAAATTGGAAATATTTAATTGAAAATTCAGAGGATATTGCCCGCCAGAGCGGTGCCTTCATTTCGCCAGTTGTCGCTATCGATTTCCACGACCCAAGAACATCAAGCCTAAGTGATTTCATAAATTTGCTTAATTTTGCAACCAAGGCAAACACTGGGTCGATAAATATAAACAAAAGAAAGCTAAGCGATCTCTACCATTCACTGGACGGTTGCGAGGATCATTATTTCATTTTTACTAGCTACCACATGACAATGATTAGAGGAAAGTCCGGCTTTGATGCGGATTTTTATGGTGCTCTGCGCTATCTCGTCCAGGAAGTTCGCAAGATGAAAACTATAATACATTCAAACACTCCACTTGCTTCGATCGCCCCATTAAACTATCCAGGATCGCCCTTTGACATAGCAACTATTGACTTAAGAATGGGCAATCGAAATGGCAAATCATCTTTTGAATAATCAGCGATGCTCATGGTCAAGTCGGAGATAGAATCGCTAACGAATGCGAATTCAGATTAGAAAAATGAGGGGCTAGGCTTGAAAAAACAAATCTCTTCCAATTTAGCTGCTTCAGCTATTCGAATAATATCGCCAGCCGCCGGAGTTTTTTTGGAAACATTCGATATATATAACCAAAATAAAAAAAACCTGGAACGAATTACAGATCTATCAAATCAATGCGCCGCACAAACATCTCTCTCAAGCGTTGACTTGCTCATAAATGACATTCCGATAGGAAGTCACGGGTGTTTAGTGCAGACGCACGAGGTGCGCGCCATGGTCAATGACATCGCCACACGGCAACGCCGTCTCGACGCCGTGCGGCGCCCAATATTCCGCGAGCCATTGGCCGCAGCAATATGTGCTGAGGTTAAGGCTTTTAGTGAACGTGTCTCGGGGTTCCAAGAACCGCTGGCGTCTGAATTCCGCAAGGTAGCAGAAGCGTGGCTGGTTATCGCTGATCGGCAATGGCAGGAAGCCCTCGACATCGTTGACAAGAAAATTACACCGCAAATCTTCCGCGCTGGCGACCCTGTCGATCGTGTGCAAGAAGCCTTCGTTCCACGCGATTATATATTGGGAGAGTTAGAGCAGCAACTCACGCTAGCAACTGGGTGTCCTGGCGTGGTGCTGTATGGGAGGCGGCGAACTGGGAAGAGTACTGTTATAAGAAACATCTCATATTATCTCCCGCATTGGGTATCAATTGTCGCGTTGTCAATGCAAAATGCATACGCTATTTCTGGTACAAATAGTCTTATCGAACTCATTTCGGTGGAAATTCGAGATGCCTGCCCCGGCCTGACGCACCCCGGCGCGCCCGCCGACCTGCCGTCCTTCATGCGGTTCCTGACGGCGGTCAACGGCCATCTGGCCGAGCGCGGCCGCCGCCTGATCATCGCCATCGACGAATACGCGATCATCGACACGCTGATCGGCGAGGGCAAACTGCCCGTCGAACTGCTGTACACCGTGCGCGAGTCCATCCAGACGCACCGCCGCCTGATCTGGCTGTTCGCCGGCAGCCACACCATCACGGAACTGACGCACGCCGACTGGCCGAGTTACCTCATCAGCGCCCGCACCATCACGGTCGGCATGTTCACGCCGGCCGAAACCCGCCTGCTGCTGACCGATCCCTTGAAACACTCCCCCCTGTGGCCGCCCGGCGACCCGCGCCGGCCACGGTTCGACCCGGCCCTGTGGGGCGAGGGCGGCATCGAGTGGATCCACGCCCAGGCCGGCGGCTGGCCCAACCTCGTCCAGCTCATCGCCGAATCCGCGATCCATCTGCTGAACGAAAGCGACCGCCGCGCGCTCGACCCCGGCCTGCTGGAAGAGGCGGCGGACCGGGCGGTGTCGGGCGGCACCAACGCCTTCATCACCCTCCTGCAACGGGAATCGGCGGTGCCGGGGGAATGGGACTATCTGCACGGTTTCCGCGACCACGACACCCGGCCGCCGCCCGCCGACGGCGCCGTCGCGCGGTCGCTGAAGCGCCGCCTTCTGGTGACCGAGGAGGGCGGCGTCTGGCGCATGCGCGTGCCCCTGATGCTCCGCTGGCTGCGGCGGGAGTCGTGAGTGTTGACAATATTCCTAAAATCCGTTAGGCTCGGGGCCGGGAAAGGCCCATTGCGGCTCCGGAACGAAACGCCGCGCTTGAACCTGTTTCATGGCGTTTCAATCCGTTTCATTCCCCCGGCCCACCCGCGCCCTTGACGCGCGGTGCCGTCCGCGTAGCTTGGGCGGCGCCTGAAGCCGATAAGGAAGAGTTGCCGTGCCGGAGCATTTCGTCGTCGCCATCGATCCCATTCTGGTCTCCCTGGGGCCGCTGGCGATCCGCTGGTACGGGCTGGCCTATTTCGTCGGCTTCATCATCGGCCTGAAGATCTTCGAGTCCGTCATGCGCCGCGAGGCGAAGCTGCCGGCCGGGGTCGAGCCCGGCGACTTCCTCACCTGGGCGGTGCTGGGCGTCATCCTCGGCGGGCGGCTGGGCGAGGTGGTCTTCTACCGCGCCGACCACTACCTCGCGCACCCGCTGGAAATCCTGATGGTGTGGAAGGGCGGCATGGCCAGCCACGGCGGCATGATCGGGCTGGCGCTGGCCGCCGTGCTGTGGGGGCGGCGGAACGGCGTGGCGCCGGCCCGGCTGTTCGACGCCATCGTCCTGGCCGCCCCGCCGGGACTGTTCCTCGGCCGGCTCGCCAACTTCATCAACCAGGAAATGGTCGGCAAGGTCGCCGACCTGCCGTGGGCGGTGATCTTCCCGGTGCACGACTGGATGCCCCGCCACCCCGTGCAGATCTATCAGGCGCTGACCGAGGGGCCGCTGCTGTTCGGGCTGGTCTGGCTGTTCCCCGCCCGCCGCTTCCCGGCCGGTGCCCGCACCGCCGTCGCCATGATCGTCTACGGCCTGCTGCGCACCTGGACCGAGGTCTACCGCGAGACCGACCCCGGCTACCTGGGCGACGTCGGCGGGCTGACCAACGGGCAGGTGCTGTCGCTGCTGCTGGCGGCGGCCGGCGCCGTGCTGCTGGCGTGGCGCCTGCGCACGGCGCGGGCGAGCGCGTAGCGGGCCGGGTTGCCCCGAACCGAGCCGCAGGGCAGAATGCCCGCCGCTTCGCGAAGGGGATCGGGCGCATGACGGGACGGGTCGGCTTTGGCGCGTGGGTGATGGCGGCGCTGCTGGCGCTCTGCGCTGCCGGGCCGATTGTTGGTCCGGTGGCGGCGCAGAGCCCGGTCGCCATCGGCGCGCCGCTGGAAGGGCCGGTGGTGCTCAACCGCGACGTCGAGGTGCGCGTCGGTCCCAGCCAGGACGCCCGCATCATCCAGACGATGACGCGCGGCCGGGCGCTCAACGCGCTGGGCACGCCGCGCGGCACCACCTGGACGCAGGTCGCCATCGGCGGCCAGCCGATCGGCTATGTGCCCGTCGATTCGCTGGATCCCGTCTACGTCCCCCGTCCGATGCCCATCCCCAAGGACACGGCGGCCAAGGATAAGGACAAGAACGGCGCGGCGGCCGAGCGGCCGAGCGCCGTCGGCGCGGTGGTGCCGCGCGCCGCCTTCGACGCCGCCCGCAACGACCGGGCGCAGGGCTACGTCGTCGCCTACCGCAACGTCGGCGCGACCGAGCAGATCGACGCGAAGAAGCGCAAGAGCTTCACCATCCGCAAGGGGCAGGTGGTCGCCGTGCTGGGCGTGGCCGGCAATCGGCTGACGCTGGCCGTGACCGGCCGCGCCACGGTGACGGCGGGCGTCGACGGCTTCCTGGGCGTCGTCACCGCCTATCCGCTGCCCGGCGTGCCGCCGGTGGGCACCGGGCCGCTGTACGCCAGCCGCTTGGGCGAGTTCGTCAGCTACGACGAAGGGCTGCGCGCCTGGACCGAGTTCACCGGCGGCCCCGGCGCCCAGTACCGCGACCGGCCGCCGATGGTCTGGCCGGTCTTCCACGGCGGCAAGGTCCGCTATGAGACGGGCGTGGGCCCCTTCGCCCGGTCGCAGATCGACGGCGCCTGCGCGACGCTGGCGCAGGGTGGGCGGGATTGCCACATCGTGGAATTGCAGGCTTTCTGATCTTTTCGGGGGACAATGGCCGTCTGGCGCCGTTGCGGCCGTCGCCATGCGGCGTCGGCCATGATAGCTTTCCCCCGATAAGACCGCCGGACAGAGCCTCCGCCATGACCAACGCCGACGACGACCTGCTTTTCCTCGACGACCAGGACGGCCGGGGCGACAAGCCCGCCAGCGGCCCGTCGCCGCGCTGGAAGATGATGGTCGTCGATGACGAGCCGGAGGTGCACTCGATCACCAAGCTCGTGCTCGCCGATTTCGCCTACAAGGGCCGGCCGGCGCAGTTCCTGTCCGCCTACTCCGCCGCCGAGGCCAAGGAGATCCTGGCCCGCGAGGAGGATATCGCCATCATCCTGCTGGACGTGGTGATGGAAACCGACGACGCCGGCCTGAAGCTGGTCCACCACATCCGCGAGGAGCTGAAGAACCGCCACGTCCGCATCATCCTGCGCACCGGCCAGCCCGGACAGGCGCCGGAGCGCGCGGTCATCCTCGACTACGACATCAACGACTACAAGGCGAAGACGCAGCTCACCGCGCAGCAGCTCTTCACCACCACCGTGGCGGCGCTGCGGTCCTATGAAGACATCATGGCGATCGAGACCAACCGGCGAGGGCTGGAAAAGATCATCGAGGCGTCGTCGTCGCTGTTCAAGGCGCGCTCGATGAAGCTGTTCGCGGCGGGCGTGCTGACGCAGCTTTCGGCCATCCTGGGCGTCGGGCCGGACGCCATCCTGTGCGTGCAGCGCGGCCCGATCATGGGCGGGTCCATGGACGGCATCTACGTGCTGGCCGGGTCGGGCCGTTTCGAGTCGCTGATCAACGAGCCGGCGACCGAGCACATCGACCGGGACGTGCTCAACTCCGTCCTGCGCTGCATGGAGCACCGCCGGAACTTCTACGAACCCGACCACTGCACGCTGTACATCCGCACGCCGAACCGGCGCGAGAACGTGGTCTACCTGCGCTCCGACCGGCCGCTGTCGGACCTGGACCGCAGGCTGATCGAGGTGTTCTGCGGCAAGATCTCGGTCGGCTTCGACAATCTCTACATGTACGAACAGCTTCGCAAGGCGCAGGAGGGCACGCTCGTCCTGCTGGCCGAGGTGGCCGAGGGGCGGGACGCCACGCGCACCGAGCCGACGCTGCGCATCGCCGGCATCGCCGAGTGCATCGCGCGGCGCCTGCACGCCGACGGCCGCCATCCCGGCACGATCGACGAGACGTTCCTGGAGCTGATCGGGCTGGCCTGCATCATGCACGACGTCGGCAACGCCCACGTCGCCCCGTCCATCCTCGGCAAGCCGGGCACGCTGGACGAGGCCGAGCGCGCCGCCATGCAGGCGCACGCCGCGTCCGGCGGCGACCTGCTGGAGCGCGTCAGCCGGCTGACGGAGTGCCGCACCCACCTGCACCTCGGCGCCGAGATCGCCCGCCACCATCACGAGGCGTGGGACGGCACCGGCTACCCCGACGGCCTGGCGGGCGACGCCATCCCGCTGTCGGCGCGCATCGCCGCCGTGGCCGACGCGTACGACGCCATGACCTCCGCCCGCCCGCACCGCGCCGCCCTGGCGCCCGCCGCTGCCCTGGCGGAGATCCGCCGGCTGGCCGGCGTGCGCTACGACCCGGTGGTGGTCGACGCCCTGACGGCCGTGGCGGACGAGGTCGCCACCCTCTGAGGATCGCCTGACGCATGCGGCGCCGCACCTACACGTACGAAGTCTACGTCGAGACGCAGGGCAAGCCGCAGATCGACGGCACCTTCGAGGCGGAGACCGACGCCCGCGCCCGCGCCAGCTACCTGCTGGGCCTCGCCAAATACACCGCCGTGCGCGTCGTCCAGGTGGACGGCCGCGGCGCGCAGACCGTGCTGTTCGAGAAGACCTACCAGGGCGGCGGCAAGGTGGTCACCGTCGGCGCGCTGGACGAGGCCCCGCTTTGCGACACGGCCGCCGAGGTCTACCGCTATCCGGCCCGCCGGGCGCTGGCGCAGGTCATGCGCCCGTGGTGCGACGAGCAGAGCCTGATCCCGCTGGAGGTCCTGCACAAACCGCTGCTGCTGCGCCAGATCGAGCGCGAGGACGTGCTGTTCAACCAGATGGTCAGCCGCATCGCCGCCGTGCAGGCGCGACAGGCGCGCCTGGACGCTGGGGCGCGGGCCGACGCGCTGCGCCGCCTGTTCCGCGACGTCTACGAGAACGCCAAGCACGCCGAAACGCTGGAGCCCTGGGCCCGGCACCTGCGCGCGCAGGGCCTGTCGAGCCTGCTGGACAGCGTGCCGGAGGGCGAGCGCGAGCGCGCCGTCACCTACGCTCTGGCAAGCTGGATCGA
This sequence comes from Azospirillum sp., assembly GCA_036401175.1. Classification (GTDB taxonomy): domain Bacteria; phylum Pseudomonadota; class Alphaproteobacteria; order Azospirillales; family Azospirillaceae; genus Azospirillum. Next base: position 12,683 of record DASWVP010000665.1, on the reverse strand, counting down.
AACGGCGCGCGACTGGCCGGAAAAGCTGGCCGCCCTGTGCGACCTGTTCGACTCCGCCGGAGGCGGCGCCATTGGCCCGGCCGCCGTCGCCGTGCTGGACGAGGCGGTGGCCGAAACGCTGGACGGCAACCAGCCGATCCGCGCGCTGCTGGGCTACGCGCCGGATCTGGCGGCGGCGCTCACCGCGCTGGCCCATCTGGCGCGCGGCACGCTGGACGACCGGCACGCCGGCACGCCCGCCCTGCGGCGCCTCGGCGCGATGATCGGCCGGCACGCGCTGCCGGTCACCCGCGGCGTGCTTCTGGCCCGCATCGCGCACTCGCTCGACAGCGCCACGCCGCTGACGCGGCTGGGGCGCGCCGCCGACGCCCCGGCGTTGCGCGACCTGCTGCCGCTGCTGCGCGAGACCGGCGGCTTCAAGGGCGGCGGCGTCATGTGCGTGGGCGTCACGCGGCGGGCGCAGACCGCCTTCGGCGGCACGCTGGAGGACCTGCCGGTCGAGGAGGCGGTGATGGCCATCCTCGAAGGGCTGCCGGACCCCGGCACGCGGGCCGGCTATCTGCTCGACCTGCTCGCCACCGAGTTCGGGCGCAAGCGCGCCAGCTTCCTGGTGCAGCGTCTGGCGTTGATCTTCACCGGCGTGCAGAGCATGCGCGACTTCTTCGGCGGCAACGCCGACGCGTGGTCGGCCGACGAGACCCGCCGCAACTTCCGCGCCCGACTGGACGCCGGGGGCATCCGCCCGGACATCGCCGACCTGTTCATGCGCCGCCTGGAGCAACTGGCGCTCACCGGCGACGCCCCCGCCCGCCCGGTGCCGACAGCGGCGGCGGCGGTGGAACGGGTGACGCTCGACCCGGTCGAGGTCAAGACCGTGTGCCTGCGCATCCAGGGCCTCGCCGACCCGACGGAGGTGAAGGGGCCGCACCTCGTCCTCTACCACCAGGGGGACGAGCACGTGGTGGACCAGCAGGCGGGGGAATACCTGATCGGCCGCGCGGCGGAGTGCGACCTTGTGGTCAACATCCCCACCGCCTCGCGCCGGCACGCCACCATCCGCGCGCACGAGGGCGGCTTCGTCCTGGTCGATCACAGCCGCAACGGCACCTGGGTCCGGCTGGGCGTGCGCAAGCCGGTGATGGTGAAGGACGCCGGCCTGCCGCTGAGCGGCACCGGCACCCTCTACCTGGGCGCCGATCCGCTGTCCGGCGGCGCCGACCGGCGCCACCTGCTGCTGTTCCAGGTCTACGACGACACGTCCGGGGCGTGACGCCAAGCGTCAGCCGGCCGGCCGGCGCAGGTACATCTTGCCGATGCCGTTCAGCGCGGCGAAAAGCTGGTCGAACTGCGCCTTGAACGTCTCCCAGGGGATGGCGCTTCCCGTCGCCTCCCCGATCCGGCGGTGCAGGTCGCCCAGCGAGGCGTGTCCGTCGATGCGCGCCAGCATCGGCCCGGCCAGCCGCGGCAGCGGCAGCGGGACGACGGCGCCGGCCAACTCCGCCTCCAGCGTGCCGCCGGGCGGCAGCGCCTTGGCGATGCCCGGCCCATCGAAGTCGCGCAGCACCGGCACCACGTCTGGCCCGTCCGGCCGGGCGACGGCATTGGCGGCGTCCTGCGCGCGGGCCATGTAGGCGATGTGCTTGCTCATGCCGCCGCACACCTGCTCGGCCCAGGCGGCGCGCTCCAGCCAGGGCAGGCCGTCCAGCCGCTTCAGGAGGCGGGGGTCCTTCACCCACATCGACGGTTCGTAGCGCGCCGGCTCGACCAGCGCGGTGATCGCCATGCCGGCGCCGGCCGCCAGCGCCGCCAGTTCCGGCACCGTGTAGGGCCGGTCGCGGGAGTGCAGCAGCAGGTCGTACAGGTTGGCGTCCGCGGCCTGGTGATCGGTGACGAAGGGGTTGCGCTTCAGCCAGTTGCTTGGCGGCAGGTGGCCGATCAGCCGGCGGGCGAGCGCCACCTTCTCCTCCGGCGTCAGGCCCGCCGTCATGGTGCGTAGCGCGGCTTGCAGCGGGTAGACGCCGGTGCGGCCCAGCGGCGCGTAGACCATCATGCCCAGCCCGCCGCCCGGCTTCAGCGCGCCGGCCAGGGAGCGCAGGCCGGCCGGCGGGTCGTCCAGGTGGTGCAGCACGCCGCAGCAGTCGATGTAGTCGAACGGCCCCAGCCCATCGAGTTCCAGCAGGGAGCCGCGCAGGAAACGGACGTTGGTCAGCCCGCGCGCCCTGGCGCGCGCCTCGGCGACGGCGCGCGAGGCGTCGGACAGGTCCAGGTAGGTGACGGTGCCCGGATTGCCGGCGTCGGCCAGATGCTGGGCGATCATGATGGTGCCGTCGCCGGTTCCGCCGCCCGCCACCAGCACCTCCAGCGGCCGGGAATGGTCCAGCCGGCCGGCGAAGACGTAGTGGTTCACCTCGTCCAGGTGGCTGGGCGAGCCGGTGATCAGCCGCTTTTTCTCGTCCGCCGGGTCGCGCGCCGGGTAGGGATAGGCTTCGTACTGGGCGCGCAGGTCGTCGATGCTCATGGGTTCGGGCAGGGCGTGGTTGACTGGCGGCGCGATCCTATCACCAACGCGCCGGCCGCCGCACCGTGCGTCGCATCGACGTTGGGCGGCGCTGCGCTTGGCACCGACCTGCGGGGGACCGCACGCTCCGGCAGGTTGGTGCCAAGCCGCGGGCGCGGCCCAACGACGCTCAACGCTCCGCCCACCCCCTGGCCGGACGGACCTCGCCCACGCGGGTGCCGGCGCGGTTGGTGATCGGCTCGACCAGCAGGTCCGGCACCGCCGCCCACTGCGCCTCGGTCAGCGCGTTCGCGGCGCGCAGTAGGGCGGCCAGGGCCACTTCGCGGGCGCGGCCGGCGCCGTCCTCGACCTTCAGCGCGATGCCGACGCCCTGCTCGGGCAGCACGGCGCAGCCCACGCCCTCGGCCCCGCCCTTCACCAGCACGGCGCCGCCGGCCGCCGCCATCAGGCGGCTGTCGAAGGTGCCGGTGCCGCCGATCAGCAGCGGGTGCCGGCTCCAGGCGTTTCGGATGCGGGTCACCGCCTCGGCCCGGCGGTCGGGCAGGTCGTGCGGGTCGGCGATGCGCGCCATGGCGTAGGCCAGCGCGCCGAGCGGAACGGCGATGGTGGGGATCGAACAGCCGTCGACGCCCCACGGCGCCCGCGACAGGTCCTGTCCGGTCATCTGCTCCAGCACGCCCAGGATGCGCTGCTGCACCGGGTGTTCGTAGCGGACGTAGCCCTTGAGCGGCTCGCCCTTGTGCCGCGCCGTGGTCAGGAAGCCGGCGTGCTTGCCCGAGCAGTTGTTGTGGAACGCGCTCGGCGCTTCGCCCCGGCGGAGCATCGCGTGCGCCGTGGCCTCGTGGTAGGGCAAATGGGCGCCGCACTCGTAATCCTCCACGGTGCAGCCGATCTGGGCGATCCAGCGCGTCGCCAGGTCTGTGTGCATCGGCTCGCCGCTGTGCGAGGAACAGGCCAGCGCCAGTTCCTCCGTGCCCAGGCCGAAGGCGTCCAGCGCGCCGGTTTCGACCAGCGGGATCGCCTGCAGCGCCTTGATGGCGGAGCGCGCGAAGACGGCGCGATCGGCGTCGCCCCAGCGCGCCAGCACGCGCCCATGCGCGTCGACGATGACGGCGTGGGCGCGGTGCAGCGATTCCACCGCGCCGCCGCGCGTCACCTCGACGGCGATGGCCGCGTCCGTCGGGCCGGTCAGGTCGGCGCGGCCCTCGGCGGGGTCGGCGTGATCGTGGTCGTGGTGGTGGCCGCCGCAGCAGCCGCCATGGTCGTGGTCATGCGCATGATTCTGGCTCATGGCGGAGAACTTGCCTCCTGCACGCCGCCGGGGCAAGGTGCCCGCCACTCGGACCAGTCATGTTTTCTGCGGAACGGTCAGCCATGCGTGGATACTTCGCCATCGGGGTCGAGCGGATCAGCAAGCCGGGCAACGTCGGCAACCTGATGCGCACCGCCCATGCCTTCGGCGCGTCCTTCTTCTTCGCCATCGATCCGGCGCCGGACGTGCGCGAGATGGGCTACGTCGACACCTCCGGCGCGCCGGAGCATTTGCCGTTCTACATCCACGACAGCGTGGCGGCGCTGGCCCTGCCCAAGGACTGCACGCTGGTCGGCGTCGAACTGACCGAGGACGCCATCGAGCTGCCGAGCTTCCGCCACCCGCTGCGCGCCGCCTACGTGCTGGGGCCGGAGCGCGGCAGCCTGTCGCCGGAGCTGCAGGAGCGCTGCGACTTCATCATCAAGATCCCGATGAAGTTCTGCGTCAACGTCGGCGTGGCGGGGGCGCTGGTGATGTACGACCGCATGGTCTGCCTGGGCCGCTTCGCCGAGCGCCCGGTGCGCCCCGGCGGCCCGATCGAGGGGCCGCCGTCGCACGTGCACGGCCGGCAGAAGGTCCGCAACCGCGGCGACCGCCGCCGCCGCGCCGCCACCCACACGCGGGGCGACGCGACGGACAGCGAGCCGGCCTGATCGGTCAGGCGCTGAACCAGTCCGCCGTCACCTGGGTGGCGCTGAAGCCGGTCAGCGTCACCGTGGCGCCGGTGCTGAAGGTGACCAGCGCGCCGCCGCTTCCCGCGCCCACCGCGTAGGTCACGCCGGCCGACAGCGCCATGCGGTCGCCCTCGGCGGCGTTGAAGTCGGCGACCACGTCGTTGCCGTTGAACACGAAGCGATCGGCCCCGGCGCCGCCGGTCATGGTGTCGTCGCCCAGGTTGCCGGCGATGAAGTCGTTGCCCTGGCCGCCGAAGAGCTGGTCGTTGCCCTGGCCGCCGAAGATGGAATCGTCGCCGGCTTCGCCGTAGACGACGTCGTTCATCATGTTGCCGTAGAGCTGGTCGGCGCCGACGCTGCCGAACACCACGTCGCCGCCCTGGCCGCCGAACAGGATGTCGTCGCCGGCCTCGCCGTACAGCATGTCGCTGTCGAAGTTGCCGTAGAGCTGGTCGTTGCCGTTGCCGCCCCACGCCGTGTCGCTGCCCACGCCGCCGAACACGACGTTGTCGCCGTCGTTGCCGACGATCGCGTCGTTGCCGGAGCCGGTCGTGGCGTTCTCGATCAGCGAGCGCGCGTCGTTGTTGTACAGGTAGGCGTTGGCGACGTTGCCGCGCGCCACGACCGAGGCGTCGGCGCTGTTCAGATTGGCCAGCTGGTCGGAGGAGAAGGTGCTCCACTGGCCGGGGATCAGGCTGACGCTGACGCTGACGGTGTAGGCCGACAGGTCGTAGGTGTCGATCCCGCCGCCGTCCCACACCGTCTCGAAGATCGTCGCCGTGCCGGGGGAGAAGCTGTAGACGGTGTTGCCGGCGTTGGTGGCGTAGTTGGCGCCGTACAGGTACTGGATGGCGGCGATGTCGTTGACCATCGGCCCGGCGGGGTAGGAGCCGGTGGCCAACTGGTAGCCGTTGCCGGCGTCGATGTCGTCGCTGGGATAGGAGCGGTAGCTCATCACCGACACTTCGATCGAATCGATGGCCGGGTTGGCCGCGTAGCCGCCGTTGGCGTTGTCGGCGTCTTCGTGGGGGTGCTTCAGGCCCAGGGCGTGGCCCACCTCATGCAGGGTCGTCAGGTACTCGTAATTGCCGGGCGTCCACACCTGATTGACGAAGTTCGGGCCGAACCACGTGTCGCCGCCCTGCGCGGAGTTGCTGGGATAGTAGGCGTGCGCCGTGCTCGACTGCGAGGTCATGGCGAAGCGCATCTCGGCGGTGGTGGAGGGTTCGCTGACCTCGATGAAGCTGAGGTTGGCGACCTTCGCCCAGCTGGTCAGCACGGTGCGCACCGCCTCCTGCTCTTCCGCGGGCAGCGACGCGAAGTCGGTGTAGGGCTCGCTGCCCGTCTCGTAGACGGACGACCAGCTCGACCCGCCGGTGGGGAAGCCGTAGGTGAGCGTCGTGGTGTTCCACCGCAGCCCACTCATGAGCATGTCGGTCTGAATGCTGCCGGACAGGGAAATTTCGGTGGAACCGATCATGGAGCGCTCCTTCGCCGCATCGGGGAGCCGATGCCCGCTTCGATGGCGGGTGGTTCAGAAAAACACGTCGGGAAATGACTGTTCGGAATGCCGATACGCAAGCCCATGCGCATGCGAATGGACGTATGCGCTTTGGAATAGTTGAAACAGAGCAACAGCCGGAGGGCAAGAATTTCCAGCACCGCGAGGATACAGCCTGAGCGTGTGGAAATCGGATGTCACGGAGTGTGGGGGCAGGCGCAGCGGTGTCCGTGCGCGGACGCGGATACGCAACCAGGGCGTGCGGCCGGCGGAGCGAGACTCCGCCGGCCGACCTTCAGAAGCTGTTCAGAGGCTGAGGAAGGGGTCGATCAGGCGGCCGAGCGGCCCGGTCAGGCGCAGCCGGCCCAGCGTGACCGACAGGCACAGGCAGCCCTCGGTATCGGCGACCGGCTTGTGGTCGACGCTGTCGTCGCCCACCGCCACGTCGCCGCGCAGGAAATGGCCGAGCTGGTCGGTGAAGCCGCCTTGCAGGATCACCGCCAGTTCCAGGCCGTCGTGGCTGTGCCGCGGTACCGCGACTCCGCCGCGCATGCGCACCAGCTGCGCCGTCCCGTTGCCCAGCGGGATATCGGCGATCTGCAGGCCGGGCAGCCTGCTGCGCCAGCGCAGGCGCTCCAGGTCGCCGACATAACGGCGCAGGGGTTGCGGCAGCAGCGGCGCGCCGTTCGGGCGCCGGACGGCGGCGGCGGTGGGGCGGCGCACCGGCCGCGCCGTCTCCTCCGCCTCGTCCAGGCGGGCGAACACCGCGTTGCGGCAGCAGGTGCTCACCGACTCGGGCTCCAGTTCGTCCAGCAGGGCGCCGCCGACCGTCTCCAGCTCCGCCACGGAATGGCGGCAGCCGGGGCACAGGGCGAGGTGCGTGGCGAGGACCAGCGCCGCCGGCTCGCCCAGGCAGCCGCCCGCGTACTCCATCAGCAGCGCATCGCCGGGATGGTGGGTGGGCAGGCTCATGACGGCTCCCTCAGCGCGCGGCGGAGGCGGTCGAGCGCCAGACGGAGGCGGGACTTGACGGTGCCCAGCGGGATGCCCCGCTCGGTCGATATGACGCTGTGCGGCATGTCCTCGAAATAAGCCAGTTGCAACAGTTCGGCCTGCTCCGGCGGCAGCTCCTTGAGCGCTGCGCGCAGCCGGCGGTTGGTCTGGTCCGTCGCGACGCGCACGTCGGCGGCTTCCACCGGGTCCGGCACCAGGGCCGGGTCGTCCGGGTCGAACTCCGGCCGCTGTTCGCGGCGCAGCGAATCGACCCGCTTGTTGCGGGCGATGGTGAACACCCACGTGGGCGCCGACGCCTGCGCCGGGTCGACCGTCTCGGCACGGCGCCACACCAGCAGCATCACCTCCTGCACCAGCTCTTCCGCCTGGGTCCCGTCACAGCCCAGGCGCCGCAGGTACGCCTTCAGCCGCGGCGCGAAATGGTCGAACAGCGCCGCGAACGCCGCGCGGTCGCGGCTCCCGCCCACCGCGAGCAGCAGTTCGTCGAGCGACGCCGCCTCGGCGGTCGATGGTGGTGGGTCCTGCATCGGCGCATTGAAGGCGAACGCGCCCGCCCGCACAAGCCGCAACTGCTTCGCGGGCCATGAAATATCGGATGGTGTGGGGCGCGTGGTGCCGGTTCGCATCATGTCGGATGTTACGCACGGCGCGAACGATCGGATCACCGGATGGCGCAAAATCGAATGATCATGAATCGCAAATATGATTCACGTCCCCCCCTTCAAACCGGCGGCGATTTCGGATAGTGTCTCGGCACCCTCAACCATTTCGCACCCGCAAAACGATGTTGCAAAACCGCACCATTCGCGGCGCCGCCGCTTCCGCCGCGCTGGCTCTGACGCTCGCCGTCCTGCCGGCCGCCGCCTCCGCGGCCGAGCCGAAGGTGCTGGGCACCTTCAAGGACTGGAACGCCTTCTCCTTCGAGGAGGGCGGGCACAAGGTCTGCTACATGTCCAGCCAGCCCAAGAAGAAGGAGCCGGCGGCGGCCAAGCGTGGCAACATCCACGTGCTGGTCACGCACCGCCCCGGCGAAAAGACCTTCGACGTGGTCAGCTTCATCGTCGGCTATCCCATGAAGAAGGACGGCGACACGACGGTCGACGTGAGCGGCAAGAACTTCAAGCTGTTTTCCGACAACGAGACCGCCTGGGCCCGCGACGCCGAAACCGACAAGGCGATCGTCGCCGCGATGCGCGAGGCCAAGGGCAAGCCGATGGTCATGAAGGCGATTTCCGGCCGCGGCACCAAAACCACCGACACCTACAGCCTCGACGGCCTCGCCGAAGCCTACAAGGCGATCAACGACGCCTGTGGCGTGAAGCGCTGAACGCCGTTTCGTGGTTTTGTAGGTTGGGTTGAGGCGCAAGCCAAAAACCCAACGTTCCCCGCATGCCGAGGGCGTTGGGTTTTTCACTGGCGTTCAACCCAACCTACGAGCTTGGTTTTTTGCCCGGCCGGGCCTATCTAGTCGCTCCATGAACCTACCTGTCTCCGCCCCGGATGGGCGCAAGAACCTCGTCGGCCTCTCCCGCGAAGAGCTGGAGGCCGAGGTGGTGGCGCATGGCCTGGAAAAGTTCCGGGCGCGCCAGCTCTGGCACTGGATCTACCACCGCGGCGCAACCGACTTCGCGGTGATGACGACGCTCGCCAAGCCCGTGCGCGAGAAGCTGGCCGAGGTCTTCGTGGTGCAGCGCCCGACCGTGTCGCGCGACCAGAAGTCCGCCGACGGCACGCGCAAATGGCTGCTGCGCATGCCCGACGGCCAGGAGGTGGAGAGCGTCCACATCCCCGAGGAGGATCGCGGCACGCTGTGCGTCTCCTCCCAGGTGGGCTGCACGCTGACCTGCCGCTTCTGCCACACCGGCACGCAGCGCCTCGTGCGCAACCTGACGGCGCCGGAGATTGTCGCCCAGATCATGCTGGCGCGCGACATGCTGGACGAATGGCCGGCTCCGCCGGACGGGCGGATGCTGTCGAACGTCGTCATGATGGGCATGGGCGAGCCGCTGTTCAATTACGAGAACGTCGCCAAGGCGCTGAAGATCGTCATGGACGGCGACGGCATCGCCATATCGAAGCGCCGCATCACGCTGTCCACCTCCGGCGTGGTGCCGGCCATGAAGCGCTGCGGCGAGGAGCTGAACGTCAACCTCGCGGTGTCCCTGCACGCGGTGAGCGACGAGCTGCGCGACCTCATCATGCCGATCAACCGCAAGTATCCGTTGCGCGAACTGATCGACGCCTGCCGCAACTACCCCGGCGTCAACAACGCGCGGCGCATCACCTTCGAATACGTGATGCTGAAGGGCATCAACGACAGTCCGGCCGACGCCCGCGCGCTGGTGAACCTGCTGAAGGGCATCCCGGCGAAGATCAACCTGATCCCCTTCAACCCCTGGCCGGGCGCGCCGTACGAGCGTTCGACCGACAAGGCGATCCAGGTCTTCGGCGACCTCGTCAACGCCGCCGGCTACGCCAGCCCGGTGCGTACCCCGCGCGGCGAGGACATCATGGCGGCGTGTGGGCAGCTCAAGAGCGCCTCCCTGCGGCTGTCCGCGGCGGACAAGGCGGCGATGGAACGCGTGGTTGCCGAAAAGGACGCCGCTCTGGCATTGTGAGCGGCGTTACGTTTCAGCCCCAACACCCGGATTCCGACCATGGCCCGAAAGCGCGGTTCCACCGAGCCGAAGCCCGAAGCGCGCGGCATCACGCGGCTTGGTGTCGAGAACTTCAAGTCGATCAGCGGGCGGATCGAGCTGGACATCAAGCCGCTGACGATTTTGTCCGGGAGGAACAGTTCGGGCAAGTCGAGCTTCATGCAGCCGCTGTTGTTGCTGAAGCAGACATTGGAGGCACCATTTGATCCCGGCTCTTTGCGGCTGTCTGGCCCAAATGTGGATTTCTCCAAAGTCGAGCAAATGCGCCCTAAAGGCTGCGTGGTAAAAAACGAGGAAATTTCTATTTCTGTATTTGTTAATACTGATGAATCGATCAGTTTTTCTTTCGGCAGTTCGGAGGGGGATCCTATTTATACCTCTCGCATGAGTGTTCGGGGGAAAGCAAGCGTTAATATTTCTGCGGGCGACTCTGCGGAAGACCTTGAGCGCTTTATAGAATTTACGGCGATCGGTCCAGATGGGGAAGAAGTAGAATGCACTTATAGGGTCGCGCGAGAGCGCTGTTTTCTCTCCATTGAATGGGATGATGGTGACGGTTGGGTGAAATATCCCACTCACGCATTTTGGGGAATCGATGAATTCTCTGACGCTGTGCTCGACGTGATCCACATTCCTGGATTGCGGGGGAATCCGGCGCGCCATTATAGTATTTCTGCTGCCTGGGGGAAATTCCCTGGCTTGTTTAATGATTACGTTGCCAGCCTAATCGATGGCATGAAGCGGAGTGAGCCTTACCTTCTAGAGAGTATTGGGGCGGATCTCTGTCGGCTAGGACTCACATGGAAAGTTGATGCCAACCGTGTCGACGACACGAAGGTCGAGGTTCGTGTGGCGCGCCTTCCATCGCCTCTCGACGGGGGCGCTGTGGATATGGTCAGCATCGCCGATGTTGGCTTCGGCGTATCCCAAACTCTTCCCGTCGTCGTCGCTCTCCGCATCGCGAAGCCCGGCCAGCTTGTCTACATCGAACAGCCCGAACTTCATCTGCACCCCAAGGCGCAGGTCGAGTTGGCGAAGCTCCTGGTCGCAGCGGCCAAGCGTGGCGTGCGGGTGGTCACGGAGACGCACAGCAACCTGCTGATCCTCGGCGTGCAGTCGGCCATTGCCGAGAGCGAGATCCCGCCATCGGACGTGGCGCTCTATTGGTTCTCGCGCGACGACCAAACCGGCGCCACGCGGGTCACGCCCGCCGAGATCGACGAGAACGGCGCGTTCGGCGACTGGCCGGCCGATTTCGCCGACGTGGAGATGAACGCGCAGGCCCATTACATGGATCTCGTCGAGCGGAACCTCGCGCGGGGCCGCCGCACATGACGAAGGTGTTCGTCGTGGACACCTGCGTCGGGCACGCGGCGGGCGGCCCCGACGCGACCTTTCCCCTTTCCAAGCACTCGCGCGATTTCCTGCTCCTGCTGAGAGAGGCCGGCCACAAGGTGGCGTTCGATCCGGCCAGCCACGACGAGTGGAAGGCGCATCGCTCCCGCTTCGCCTACACGTGGCTGACCTCGATGTACGCCAAGCGGCGGGTCATCCTTGCTGATGAGGAAGTCGGTGATGCCGTGCTGGTGCCGCTTGCCGCCGCGAAGGATCTGGCAGACCACCACCGCAAGGCCATCGCCAAGGATGCCCCCGTTGTTGCCACGGCCTTGGCCCACGACCGGCTGCTGGCGTCCGTGGATGGCCGGTTGCTCACCGCCCTGCTGGAAGCCTGCCGGTCCATGGCCTGCGTGCAGGGCTTGGTGTGGATCGACGTGGCGGGCTACTGCGAGGAACTGGCGGCCTGGGTCCACAAGGCCGCCGGTCAGAAGAAACTCCCCGCCGCCGGGAACGTGCCGATTACGGTCCTGAAGTAACCGCCGTCAGCGATCCCGGTCCTCGCGGATCGCCTCGGCCACATCGAAGCCGGGCAGGGGTTGGAAGCGCTCCCGCGACGCGGTGGAAGCCGCCTGGAAGTCGGCGTGCGCCGCCCCCACCCCCTCCAGCACCACCACCCGCTCACTTGGGAAGCTCACCGTCACCACCGTGCCGCGTCCCGGCGTGCTGGTCAGCGTCAGGATGCCGCCGTGCAGTTCGGCCAGTTCGCGGCTGATCGCCAGACCCAGGCCGGTGCCGCCGAAGCGGCGGCTGATGGTGGCGTCGGCCTGCTGGAAGGGCTCGGTGATGGTGTCCAGCGCCTCCGGATCGATGCCGATGCCGGTGTCGGCCACCGTCACCGCCAGCGCGCCGTCCGCCGCCACGCCGGCGCGCAGCGTCACGGTGCCGCCGGGCGGGGTGAACTTCACCGCGTTCGACAGCAGGTTCAGCACGATCTGCCGCACCGCGCGGTCGTCGGCGCGCAGGCGGGGCAGGTCCGGGGCGACATCCTCCACCAGCCGCACGCCGCCCTGGTCGGCCGGCACGGCGCTGAGCGCCATGCAAGAATCCAGCAGCTCCGCCAGATCGACCTCGCGCTCGTCGAGGGCGTAGCGCCCGGCCTCCAGCTTCGACATGTCGAGCACGTCGTTGATCAACTCCAGCAGATGCGTGCCGCTCGTCTGGATGTGCGCGGCGTAGGCGCGGTAGCGCTCGCTGCCCAGCGGCCCGAACACCTCGTGCACCATGATCTCGGAAAAACCGATGATGGCGTTCAAGGGCGTGCGCAGCTCGTGGCTCATGGTGGCGAGGAAGGCGCCCTTGGTGCGGTTGGCGCTTTCCGCCTGCTCCTTGGCGTGCGCCAGCCGCTCGGCGGCGCTCACCCGTTCGGTGACGTCGCGGGCCAGCAGCAGCACCATCGGCTCCGGCCCGAAATCGCGCGGCAGCAGGGTCGTGCGCCCCTCGAACCAGCGCCGCCCGGCCGGTACGGTCAGGGCGTATTCGATGACCTGCGGCGCGCCGGTGTCGATGGTCCGGCGGATCGAGTCGCGCACGCGGGCCGCGACCTCCCTGGGCAGAAGCTCGGTGACGCAGTGCCCGACCACGGCGTCGATGGGGGCCGCCAGCAGGTTGT
>DASWVP010000664.1:0-6936 GCA_036401175.1 Azospirillum sp. | reverse complement strand
GCGGGCCAGACCATTGGCGGCGTCGCCGTCGCCGGGATCGAGCCGCAAGGCGCGCTGGAAGGCGGTGGCGGCCTGGTCCGGCCGGCCCAGGCGCAGCAGCATCTCACCGGTCCGGACATGGGCGAGAACGCCGTTGGGATTGGCGGCGATCACCCGGCGCAGCGTGTCGACGGCAGCGTCGAAGTCACCGGCGAGGATGCGCACCGTCCCCAGGTTGAAGCGGTCCGTGTCCGAAGACGGGGTCAGCCGGACGGCGCGCAGCAGGCCGCGGATCGACCCCTCCAGGTCGCCCGTCTCCTGCAGCGCCGTGCCCAGCCGGCTCCAGGCGAACGGACGGCCGGGATCGAGCACGGCCAGCCGGCGCAGGCACCGCTCGGCCGCCGCCCACGCGCGCCGGTGCAACCGGACGACGATGAGGTTGGTCAGGGCGGTGTCGTGACCGGGGGCGATCCGCACCGCCTCGTCCAGCACCGCGCCCGCCGCATCGTGATCGCCGATGGAAAAGAGCGCGGCGCCCAGCAGGTTGAGGGCTTCGGCCTGACGCGGATCGACCCGCAGGACGGCCCGGCAGGCGGCGATCGCCTCGGCCATGCGCCCCGCGTGGAAATGCCCGGCGGCGGCATCGATGCTATCGGCCATGGCCGACTCCCGGCCGGGGGCCGCCGGCCAGCCGTGCGATCTCCGCGGCGATCGATGTCATGGGACCGGTCCAATCGTTGCGGCGTTCCATGCGGAACAGGCGGGTTGCAGGATACCACGGCGTGCGGTCGGCAAGGCGCATCCAGCGCCAGTCCCCCAGCCAGGGCAGCGCCATGAACACCCGCTGCCCCAGGGCGCCGGCGACATGGGCAACCGCGGAATCGCAGGCGACGATCAGGTCCAGGCTGGTCATGAGGGCGGCAATATCGACAAAGCTCTGCTCCGACGTTTCCATGTCCGGCCAGGAGACGATCCCCATCCCGGCGCCGAGCCGTTCAAGCTCGTCCAGCCCGACCACCTGCTGGAGGCTGTACAGGCGCACGCCGGAAAGCCGCGCCAGACCGGCGAAGGCGGCGAGCCCGATCGACCGGTCGTCGCCGGCTGCGCGCCACTGGATGCCCACCCGGAACGCGTCCCGGCCGCCGTCCTCTTCCACCCGCCGCCGCCAGAACGCCACCCGGTCCGGCTCCGCCCGTAGATACGGCACGCCGCCGGGGATGGACGACGCCGTGGTCCGGCACAGCCCCGGCAGGCTCATCAGGGACGCGTGGCAATCGAAATCGGGCAACGGGTCGCCATGGGCGACCAGCGTGTCGATTCCGGGGACGGTGGACAGGATGCGCGTGAGCCGCGGCTGGCATTCGAAGATCGTCCGCGCGCCCATCGCCTTGAGCAGCGGGAAGTAGCGGGCGAACTGGACACTGTCGCCCAGCCCCTGTTCGAAATGGACCAGGATCGTCCGGCCGGCCAGAGGGCTGCCGTCCCAGCGCGGCTTGCCGGGGAAGTCCCGGTTCCATCGCCAGACCGCCTGCCGCATCCGCCATTCGTATTCCCGCCAGCCCTCGTCGAAATTCCCGGCGGTGAGCAGGCAGGTGCCGAGGTTCTTGTGGTGTGCAGGCGAGGACGGCTCCAGCCGGACGGCGCGCCGGAAATGCACCGCCGCGGCGTCCGGCCGGCACTGGGACAGGATCGCCGCCCCCAGGTTGTTGCTGGCCGCCGCCTGATCCGGCTCCAGCACCGCCGCCAGCCGGTAGGCGCCCTCGGCCTGTTCGGGTTCGCCCATGGCCATCAAGGCGTTGCCCAGGCCGAACGCCGCCCCCGGATAGGCCGGCCGCAACCCGACGAGGCGCCGCAGCGGCGCCAGCGCGCCCTCGGCACGCCCCAGCTCCGTCAGCAGCGCCGCGACCTGGAACAGCGTGTCGGGATCGTCCGGCCGAACCGCCAGCGCCGCACGCAAGGCCACCGCCGCCGCCGCACCGCGACCGAGCGCCCGCAGAGTCATCCCCAAGGTGTAGAGGACCACGGGATGGTCGGGCTGGAACGCCGCCGCCTTGAAGAAGCAGGCCGCCGCCGCGTCCAGCCTTTCCGCGTGGATATGGGCCGCCCCTTGGCCGTAGCATCGGGCAACGGCGTCGGCGTCGCCTGAAGTGTTCGCCCCGACCAAGCCCGTTCCCCGTGTGCGAACCGATGGACGCCCGATGTAGCCGCGCGGCGGCGGACCGTCAATCCCGGCGGCACAGCCCGGCCGGTGCGAAAACGGGCTTGGAAATCACGCGGGCGATGGTAACCCTGGGGCCATGACACCCGACGAGGCGCTGGCGCTGGCGCTGGACCGCTATCAGGGCGGCAGGCCCGCCGACTGCCGCACGCTCTGCCAGGCCATCCTGCGGGCGGTGCCCGACCACGCGGCGGCGTCCCTGCTGCTGGGCGTGGCGGCTTTCGCCCTGGGGCTGGCCGGGGAATCACGCCGCCACCTCGCCATCGCCATCGCCCTGAAGCCGGATCTGGCCGACGCCTACGCCAACCTGGGCGTGCTGGAACGCGCCACCCGCTCCGCCGGGGCGGTGGCGGCGGGCATCCGCGCGATCCGCCTGCTCGCGGCCGCGGCCGGCGCGGCGCCGTTCACGCAGGTGGGGGCGATGCTCCGCGAAGCGGGCCGCGGGGGGGATGCACCGGCCTTCCACCACCGCGCCCTGGCGCTCCAGCCCAATTGCGGCGAAGCCTGGCGCGAATTCGGCCACGCGCTGCGCGAAGGCGGCGCCCCCGCCCTGGCGGGCCGGGCCTACGACCGGGACTGCCGGCTGGTTCCCGGCCGGACGGAATCGGCCAGCGACCGGCTGTTCGCCTGCCTGTCGGCCGGCGACTGGAGCGGCTACGACGGCCAGTGCCGGCGGATCGCCGCGATCATTGATGGCGACCAGGGCATCGCCTTGCCCCTCCTCACCCTGCTGATCGACATCGGCCCGGCGCGGCAGGACCGCTCCGCCCGGCTTTTCCACCATTTGGTGGTCAAGCCGCGCGCCGATGCCGGGGCGCCGCTCCGGCGTCCGCTCGCCGCCGACGGACGGCTCCGCGTCGGCTATCTCTCCGCCGATTTCCACGAGCACGCGACCGCCTATCTCGCCGCCGAACTGTTCGAACGGCACGACCGCGCGCGGTTCCGCGTGCTGGCCTATTCCTACGGTGCCGATGATTCCAGCCCCATGCGCCGCCGGCTCGAAGCCGGCTTCGACGCCTTCCGCGACATCCGCGGGGCCGATCCGGAACAGGTCGCGGCGCGGATCGCCGCCGACGGCGTCGACATCCTGGTCGACCTCAAGGGCTACACCCGGCACGCCCGGCTGGAACTCCTCGCCCGCCGGCTGGCGCCGGTGCAGGTGGCCTATCTCGGCTATCCCGGAACCCTGGGCGCCGATGCCGTCGATTACCTGATCGGAGACCGCTTCGTCACGCCGCCGGAACACCAGCCCCATTATCGCGAACGGCTGGTGCGGATGCCCGACTGCTATCAGGTCAACGACCGGCGCCGGCCGCTGGACGCGCCCGTTCCGGACCGCGCCGCCTGCGGCCTGCCGCCCGACGGCGTCGTCTTCTGCGCCTTCAACGCCGTCTTCAAGATCACGCCGGCCCTGTTCGCCGTGTGGATGCGCATCCTCGCCCGCGTGCCGGGCAGCACCCTGTGGCTGCCGGCGTCCAACCGCGAGGCCGTCGCCAACCTCCGGCGCGAGGCGGCCCGGCACGGCATCGATCCCCAAAGGCTGGTCTTCGCGCCGCACCTGCCGCTGGCCGCGCATCTCGCCCGCTACCGGCTGGCCGATCTGGCGCTCGACAGCTTTCCCTACACCGGCCACACCACCACGTCGGATGCCCTGTGGATGGGCGTGCCGGTGGTGACCCGCATGGGCGACACCTTCGCCGCGCGCGTCGCCGCCAGCCTGCTGAACGCCGCCGGCCTGCCCGAAACCGTCACCACGTCCTTCGCCGGCTACGAAGCCCTGGCGGTCCGGCTGGCCGAGGACCCGGCGACGCGGGCCGCGTGGCGCGACCGTCTCGCCGCCGGGCGCGCGACAGCGCCGCTGTTCGACACGCCCCGCTTCACCCGCCACCTGGAACGCGCCTACCGGATCATGTGGGACCGCCACGCCGCCGGCCTGCCGCCGGAACCCTTCACCGTGCCGCCGCTTTAGCCAGCGCCGCCCGGACCTCGGCGACCACTGGCGCCCATTCCCCCGCCCGCCGCTGCCGGAACAGGCGCATGGTCGGGTACCAGGGGCTGCCGGCGCCCCGGTCGAACCAGCGCCAGTCGCACACCGCCGGCAGGATCGTCCACACCGGGCGGCCCAGCGCGCCGGCGAGATGGGCGGGGGCGGTGCAGGAGCTGATCACCAGATCCAGGTTTTCCATGATGGCGGCGGTGTCGGCGAAGTCCCCGGCCTGCGCGCCGATATCGACGAAGGAGTCCGGAAGCCGGTGCCGCAGCCGGTCCAGGTCGCCCCGCCCCGCGCCCTTTTGCAGGGCGACGACCGCGACGCCCGCGACATCGAACAGCGGCAGCAGGGCCTCCAGCCCCGGCGAGCGCCTGACGTCGTCGCGGAAGTCGGGATTGCCGGCCCACACCAGCCCCACCCGCAACCCGCCGCCCCTCGGTCCCAGGCATGCCCCCAGCCGCCCGGCCCAGTCCGCCACCAGCGCCGGCTCGGCCCGCAGATAGGGGATGTCCGCCGGGATGGTCGCCATCGTCGTGCCCAACCGATGCGGCAGGCTCAGCAAGGGGGCATGGGCGTCGTGCGGCGGTGGCGGGGAGGACCGGCCGACGACGCCGACGACGCCGGACAGGCCGGCAAACAGGCGCACCAGCGGGTCGTTGCATTCGACGATCACCCGCGCGCCTCGGCGCTGGAGAAGCGGCGCGTACCGCACGAACTGGATGCCGTCGCCCAGCCCCTGTTCGTCGTGCAGCACGATGGTCCGCCCACGGGGATCGCCGCCGTCCCACAGCGGCGAGGGCAGGCCGCGCGGCGCCACCCGGCCGTCGGCCAGGCGGGTGCGCCACTCGTACTCCCGGAACCCCTCCTCCAGCTCGCCCCGAAGCAGCAGGCATGTGCCCAGCAGGGTGTGGGCCTCGGCATGATCGGGCTTGCGGTCGATGATCCGGCGGCACTGCGCCTGCGCCTCCTCGACACGGTGCAGGCCGCGCAGGACCAGGGCGAGGTTGAACCGGGCGTCCGTGAAGTCCGGGGCCAGGGCCACCGCGCGCGCCAGCAGGCGGGCCGCCTCCTCCTCCCACCCGATCTGCAAGGACAGGGCCAGCCCGACGTTGCTGAGCACGCCATGCTCGGCCGGCACCAGCGCCAGGGACCGGCGGCCGGCCGCCACGGCCTCGCCATGGCGTCCGAGATTCTTCAAGGCGACGCCCAGATTGGCGTGGGCCCGGTGGTTCTCGGGATCGCGGCGGATCAGGTCGCGCAGCGTCACCGCCGCCTCCTCGTGGCGGCGCACCATCAGCAGGACGCTGGCCAGCTTGAACCGATGGAAGGTGCCCAGCGCATCCAGGGCGATGCAGCGGCGCAGCGGCCCCACCGCCTCGGCCGGCGCCTGCCGTTCAGCGGCCGTATCGGAAAGCGCGTCGAAGGCGTCGATGCAGGCGGGATCGAGCGCCGCGGCAGCGCGAAAGGCCGCCTCCGCGCGTTGGGTCCGGCCGGCCGCGCGATGGCCGCGGCCGGCCTCCACCAGGGCCGCCGGATCGGGCTCCGGCTCCGGCGCCAGCCAGCCGAGCCGGCGGAAATGGGCGAGGTTGTCGCGAATCCCCGTGGGATGGCGGTCGCCGACCGGGCAGGGCACGAGGCCGGTCCACATGCCGGGCACGGCACCGCCGTCCAGGCGCCCGGTGGCGTAGAAACGCTCCAGCCGCGCCTGGTTCCCCGCCGCGTCGCGGTCGAAGCCGGCGATCATCTCGCGATGCGCGTACGCCTCCAGCTTGGCCCGGAAGCGTTCATGGCCGCCCATCCAGGTGAAATGCCAGCCGGCGTCGGCGATGGTCCGGCCGATGCCCTGCTTGGTCAGGTAGCGCGCGCGGTTCGGGCCGATCCGGCGGATCAGCTCCCACGGGGCCGCCGCCACCGAGACCCACGGTTCCGGCGCCTTGCGGTCGAGGAAATAGAGGAAGATGTCGATGTGGGGGGCGAACAGGGTCGGCCCGTCGTCCGGCTCCCGCCGCAGCCGTTCGACCACCCCGGCGCGCAGGATCTCGTCGGCATCCGAGATGAGGATCATGTCCGACGGCGCGCACCCGCCAAGGCCGCGGGCGATCGCCTCGCGCTGGTGGGCCTCGCGCCGCCACGCGAAGCCGCCGGGATCGTCGTCGACGACGACATGGACGATCTTGTCGGCGTAGGCGGCGAAGCGCGCGCGGTTCTCCGCGTAGTACAAGGGCTTGGGCCGGCCGGCGTGGGTGAACGTCGCCTCCACCAGCACGAAGCGGTCGACCACCGGGTCCAGCTCGGCCAGCCGGACGTCGAGCAGGTCCAGTTCGTTGTAGAACGGGAAGCAATCATAGACCCGGCGGCCGCCGGGCGGCAGCGGCGCCGGGGGCGGCAGGTGGGGCACCGTCGTGGTGTAGGCCAGCCAGGCGTCGAAGCCCCGCAGCGCCGTCCAGGTGGCGGTTCGCCTGTCCTCGTCGTTGTGGTCGAGCCGAAGCGCATCTTCGACCAGCGCGATCATCGCCCGCGCCTCCCCCTGCCAGCCGGCATCGGCCAGCCGGTCCGCCCCCTCCCGCGCGCCGGCGTCCAGATGGGTCTTCAGCGCGTCCAGCAGGTTCTGCTGGGCCAGGGCGACACCGGCGGCGATCAGCAACCGCTGCGCCTCGGGATCGACCCCCAGGGCGGCGGCGGGGCGCAGCGCCTCCATGGCTTCGGCCAGCCGCCCCTGCCGGTACCGCCGCCGCCCGACCACCGCCCC
>DASWVP010000663.1:0-27792 GCA_036401175.1 Azospirillum sp. | reverse complement strand
CGTATCGGCGCGCCGCCAGACGTCCGCGCCGGGCGTGTTGTCGGGCTGCAGCCAGCCGGCCGCCGCCGGCAGGCGGGCGATGCCCGCGATGGTGACCGCATCGGCCGTCCGCCCCTCGCGCCGCGTGACGGGGTCGCGCCTGTCCATCGGCACCCAGCCGCGGTTGACCAGCACCGGGGGGCCGCCGTCGGCGCGCTCCAGCGGCGTCACCACCTCGTACCCCACCTGCCCCTGGCGCGGGCGGGCGAGCAGCAGCATCTCGCGGTCGTGCAGAAACCGCCCGGTCACCGTCACCGGGCGCAGGTCGAGCGGTTCGGGATCGGCGATGGCTGCTGGAAGCGGCACGGGCGGGCTCGCTACCCGCTCCTGCACGCGCTGGATCAGCTCGGTCTTCCACGACAGGCGCTGCGCCTGCCACGTGCCCAGCGCCAGCATGGCCAGCACGGCGGGCACGGTGAACAGCGTCGCCCACAGCGACGGGCGGAAGCGACGGCCCTCGGCGGACACGGCGCTCATCAGCCCCCCATTTCATGGCGGCGGTGCTTGTACTGCAGCGCCGTGGTGTAGGCCTTGGCCGGCCGCAGCATGCCCAGCGCCAGCCCCAGGATCACCACACTCCAGACCAGCGCGTGCAGCCACAGCGGCCACTCGACGTTCAGCGAGACGATCAGCGCCACCGGCACCACCAGGAATCCCAGGATGAAGATGAGGAACACCGCCGGCCCGTCGCCACTGTCGTGGCGGGCCAGTTCCAGCCCGCACACGGAACAGCGTTCGACGACGGTGAGGTATCCCTTGAACAGCTTGCCCCGGCCGCAACGCGGGCACACGCAACGCATGCCCGCGTCGATGGCCGAAACCTTGGGGTGGTATTCGGTCAATGCCCGTGCGCTCCGTTTCGATCACGTTCGACGTTGGGTTTTCGGCTTCGCCTCAACCCAACCTACTGGCACGTCTCGCGTAGGTTGGGTTGAACGTCAGCGAAAACCCAACGTCAGGGGGCCTCAATGCGCACCCGCTCCGCCGGCCGAACCCCACCAGTAGATCGACACGAACAGGAACAGCCAGACCACGTCGACGAAGTGCCAGTACCACGCCGCCGCCTCGAAGCCGAAGTGGCTGCCCGGCGTGAAATGGCCCTTCATGGTGCGGATCCAGCATACGAACAGGAAGATCGTGCCGATGATCACGTGGAAGCCGTGGAAGCCCGTCGCCATGAAGAAGGTCGACGGGTAGATCCCCTCGGTGAAGCCGAAGGCGGCGTGGCTGTATTCCCATCCCTGGAAGAAGGTGAACATCACGCCCAGCAGCACCGTGAGGCCCAGAGCCTGCGACGCCTTCTTGTTGTTGCCGGCGATGATCTCGTGGTGCGCCCAGGTGACGGTGACACCCGACAGCAGCAGGATGACCGTCATCATGAACGGCAGGTGGAACGGGTCGAAGGTCCTGATGTTCGGCGGCGGCCAGACGCCCTGCGGGTTCTCGGCGAACACCTTGGGAAACAGGGCGGCGTCGTAGAACGCCCAGAAGAAGGCGGCGAAGAACATCACCTCCGACGCGATGAACAGCGCCATGCCATAGCGCAGGCCGATCTTGACGATGGGCGTGTGCGCCTTTTCGACCACCGCCTCCTTGATGACGTCGCGCCACCAGCCGAACATCACGGCGAGGATCGCCAGGAAGCCGGCGATCAGCAGGATCCAGGAATCGTAATGCATGTAGAAGATGGCGCCCACCGCCAGCAGCCCGCCGGCGATGGCGCCCAGCAGCGGCCACGGGCTTGGCCGGACGAGGTGGTACGGCTGCGGAATGCCCTCGCCGCCGCCCGTCGCTTGCGTGTGGGGCATGTGCCCGTGCGTGATGTCGGCCATCGTTCCTCCAACCCCTTTAATTCGCGGTCGGCGCGCCGCCCGGGCGCGCCCCCTTCCCGTCGTTTGGCGTCTTTTCGTTGCTTTGCGCCACGGACGGGTTCGCGTCCCTGGCGCGGAAGAAGGTGTAGGAGAGCGTGATGGTCTTCACGTCCTCCATGTTCACGTCGCCGGCCGCCGCCGGATCGATGAAGAAGGCCACGGGCATGTCGACCGATTGCCCCGGCTCCAGCGTCTGTTCGGTGAAGCAGAAGCACTCGATCTTGTTGAAATAGATGCCGGCCTTCTCGGGCGTGACGTTGAACACCGCGGTGCCGACCACCGGCTGCCTGCCGCGGTTCTCGGCGTGGTAGCTGACCAGCGCCGTCTCGCCCATCCTGACCGTGACCTCCCGCTGGTTCGGGCGGAAGGACCAGGGCAACCCGCCGTTGACGTCGGCGTTGAAGCGCACGGTGACGGTGCGGTCGATCACCGTGCCCGGCGCCGCGTCGGCCCGCTGCGTCGTGCCGCCGAAGCCGGTCACCCGGCAGAACAGCGCGTAGAGCGGTACCGACGCGTAGGCGAGGCCGATCATGCCGGCGACCAGCACCAGCAGACCCACCATCATCGCGCGGTTGCGCCGCCGCACCTGCTCGTTCATGCCGGCCCCTCTCAGAATCCGCCCATGCGCACGATCGTGATCAGATAGAACAGCACGACCAGACCCAGCAGCGCCGCGAACACCGCCCAGTTGCGCCCGCGCAGGCGCCGGCGTCTCTCTTCATAATCGTTCATCATCATCACGCGCCTCCGGGTACGAGATGCTCGCCGACCAGCAGGGCGAACAGCAAAAACAGGTACAGGATCGAAAAACCGAACATCTGCTTGGCCGGTTTGTCGTCGGCACTGCGCAGGACGCGCACCGCGCACCATACGAACATGGCGCCCAGGACCAGCGAGCCGGCGAGGTACACCGGCCCGGCGATGCCCACCCACCAGGGCGACGCGGCGACCGGCAGCAGCAGCAGCGTGTACAGCAGCATCTGCCGCTTGGTGGTCTCCGGCCCCTCGACCACCGGCATCATCGGCACGCCGGCCCGCGCGTAGTCCCCACTGCGGAACAGCGCCAGCGCCCAGAAGTGCGGCGGCGTCCACAGGAAGATCAGCAGGAACAGCAAAACCGACGGCAGGTCCACGCCCCCCGTCACCGCCGCCCAGCCGATCATCGGCGGAAAGGCGCCGGCCGCGCCGCCGATGACGATGTTCTGCGGCGTGCGGCGCTTCAGCCAGATCGTGTAGACGAAGACGTAGAACAGCGTGGCCAGCGCCAGGATCGCCGCCGCCGCCCAGTTGACCGCAAGCCCCATGACGACCACGGCGGCCAGCGCGAGGATGACGCCGAAGGCCAGCGCCTCCTCCGGCACCACCCGGCCCGACGGGATGGGGCGGCCGGATGTCCGCGTCATGACCGCGTCGATGTCCCGGTCGTACCACATGTTGATGGCGCCGGACGCCCCGGCCCCGACGGCGATGCACAGCACCGCCACGCAGGCCAGCAGCGGGTGCAGATGCCCCGGCGCCACGATCATCCCGGCAAAGCCGGTGAACACGACCAGCGACATGACGCGCGGCTTCAGCAACTCGATGAAGTCGCCCGCGCTGGCGCCTGTCACTTTGTGGACGGTGATGTCCGTCATTGTTCTACCCTCCCGACGTGCGCCACGTTCTCTTATCGGGCCCCCACCCAACCCTCCCCCACTTCGCGGGGGAGGGCTTTCTTCTCCTCCCCCCGCGAAGTGGGGGGAGGTCGGGAGGGGGGCCCAAGGCACGCGCCTCTCACTTGATGACCGGCAGCGTCTCGAAGGCGTGGAACGGCGGCGGCGAGCTGACCGTCCATTCCAGCGTCGTGGCGCTCGGCCCCCAGTAGTTCGCCTCCACCTTCTGGCCGCGGGTCAGCGTGTAGATGGCGATCCACACGAACAACAGCGCGGAGCCGAAAGAGATGTAGGCGCCCAGCGAGGAAATCAGGTTCCAGCCGGCGAACGCGTCCGGATAGTCCGGGATGCGGCGCGGCATGCCGGCCAGACCCAGGAAGTGCTGCGGGAAGAAGGCCAGGTTGACGCCGACGAAGGTCAGCCAGAAATGCACCTTGCCCCAGAACTCCGGATACTGCCGGCCCGACATCTTGCCGATCCAGTAGTAGAAGCCGGCGAACATGGAGAACACGGCGCCCAGGCTGAGCACATAGTGGAAGTGCGCGACGACGTAATAGGTGTCGTGCAGCACGTTGTCCAAACCGCCGTTTGCCAGCACCACGCCGGTCACGCCGCCCACGGTGAACAGGAAGATGAAGCCGACGGCCCACAGCATCGGCGTCTTGAACTCGATGGAGCCGCCCCACATGGTGGCGATCCACGAGAAGATCTTGATGCCCGTGGGCACGGCGATGATCATCGTCGCCGCCGTGAAGTACGCCTTGGTGTTGACGTCCAGGCCGACCGTGTACATGTGGTGCGCCCACACCACGAAGCCGACGACGCCGATCGCCACCATGGCATAGGCCATGCCCAGGTAGCCGAACACCGGCTTGCGGGAGAAGGTCGAGACGATGTGGCTGATGATGCCGAAGGCCGGCAGGATCATGATGTAGACTTCGGGGTGGCCGAAGAACCAGAACAGGTGCTGGAACAGGATCGGGTCGCCGCCGCCTTCGGGGTTGAAGAAGGCCGTGCCGAAGTTGCGGTCGGTCAGCAGCATGGTGATGGCGCCGCCCAGCACCGGCACCGCCAGCAGCAGCAGGAACGCCGTCACCAGCATGGCCCAGACGAACAGCGGCATCTTGTGCAGCGTCATGCCCGGCGCGCGCATGTTGAAGATGGTGGTGATGAAGTTCACCGCGCCCAGCACCGACGACGCGCCGGCCAGATGCAGGGCGAAGATCGCCATATCCACCGATGGCCCGTTGTGCCCCGTCGCCGAGGACAGCGGCGGGTAGACCGTCCACCCCGTGCCGGCGCCGGTGCCGACGAAGGACGAGGCCAGCAGCAGCAGGAAGGCCGGCACGATCAGCCAGAAGCTGATGTTGTTCATGCGCGGGAACGCCATGTCGGGCGATCCGATCATCAGCGGCACGAACCAGTTGCCGAAGCCGCCGATCAGCGCCGGCATGACCACGAAGAACACCATGATCAGGCCGTGCGCCGTGATGAACACGTTCCACATCTGCCCGTCGGCGACCAGCTGCATGCCCGGGCTTTGCAGCTCGGCGCGCATGATGACCGAGAACAGGCCGCCGATCAGGCCGGCGACGATGGAGAACACGATGTAGAGCGTGCCGATGTCCTTGTGGTTGGTGGAATACAGCCAGCGCTGCACGAAGCCCGGCTTGTGGTGATCGTGATGATCGTCATGGGCGTGCGCCCCGGCTCCGGTGGTCCCGTTACCCATCTCTCATCCCTCGCGTCGGCTTTGATGCCAGATCGGCGTTTGTTGCTTTTGGCCTGTTGCCTTTGCCTGGAGGTCAGCGCGCCGCGTCCGGTGCCTGCGCCAGCTCGCGCGCGGCGTCCGGCGTGCCGTAGGCGACCTTGGCCTTGGCCACCCACTCCGCGAACTTCTCCTTGGAGACGGCCTCGACCGTGATCGGCATGAAGCCGTGGTTGACGCCGCAGATCTCCGAGCACTGGCCGTAGAACAGCCCCTCCTGCTCGACCCTGAACCACGTCTCGTTGAGGCGGCCGGGAACGCCGTCCTTCTTCACGCCGAAGGATGGCACCGCCCACGAATGGATGACGTCGCCGGCGGTCACCTGCACGCGCACGGTGGTGTTCACCGGCACCACGACGTGCGTGTCGGTGGCCAGCAGGCGCGGCTGCCCCGGCTTCAGGTCGGCGTCCTGCACCATGTAGCTGGAAAAGGCGAAGCCGCCGTGGTCGGGGTATTCGTAATCCCAGTACCACTGCCGGCCGGTGACCTTGATGGTCATCTCCGCCTCCGGCGTGCGCTCCATGACGTAGAGCAGGCGGAACGACGGCACGGCGACGACGATCAGGATGATCACCGGGATCACCGTCCACGCCACCTCCAGCACCGTGTTGTGCGAGGTCCGGGTCGGCGTCGGGTTGGCCCTGGCGTTGAAGCGGTAGGCGACATACGCCAGCAGCGCCAGCACGAACAGCGTGATGACCGTGATGATCACCAGCAGCAGGTCGTGGAAACTTTCAAGCAGGTGTTTGACGGGCGTCACCCCCTCCTGCAGCCCCATGCCCCAGGGCAGAGGCTGCCCGGCGGCCCAGGCCGGTTCAAGGAAGCCAAAGACGCCGATAAGGGCCGCCACGCCGGCGGCGCGCACGATGTGCCTCTTCATCCCCAACCCTTCTCGTTTTGCCGCGCACCGTCGGGGGTGCGTGGAAGTCCCTGTCCCCGGTCCCGCCTCCGCCCTGTCGTTGCGCGCCCCTGCGGGGCCCGTTGGGCGGTTGCGGCAGGCGCCGGACCACGTGAAATGCCCACATTTTCAATGCGACAAATCCGCGCACCAAAAACCTAGCCATTCGCACACGTTGATTACAAGGCTTTCCTTTCGCATAGCGCGACGATCAGTCGCACCTCAGGGCAAGCTTGAACCGTGCGCTGTACTGATTGTTGAGTTGGCAGCTCGGATGTTAAGTGCGACAAGTTGTCGCATATCCATGAAAAATTTGGGGGCACACGCAACACGAAGCACGGGAAGAGCCCTGCTCTCCCCGCGTTTCGCATGCCCACCAGCGTGCTCCCAAGCCGCGCCGCGCGCGACTCGGGCAAGGTCAATGATTGGTTTCGATGGGGACGCGCGGCCTTACGCCGCCTCGGCGACCCGGCGGGCTCCCTGGACGAGGCGCGGGAAGGCGCGCTCGAAGGCCGCCTGTTCGGCGTCCGGCATCTCGAACCGGACGTGCAGCCACCCCTCCCGCCGCTCCAGGACCGAGAAGGGCAGCGCCTGCTCCACCCCGTCCATGGACAGGCTGCCGCGCGCGCCCTCCACCAGCGTCGGCGCGCCGGCCAGACAGGCGCCGCGCACCGACAGGTCCTGCACGCGCGCCTCGGCCTGCCCCGCGCCCGTAGACAGCCGGCAGCGGCGTTCGACGGCGTAGCGCGGGTAGGCCCGGCGGTCGACCTCGCGCGTCGCCGTGCGCACGGCGCGCACCAGCGTTTCCCGCAGGCTGTCGATGCTGCCGGCGAGATCGGCGGCGATGGTGCGGACGTCGGCGGCGCGCCCGCCGTTGGCGGTGGCCTCCGCCGACACTTCGGCGATGCGCTGGGACACCTCCTGCGCCGCCCCGGTCGTCTCGACCACGTTGCGGGAGATTTCGTGCGTCGCCGCGCCCTGCTGGTCCATGGCGGCGGCGACCGAACCGGCGATGCCGTCGATCTCCGCGATGGTTTCCGAAATCTCCCGCACGGCGGCCACGGCCTGGGCCGTGCCGTCCTGGACCGAGGAGATCTGGACGGCGATCTCCTCGGTCGCCTTGGCGGTCTGGCTGGCGAGGTTCTTCACCTCGGTGGCGACCACGGCGAATCCCTTGCCGGCTTCCCCGGCGCGGGCCGCCTCGATGGTGGCGTTGAGCGCCAGCAGGTTGGTCTGCCCGGCGATGGCGCTGATCAGCTTGGCGACGTCGCCGATGCGACCCACCGTCTCCGCCAGCGCCTGGATGGTGGCGTGCGTCTTCTGCCCGGCGCCGACGGCGCGGCGCGTCACCGCGCTGGCCTGGGTGAGCTGGTCGTTGATGGAGCGGATCGAGGCGGACATCTCCTCCACCGCCGTGGCGACCGACTGCGCGTTCGACAGCGCCTGTTCGGCCGCCGCGGCGACGCTCTGCGAATTGGCCGAGACCTGATCCGCCGACGACGCCATGGAACCGGCGCTGCCGTCCATCTCGCGCGTGCGCTGGGCGACCTGCTCGACGGCCGAGCGCATCTCGCGCTCCACCGTGCTGGCCATGGATTCGAGCGCGGCACGCTTGGCGGTTTCGGAATCGGCGCGCTGGCGCTCCTGCTCGGCGCGCAGGCGTTCGTTCTCCTGGCCGTTGCGCTTGAACACCTCGACGGCCTCGGCCATCAGGCCGATCTCGTCGCGCCGCCCGACGCCCGGCACCGCCACCTCGAATCGCCCGTCGGCCAGCGCGCCCATGGTCTCGGTCAGGCGGAAGATCGGCCGGTTGACCTGCACGGTGATCACCCACGCCGCCGCGGCCGCCAGCAGGACCACGACGGCCAGCAGCGCCACGCCCAGCATCAGATCGGCGCGCGCCGCATCCGCCTCGCGGTCCAGCAGCGTCCGTACCTCCTCCGACGCCGCCGCCTGGGCTTCCAGGATGCGCTCGATGCCGGCCGTCGCCGCGGCGAACCAGCGGGCACCGTCGAGCGGATACGGCTGCGCCTTGGCGCTGGCCTCGAACACGGCGGCGCGGGTCTTCTCGAATTCGGTCAGGAAGGCGCGCTCGACGGCCTCGGCCGACGCCTCGATGCGCGGCCCGAAGCCGCCGGCCAGACGGCGCACGATGGTCCAGCCGCTTTCCACATGGCCGCGGGCACGGGCGACGGTTTCCAGCTGCGCCGGGGTGAAGGGCTTGCCGCCGGCCACCGCCGCGCCCACCATGCCGCGCTCGCGCCCGGCGAACTCGCTCATCTCCCACAGCGCGTTCTTCAGGTCGAAGGCGCGCAGCACGCGCGCGCCGACGCGGGACGGCCCGGCGTCCTCGATGACGCCGCGCAACCGCTGGCTGGCGACGACCAGGGCGCTGATGCCGGGGAACCAGCCGCGCCGCAGCCCCTCGTCGACCGGGCCGCCCCCGAATGCCGAGTCGGCCTGCCGGCGGAACTGCGCCACTGTCTGCGCGGCCTTCTCCGCCTCGCCCAGCGCCTTGTCGATGCTCGGCGCGCCGGGCATGGCGCGCACCTGCCGCACCGCCTCGGCAAAGGCCGCGTCGCCCTCCTGCCGCTTGGCGGCGATGGTCTGCTTCTGCGCCGGCGTGGCGGCGGACACGTCGGCCAGCACCGTGTTCGTCGTGCCGCGCTCCACCGCCCAGGCCCCGGCGGCGGTGAGCAGCAGGTCGGAGACGCGGTTGACCGAGCGGGCGGATTCGGCGGCCCGCAACGCCTCCAGCGCATCCAGCGCGCGGTTGCCGGCCACCATGACCAGCATCGCACCCAGTATGCCGACGAGCACGAGCAGCTTGGCCCGGATGGTCATCGCGTTCTCCCCCCTGTGTTTGTTCTGCAAAACTTTCGCAAAACTTTAGGGACACAACATGTGCTCGGGAAACGCGCAAAATGGCGCAGGCGCGGGCAACCCGCCCCCTCAGTGCTCAGTGCCTGCCGGCGATGGCCTTGCGGATGCGGCGCACGCCCGTCCACACGAAGGCGAGCACCACCGGGATCATCAGCCCGGTCACCATGTCGGAATCGACCTTCCAGCCGAAGCCCTTCATGGACTTGGCCGCATAGCCGACGATGCCGATCAGGTAATAGCTGATGGCGACCACCGACAGCCCCTCCACCGTCTCCTGCAGGCGAAGCTGAAGCTGCGCGCGGCGGTCCATGGACTGGAGGAGTTCGGCGTTCTGCCCCTCCACGGCGATCTCGACGCGCGTGCGCAGCAGGTTGCTGGCGCGCGCCAGACGCTGCGACAGGCTGTCCAGGCGGGCCTGCACCGCCTCGCAGGTGCGGATCGCCGGGGCCAGCCGGCGTTCCATGAACTCGCTGATCGTCTGCAGCCCCTCGATGCGCACCTCGCGCAGTTCGCCGATGCGGCGGTCGACGATCTCGTAATAGGCGCGCGCCGCGCCGAAGCGGTAGGCGGTCTCGGCGGCGATCTGCTCGGCCTGCGCCGACAGCCGCGTCAGCCGGTCGAGCATGTCGCGCTCGTCGTCCAGCGTGCGCAGCGCCGCGCTGCGCGCGGTCAGCGTGGCGAGGTCCGTCTCGATGGTGCCGATGCGCGGCAGCACCTCGCGCGCCATGGGCAGCGCCATCAGGGCCATCACGCGGTACGTCTCGATCTCCAGCAGGCGCTGCACGAAGCGCCCGGCCTGCC
The DNA here is from genome assembly GCA_036401175.1 of Azospirillum sp. Lineage (GTDB taxonomy): Bacteria > Pseudomonadota > Alphaproteobacteria > Azospirillales > Azospirillaceae > Azospirillum. Next base: position 17,880 of record DASWVP010000663.1, on the reverse strand, counting down.
GGATGCCCAGCGAACGGTCGTGGATCAGGACGCGGCTGAAGCCGTCGCCATGGATGCGGTAATCGGTCCACGCCGTCGCCGCCCCGCCGGCGATGTGCCCACCGACGTAGGAGTCGGAGCCGAACACCCCGATGAGCTGCCCGCCGTCCGGCTCCGCCGTTCCGCGCTCCAGCAGCGCCACGTGGATGCCCACCATCAGCTCGCCCGGCAGGCCGGCCAGCCAGTCCCGGGGCAGCGAATCGAGCGCCGGGTCGGCGAACGGCTCGGCAAAGCTGCCGGGGCGGTAGATGGTGTAGGTCGAGAACTCGGTATGCCGTTCCCACTTCAAGCGGAAGCTGCCGAAGGAGCCGCTGTAGTGCGTGGCGCCGCGCGCCGGCTTGGGCACGCCGGCCCATTCGCACAGCCGCTCCAGATAGCGCCGCTCCAGCTCGCCCGCGCCCTCGCCCGACAGCATGGCCAGCAGCGTGGCGCGCATGGGCGCGGCCAGCGCCTCCGGCGGACGGGCGTGCACCTCGTTGGTCAGTGCCACGCGCAGTGGGTGGTCCTTGAGCGGGCGGTCGGCCACGGCCGAAATGGGGGCGGCGGTCGGGGCGGCGGGCTGGTCGGTCACGGCGCTGATTCCCATGCTCTTTGGGACGGCGAGCCTTGCCGGCCCGCCATCCCGACGCCACACTATAGACCACATCAGCCCGCCGGGTGCCTAGCCGCCCGTTTTCTCGACTTTCGTCGCACACACGCACCGCACACCGGAGTCAGCATGAGCGCGCTCGCCGTCACCGATGATCTGTTCTTCAACCGCGCCGGCCTCGACCGCCCGCGCGTGGAGGGCCTCGTGTCCGACGCGCTGCGCGGCGCCGACGACGGCGAGCTGTACCTGGAATACGCGCAGAGCGAGAGCCTGGGCTGGGACGACGGCAAGCTGAAAAGCGCCAGCTTCGACACCACGCAGGGCTTCGGCCTGCGCGCCATCGCCGGCGAGGCGACCGGCTTCGCGCACGCCTCCAACCTGTCGGAAGACGCCATCCGCCGCGCCGTGGGCACCGTGCGCGCCGTGCAGGCCGGCCACACCGGCACGGTGGCGGAGCCGCCGCCGGGCACCAACCGCGCGCTGTACATGCCCGACAACCCCCTGCACCTCGTCCCCTTCGAACAGAAGGTGACGCTGCTGGCCGCCATCGACGCCTATGCCCGCGCCAAGGACCCGCGCGTGCGGCAGGTGAGCTGCTCCATCAGCGGCGAGTGGCAGGCGGTGCAGATCCTGCGCGGCGACGGCGTGCGCGTGGCCGACCTGCGCCCGCTGGTTCGCCTTTCCGTCTCCGTCGTCGTCGCCGACGGCGACAAGATGGAAAGTGGCAGCCACGGCGGCGGCGGCCGCGTCACCTACGAACATTACCTTCGGGAAGAGACCTGGCGCGGCTTCGTGGACGAGGCGTTGCGCCAGGCGCTGGTGAACCTGGATTCGGTGGCGGCCCCGGCCGGCGAGATGACCGTGGTGCTCGGCCCCGGCTGGCCCGGCATCCTGCTGCACGAGGCGATCGGCCACGGGCTGGAGGGCGACTTCAACCGCAAGAAGACCTCCGCCTTCTCCGGCCTGATGGGCCAGCGCATCGCCGCGCCCGGCGTGACGGTGGTGGACGACGGCACCATCGCCGACGCCCGCGGCTCCATCACCGTGGACGACGAGGGCACGCCCGGCCAGTGCACCACGCTGATCGAGGACGGCATCCTCGTGGGCTTCATGCAGGACCGCATGAACGCCCGCCTGATGGGCATGCGCCCGACCGGCAACGGCCGCCGCCAGAGCTTTTCCCACCACCCGCTGCCGCGCATGACCAACACGGTGATGCGCAACGGCCCGCACAGCCCGGAGGAGATCATCGCCTCCGTCAAGAAGGGCCTGTACGCCAAGAACTTCGGCGGCGGTCAGGTGGACATCACGTCCGGCAAGTTCGTCTTCTCGGCCAGCGAAGCCTACCTGATCGAGGACGGCAAGCTGGGCGCGGCGGTGAAGGGTGCCACGCTGATCGGCAACGGCCCGGACAGCCTGACCCGCGTCGGCATGGTCGGCAACGACAGCCGCCTCGACCCCGGCGTCGGCACCTGCGGCAAGGACGGCCAGGGCGTGCCGGTGGGCGTCGGCCAGCCGACGCTGCGGCTCGATGGGCTGACGGTGGGCGGGACGGCGGCGTAAGGGAGCGGGGGCGAGAGGGCAACCGGCCCTCTCGCGCTCTCCCGGCCAAGGGCCGTGGCCCTTGGAACCCGGCTATTTCTTGGGTTTGCTCGCCTGCCACTCCGTCAGCCAGACCTTGGCCTCGGCTTCGGCCGCGTCCAGGTCGGCCATGGTGATGCGGAGCTGGGCGGACAGCGCGTCGGCCTCCTCGCGCGCGCGGCGGGCCTTGTCGGGGTGCCCCTGCGCCGCCAGTGCCTCGGCCAGCAGGGCAAGGGAATCGCGCTCGCCCCAGCCGTAGCCGCAGGCGCGCGCCAGCCGCAACGCCTCCTCGCCGTCGTCGCGCGCCCGCGGGTCGCCGTCCAGCAGCCACGCCCGCCCGCGCAGAACCAACGCATCGGCCTGAACGAGCCGCATCCCCCGCGGCGCGGCAAGGTCCAGAGCATCGGCGGCACCGGCGCGCGCCTCCGCCGCCTGCCTCCGAGCCAGCGCCAGCCGTCCGGCGGTGACGTGCACGCCGGCCAGTTCGAACAGCATCGAACCGCGGAGGAAGATCCGCTTCGCCTCGGCAACCGCCTCCGCCACGTCGTCGAGCCGCCCCTCGGCCAGAGCGATTTCGGCGTGCATCCAATGGCAGCAGGCAATGTCTTCGTTCCAGTGATTGAGGCGGCAACGACTCAAGTTGGCGTCGACCCGGCGACGGGTGAGCGCCAGGACACGGGCGTCTCCTCCGCGCATGAGCACGTCAGCCCACTGTACGCCGCGATTGCTGTAGAGTTCGTCACCCTCATCAGCTGTAGCCTTCTCCAGTTCATTGGCCCGCGCGAAGTCAGCGACGGCGACGCGCAAATAACCGCTGGCTCCAGCCAACCCGCTCGCCCAGCCGTGACGGGAAAAGCTATCCTTGACCTCCACATCATCACGCTCTTGCAAGGCAAAGCGAAGCGCCCCGCCTGCCGCCTGCTGCGCGGCTTCCAAACGGCCAAAAAAAGCGAGCGAATCTGACTCGTTCTGAAGACCTACGCATTGGTCCGGCACATTCTTCCATTCGCGGTGAATTGCGGCCGCGTCTCCGAAAAACACGAGCGCCCGCTCGTTGTCGCCGCTGATACTGGCGTACAGGCCAACGCTGTTCAGATAGTAGGCGAGGCGCCGTTGCGACAACGCCACCACGCACCGTTGCCGCCTGGCTTCGTCGCGGACGAAGCTGAGTGCCGCCGCCATCCCTTTGCGCGGCGCAGGGATGTTCAGGAACACCAAGTCATTCTCCAGCCGCTCCCGATACAAGCTGTCCGCCGCTTCGAACTCGTCCGCATCCAGGAGCAGGTCGATGGCCAGCAGCACCGGCTCGATCTCCTCGACGGTGCGCGGCGTTTCGCCGCTCGGCGCCCCGCTCAGCAGGTCCGCCGCGCGGCAGGCGATGGCGGTTCCAGCCTCCAGGAGCACGGCGCGGAAATGGTCGCGCAGGATGGGGTGGCTGGCGTAGCCCCAACCGCCGGCCATCGGCTCGCGTGAGAGAATGCTGCGGGCGTGGAGCGCCCTCAGTTCGGCGGCCAGCACGTCGTCGCTGGGCAACGCCTCTGCCGATTCCTCTTCGAACACGCCGCGGATGAGGCGCAGCACGGTCGCCTCGGCGACCGGAGAGCGGAACAGCGCCACCATGGCGAGCAATCGCACCTGGGTGACGCTGAGCGCGCGTTCATAGAACGTCAGCAGGCGTCGCAACTTGTCATAAAGCGGCGCATCGGCGGACAGCGCGTCGACCCGGAAGGCGTCGTCAAGGAAGCGGAGCGGCTGGTCGCGGTGCTCCCTCGGCAACGCGTCGGCGAAAACGCGCAGGCCCAGCGGGTGTCCCTCCAGCCGACGGCAAATCTCCTCGTGTTCCGCCGCGTCGCCATCGCTTCCCATCCGGCTGAGCAGCGCCGCCCCTTCCGCCGCCGGCAGGCCGGGCAAGTCAAGCTGGTGGAAGGCCGTGCCGGCGACGCTAGTAAGGTCGGCGAAGGCGAAGCGGCTGGTCAGCACCGCGAGGCTCCGGTGGTCGCCCCGGCAGAACCGCCGAAGGAACTCGCGCAGATCGCCATCGAGGAAGCTGCCGTAGCGGTCGTTCTCCTCCTGCCCCGCCTCCTGCACCACCTCCAGCCCGTCGAGCACGAGGACGAGCGGGTGCGCCGCCAGCACGCCGCACGCCACTTTGGGCAAGTCGGTCCCGCCGTCGCGTTCCGCCATGCCCAGCGTCTCGTGCGCCCAGTCGAGAAAGGCGCGCAGGAAATTGCCGGCGTCGCGGTCCTGGTAGAAGCTCCAGGCGAAGAGACCAGCGAACGGGCGCGTCCGCCAGCCATCGGTGCGCTTCAGCCAGTGGCCGATCAGCGCCGTCTTGCCGGTGCCGCCAACGGCGCAGACGGCAACGGCGCGCACCTTGTCGTCCCGCACCCAGCGGTCGAGGTCGGCGATGGGCTCCTCACGCCCGACGAACCGCTCGTCATCGCTCGCCTCGTGCACCCATTTGGAGGGAAATGCGGGCGGCGGCGGGAGGGTCCGTGCCGCCGCCTGCGGCGCGCCACCACATCGGATGGCCAGCGCGTCGAGCAGGACGTGCAGGGCGGAATGATCCCTTCCACCATCGCGCACCGGGTAGAACAGCGGCCGGACGTGATAGTCCTCCTCCAGCGTCGCGCGCCGTTCATCGATGGCGTCTGGATCAGGCTCCGTGCCGTCGTCGTTCACCGGCAGGCCGAGGATGGCGACATGGCGCGGCAGCGCGTTGGCGTCCCTGATCTCACGCAGGTACTCACCGACCATGAAAGTGAACTGCGGGTCGTTGAAGCCGAAGCCGACGAACACCAGCCGGTCCTGCGCCCACAGCCGTTCGAAGAGGCGGCGGTAAAGTCCTGGCTTGTAGGCGTCGGCGTATTCCCCGGCGTTCAGCACGATGCCTTGCGGGCGTTGCCAGTAGCCGTGCAGCCACAGCATCGGGCACTCGTCCTCGAAGACATCGCCGGTGTGCCAGCGGTGCACCTCGTCGTCGTCCTGCCACGTCGGCGTGCCGGTGGTGAAAACGTCGGGGCGCAAGTCCCGGCGGGCGAAGTCCAGCGCCGGGTCGTAGTTGGTGGTGACGTAGCCGCGAACGGACAGCCGCAGCAGGGCCGCGTGAACGGGCGTATAGCGCTTTCCGTCCGCCCCCGGCTTGTCGCGAAAAGTCTCCCTCAGGAAATTGCGGTACGCGGGTTCCCCCAGCTTTCGCAGGATGGTGTTGACGCGCTGCTGTGGCGTGGAGGTCCTGTCGGCCTTCCAGCGCGCCGCGTCCTTCGACTCGGCTTTGCCCACCGTCACCGCATGATCGGCCAGTTGGTCGATGAAGGCGTCCCACAGCGGATACAGCCCGGCCGAGGCGCCGGCGCCGACGAAGGCGACCGCTTTGCCCTCCGCCATCGTCCCGACCAGCGCGTCGAACGCCGCGCGGTTGCCGCGGATGGCGAGAATGTCGTCGAGGGAGGAGGCAGGCGGGGGCGTCGTCGTCATAGGCCGAGCATATCACCGTCCCGGCACAGCACCAACGTGCACCCTGCCCCTTCCCGCCTTTGCGCGCACCGCCCCCGCGTGCCTATCATGCCGCACCAAAGGACAAGGGAGGACAGCATGGCCAATCTCGCGCTTATCACGGTGGTGTGCCCGGATCGGGTCGGGCTGGTGGCGGCGATCACCGGGCAGCTTTTCGAGCATGGGGGCAACCTGCGCGACGTCACCTTCGCCTCGCTGGGCCAGGGGGCGGACTTCTCCGCCGTGTGCGAGCTGCCCGCCGGGCTGTCGGTCGCGGAGTTGGACGCCGGGCTCAAGGCCCTGCCGGAGCTGGCCGGCGCGCAGGTGGCGGTGAGGCCCTTCACCTATGATCCCAACCCCGGCCCGCTCGGCCGGATCACCCACCGTATCGAGGTATCGGGCGGCGACCAGCCCGGCCTGATCGCGCGGCTGTCCGATATCTTCACGCAGTTCGGCGCCAACATCGTCCGCCTCGACGCGCAGACGGTGCCCGAGGGGCGGCGCTACAGCATCCGCTTCGCCGTCTCCATCCCGGCCGAACGCGCCGATCCCTGCCTCGCCGCCGTGACGAACACCGCCGAAAGCCTCGGCCTGCACTGCCGGGCGGAGGGGGCGTAGCCGACGCGGCGCATAAACACATTGCCATAGCCGCCGCTTTCGGCAAAACTTGCGGTCATGGACGAACATGACCGCAAAATCATCGCGCACATCCAGTCCGATGGGCGCGCTTCCTACGCCGAGATCGGCGCCGCCGCCGGACTGTCGGTGTCGGCCGTCAACGAGCGGCTGAAGAAGCTGCTGGCGTCCGGCGCCGTCACCGGCTTTGGCGCGCGGGTGGCGCCGGCGGCGCTGGGGCTGGACGTGCTGGCCTTCGTGCAGGTGCTGCTGGAGCGGCCGGAGCACGACGCCGGCTTCCGCGCCGCCATGCTCGCCACACCCGCGGTGCAGGAGTGCCACCATGTGACCGGCGAATGGTCGTACCTGATCAAGGTGCGCGTGCCGACCACGGCGGATCTCGAACGCTTCCTGTCCGACCGGCTGAAGACGCTGCCGGGCGTGGCGCGCTCGCACACGGTGATCGCGCTGTCCTCGCCCAAGGAAACCGCCATCCTGCCGGTGGAGTGAGCGCCATGGACGCCCTGTGGTTCCTGCTCAAGGGTCTGGTCATCGGCGTGTCGATCGCCGCCCCGGTGGGGCCGATCGGCCTGCTGTGCATCCGCCGCACGCTGGCCGAGGGGACGGCCGTGGGGCTGGCGACCGGGCTGGGGGCCGCCACCGCCGACGCGCTGTACGGCGCCGTCGCCGGCTTCGGGCTGGCCGCCGTGTCGCAGGCGCTGCTGGGCTGGCAGGACGCGCTTCGCCTCGTCGGCGGGGCGGTGCTGCTGTGGCTGGGCTGGGCCACCGTGCGGGCGCGGCCGGCGGAGCGGGTGGCGGCGGCGACCGGGCGCGGGCTGGCCGGGGCCTACGCCTCCACCTTCGTGCTGACGCTCGCCAACCCGGCGACGATCCTCAGCTTCCTGGCCGTGTTCGGCGCGCTGGGGCTGGCCGGGGGCGGCGGGCGCATGGACGAGGCGCTGGCGCTGGTGCTCGGCGTCTTCGTCGGGTCGGCGTTGTGGTGGTTGATGTTGAGCGCCGGGGTGGGGACCGTCCGCCGGCGCGTCACGCCCATCGTCATGGTGTGGATCAACCGCGTTTCGGGCGCGGTGCTGATGGGTTTCGGGCTGCTGGCCCTGTCCGCGTTCGTCTTCGCCTGATCAGAGCAGGCCGAGCGTCACCGGGCCGCCGAGGATCACGGTCGCCGCCACCAGCAGGACGATGGCCGCCGTACGCTCGACCGCCGACCAGCGCTGCCAGTCCCGCCGGAAACTCTTCAACTCGTGGGCCATCGCCTCACCTCTGCAAAGAACTGTCCGTTACTGATGTGACTTTACGGGATGAGCAGTTGACGCATGGTTAACGTGCCAAACGATAAAAGTCTTCCCGCCGAAAATTGCCACGGACCGTGACATTCGCAAGAAGAGCACAAGAAGGTCTCCGAAAAATCCCGACGAATTTTCGGCATCCTTCGGCGGCACCCCGAAGGCGCCCCGAAGGCGCCCCGGCGCCCGCCCCACTTCCCATACGGCGGCGCAGGCCCCAGATACGGTCAAGGACAAGGCGGGGCGTGCCGTGACGGGCTTGAAGATCGGGTTGGCGCTGGGCAGCGGGGCGGCGCGCGGCTGGGCGCACATCGGCGTGCTGCGCGCGCTGGACGAGTTGGGGATCGAGCCGGACGTGGTGTGCGGCACCTCCATCGGCGCCGCCGTGGGCGCGGCCTACCTGACCGGCCAGCTCGACCCGCTGCAAAGCTGGGCGCAGAACATGGGCCTGCTGGGCATCCTCGGCATCGTCGACCTGACGTTCCGCAAGGGCGGCCTCGTCGCCGCCGAACGCGTGTTCGAGCGGTTCCGCAACGAACAGACCGACGTCCCCATCGAATCCCTGCCCAAGCCCTTCGCCACCGTCGCCACCGATCTGGCGACGGGGCGCGAGATCTGGCTGCGCGAGGGGCCGCTGCTGGATGCCGTCTGCGCCTCGGCCGCCATGCCCGGCCTGTTCCCGGCGGTGCACAACGGCCAGCACTGGCTGGTCGACGGGGCGCTGGTCAACCCGGTGCCGGTGTCGCTGTGCCGGGCGCTGGGGGCGGACGTGGTGATCGCCGTCAACCTCAACTCCGAAATGTCCGCCCTGCCCCGCCTGCTGGCCAACGGCGCGCCGGTGCCGCCGGTAATGCGGGACGGCATGCCCGACGAGATGCCGGACGCGCCGCGCACCCCGCTGAAGGAACAGGTCGCCATGTGGCTGGGCCGCCGCCCCACCGAGCGCACGCGCTTCCTCGCCACCCAGATCCTGTCGTCGCGCAAGACCGCGCCCAACGTGCTGGAGGTGATGGCCGGCTCCATCGACATCATGCAGGACCGCATCACCCGCTCCCGCCTCGCCGGTGAACCGCCGGAGGTGCTGATCGCACCCCGCCTCGGCCACATCGGCATCCTGGAATTCGACCGCGCCGCCGAAGTGGTGGAGATCGGCTACCGCACCGCCTCCATCATGCGCCCCAGCATAGAAATGGCGATCCGAAGGGCGTGAACGGGTTTAAAGAAGAGAAAAATGGTCTTTTAGACACGGATGCACACGGATGGGAAACACGGATACACACGGATGAAATGTTTTTTCTCTCCATCCGTGTCCATCCGTGCGCCGGCTCTGCCGGCATCGGTGTCCATCCGCGCCCCCTAATCCTTCCCGGCTTGGCACCTTGAACAAAGTTCTACGCCGCCGGCCAGATCCACGTCAGTTCGTGTTTGTTGTGGAACAGGTGGAGGACGCGGCCGCCGGGGATGGCGGCGAAGGCGCGGGCCGTCTCGTGGTCGGTGTCGGCCTGGAACTTCAGCGTGCAGACGAAGTGCTTGACCAGCCCGCTGGCCCGCCACGCCTCGACCAGCCGCAACAGGCGCTGCGGGTAGCAGATGACGTCGCAGCACAGCCAGTCCACTGGCCCGACGTCTTCCGGCTTCAGGCCGAAGGCGCTCTCCCGGCGGAACTCCACGCGCGGCAGCGCGGCGATCGCCGGGTCCAGCGGCGCCTTGTCGACGCTGACCACCGCGGCGCCCAGCTCGTGCAGCACCCAGGTCCAGCCGCCGGGACTGGAGCCCAGGTCGAGGCAGCGGTCGCCGGGGCCGGGCTGCACGCCCGACAGGGTCAACGCCTCCCACAGCTTGAGGTAGGCGCGGTTGGGCGGCGCCGTCCGGTTCTCGACGAAGCTCACCTCGCCGTGCCGGTATGGGCTGGAACAGCGCGGCGCGGCGATCAGCGTGCGCTCGTCCCACAGCGTCCAGGACCCGAAGGGCGCGGTGGGCAGCGGCGACGGGAACGTCACCGGCTTGGCCGAGACGTGCGGCAGGTTTTCCTGGATCAGGCTGGCGCGCCGGTGATGGCGCAGCGACCACAGCGCCCAGTTCCGCTGGATGGCGCGCAGCTTCTTCGCCGCATCCTTGATCGACTCCGCCTCGATTCTCACGGGATCGAACCAGATGTTCTGCGCCCAGGCCGCCGGGCGCGCCGGGCCGGGCGCGAAGACCAGCCGGTCCTGCACGTCGCTCACTTCGCCCAGCTCGGCGACGAGATCGTCGACGAAGCCCTCGGGCGCCAGATAGATGGTTTGTCCAAGCGGTTCCATGGGATGCAGGGGCTACAGCCCCCGACGGGAATATGCAAGCGATTGCCCCGGGGGCGGCACCCCGCGCGCTGCCCCCCTGTGACAAACCGTACACCCTTATCGGGGTAGGGGGTTTTCCTAATTGACAGTCATTCTCATTTGCACTAGGTAGGAGATGCAACGAGGCCGGGGGCCAATCCTCATGTACGTGTGCATCTGCCATCCGATCACCGACAAGCAGATCAAGCGTGTCCTTGAAGAGGGCGCGCAGACGACGGCGGCGGTCCTCAAGCGCCTCGATCACAAGATCCAGTGCGGCAAGTGCGTGCCCTACGTCCGCTCCATGGTGCAGGAGCACAAGGACGAGCACCGGGCCAGCGGCTGCACCGGCTGCGGCCAGTGCGGCCGGCACGAGACCCACACGCCCGAACCGGCCAACCAGGAATCCCCGGCGCCCTACGCCTACGGCGTCGCCGCCGAGTAACCGTCCCCAGATCGAAGGCGCGCAGGAAAGGCCCTTCTCCCCCGGCGGGAGCGGGGCCTTTCTTCTGATGCGGCGCGCCGTCCGCCCGGCACCGGCTGCGACAATACGCCAATGGAATATCCGTTTGGTCGGATTGACGATTATCAATCAGTGCGGCAGACAGGATGCAACGCGATCAAAACTGGCCTGCAAGGCTAAGGACCGGAAACAACCGGCCGCCGGGAAGACGCTTCACGCAAACAGACGACTTGACAGTCCGGGGGGCTTACGCCGGCGGAACGGCGCCCGCCGGATGGCTTTTTCCTTTGGCGACACAGGCAGGATATTTCGCCCCGCACCATGGACATGGGCGAAAGTTTGACCATCTATGCGCCGAAACCGGAAGGACCGTCCGAAACGGACCTCCGGAGCACACATGGGGAGGAACACCGATGACCGGCCACAAGCGGCAGGCCTACGACAGCTATTGCCGCGACCTCATTCAGCACGCCGGCGAGCGCCTGGAGCGCCTGCGCTCGTCCGTCGAACGCCGTGGCGAGGATGAACGCCTGGACCTGGAGCGCAGGCTCGACGAACTGCGCGGGCGGCGCAACCGCCTGATGGCGCGTGTCGAGGCGGCGCATCAGGCCAGCGACGAATCCTGGCCCTTCGCCCGCGCCCAGGCCGCCCAGGCGATCGACGAACTGGTCAGCGGGCTCGACGACCTCGAAACCCGCCTGCAACGCGCGGCCGCGTGATCCTTCCCACGGGAGCGACGCCCCGTTGGCGGCGTCACGCCGTCGCCAGCAGGCGGGCGAGTTCCACGGCGGTCTTGACGCCCATCTTCTCGAAGACGTGCGCGCGGTGGACCTCCACCGTGCGCATGCTGATGCCCAGGTCGTCGGCGATCACCTTGTTGAGCTTGCCGGCGATCACCAGGTCCATCACCTGCCGCTCGCGCTGCGTCAGGGTGGCGAGGCGCGCGGCAAGCGAGGCCTGCCCGGCGTCGCGGGCGCGCTGCTCGGCGTCGAAGGCCAGCGCCTCGATCACCCGGTCGACGAGGTCGTTGTCGTTGAACGGCTTCTCGACGAAGTCGCGGGCCCCCTTCTTCAGCGCCGACACCGCCGCCGGCACGTCGCCGTGCCCGGTCAGGAAGATCACCGGCAGGCGGCAGCCGTGCTCGCGCAGGCGGCCGAACAACTCCAGCCCGCTCATCCCGTCCATGCGGATGTCCAGCAGCAGGCAGCCGGCCATGGCCTCCGAGTAGGTTTCCAGGAATGCCTCGGCCGATTCATAGGCCGCCGCCGGCACGTCGCGCGAGGTGAACAGCCACAGCAGCGCGTCGCGGATCGCTTCGTCGTCGTCGACGATGTGCACCTGCCCCGTCATGCCCCCATCCCCCGCGGCGCTACCGGCAGGGTGAACAGGAAGCTGGTGCCGCCGCCCGAATCGCCGCCCGGATCGCCTTCATACCACAGGCGGCCCTTGTGGTGCTCGACGATGGATCGGCAGATGTTCAGGCCCATGCCCATACCTTCCGTCTTGGTGGTGAAAAAGGGCGAGAACAGCTTCTCCGCCACGTCCGCCGTGATGCCGCAGCCATGGTCGCGGATGCGCGTCAGCACCACGTCCTCTTGCACGCTGACGGCGACGCCCAGTTCGCGGGCCTCGCGCCGGGTGTGCGCCATCGCCTCGATGGCGTTGCGCATGAGGTTCAGCAGCACCTGCTGCACCAGGATGCGGTCGGCCAGCACCGGCGGCGCGCCGTCGCAGCCCTGGACGGTGATGCGCACGCCGTGCTTGCGGGCGTCCGACGCCAGCAGGGCCACGCTGTCCTCGATGATCGCCGTCAGGTCCACCGCCGCCACGTTGGGCTCGCGCTTGCGCACGAAGTCGTGCACGCGGCGGATGATCAGCCCGGCGCGGCGGGCCTGATTGGCCAGCTTCTCCAGCGGCGGCGCCAGTTCGGCGGCGCTGCACGGCCCGGCGTGCAGGCGGTTGAGGCAGCCGGTGGAATAGCTGGCGATGGCGGACAGCGGCTGGTTCAGCTCGTGAGCCAGCGTCGATGCCATCTCGCCCATGGTGATCAGGCGGGCGGTCTGCTGCAGCTTTTCCTGCTGCTGGCGCGCCAGATCGGCCGCCCGCTTGCGCTCGGTGATGTCGAGGACGGAGGCCATCCAGCCGGCTTGCCGGCCGCCCGCGTCGATCAGCGGCGCCTCGTAGACCAGCGCGTCGAAGCGCTCCCCATCCCGCCGCATGAAGCGCAGCTCGAACCCCTCCGGCGGCGCCTGCCCGGCCAGCACGGAACGGAACACGGTCTCGCACCGCCCCATTTCCTCCGGCGGCCAATAGGGCATGGGCGGCCCGCGCCCGATCAGCTCCTCCGCCGTCCAGCCGACCATGCGGCAGAACGCCGGGTTCACATAGGTGATGCGCCCTTCCATGTCGCGCGCCCGCATGCCGGCGGTCAGCGAATCCTCCATGGCCTTGCGGAACGCGTGCTCCTGGCGCAGCGCGCGCTCCGCCTGGATGCGGCGGCGGATGTGCCGGCGCACCGCCCACAGGCTCCACAGGGCCGAGGCGGTCAGCGCGAAGATGGCGGCGACCAGGATGTTGCGGGCGGCGTTGGTGTCGGTCTTGTAGACGGTCGCCACCAGCGACAGCCCGCGCCCCGGCGGGTCGAAGGCCAGCGTGTGGCTGCGCTTCGGCTCCGCCACCGCGAGGTGCGACTTGGCGCCCAGCAGCGTGCCGTCGGCGTCGAGGATTTCAAGCTGGTAGCGCTGCGCGAACCACCAGGGCACGTGGTTGGCGAGGATCGCGTCGATGGAGAAGACGCCGGCCAGCGCCCCGGCGAAGCCGCGCGCCCCGAACACCGGGATCACCACGTCGAAGCCGGCGCCGGCCTGCGGCAGGCGGTACGGCGCGCCGTAGACGCGGCGGCCGAGCGAGCGCGCCACCTTGAACGCCTCGCCGCGCAGCAGGGCGCCGCTCCCCTCGCCCTCCACCGGCGGCATGGCGGTCACCGTCCGCCCGTCGGCGTCGAGCCAGAGGATCTGCTCGATGGCGGGGTTGGTGGTGACGACGTGGCGCATCACCGGCGTCGCCTCCCGCGGGTCGCCGCCCTCGCGCCCGAGCGTCTCCGCCAGATGTTCGAGCTTGTCGACGTCGGAGGCGAGCTGGAAGCGCAGGTTCTGCTCGACCCACAGGATGTCCTTGATGAGGGCGTGCCTCTCCTCCTCGCGCTCGTTGCGGTCGAGCACCCAGAGGAAGACGCCCAGCAGCACGACGACCAGCGCCATCGCCACGATCGGCATGGCGTGCACGGCGCCGCGATGGCCCAGGCCAAGCGTCACGGCCGCACCGGAGCGTGGAATTCGCGATCGGTCATCGGGCGCCTGCGGGTGCCGTGGGGCTGGTGGCCGGACAATTCCACACCATCGTCTTTGTACCTGCGGATTTCCACAATAGCGGGCGCCGTCGGATTTAAGAATTATGACCAACGCGTCGAACGATAACAATCTGGAGGAGCTCCCCCCATGAAGCTGACGAATCTCCTGTGCGCCGCCGCCATCGGCTGCCTGATGGCTGCCCCCGCCATGGCGCAGGCCCCGATCGTCATCAAGTTCAGCCACGTCGTGGCGCCCGAGACGCCGAAGGGCAAGGGTGCGGAAAAGTTCAAGGAACTGGCCGAACAGCGCACCGGCGGCAAGGTCAAGATCGAAGTCTACCCCAACAGCCAGCTCTACAAGGACAAGGAAGAGCTGGAGGCGCTGCAGCTCGGCGCCGTGCAGATGCTCGCCCCGTCGCTGGCCAAGTTCGGCCCGCTGGGCGCCAAGGAATTCGAGGTCTTCGACCTGCCCTACATCTTCCCGTCCAAGGAAGTTCTGGTCAAGGTGACCACCGGCCCGGTCGGCAAGCAGCTCTTCCAGAAGCTGGAATCCAAGGGCATCGTCGGACTGGCCTACTGGGACAACGGCTTCAAGATCCTCAGCGCCAACAAGCCGCTGCTGAAGCCGGAAGACGCCAAGGGCCTGAAGATGCGCATCCAGTCCTCCAAGGTTCTGGAGGCGCAGATGCGCGCGCTGAGCGCCCTGCCGCAGGTCATGGCCTTCTCGGAGGTCTATCAGGCGCTGCAGACCGGCGTTGTGGATGGCACGGAGAACCCGCCGTCCAACATGTACACCCAGAAGATGCATGAGGTGCAGAAGCACGCCACGATGACCAACCACGGCTATCTCGGCTATGCCGTGATCGCCAACAAGAAGTTCTGGGACGGCCTGCCCGGCGACATCCGCACGCAGCTCGAAGGCGCCATGAAGGACGCCACCGAGTACGCCAACGCCATCGCCCAGAACGAGAACGACACGGCGATGGCCCAGATGAAGGCGTCCGGCAAGACGCAGTTCCACGAGCCGACCAAGGAAGAGCTGGCGGCGTGGCGCAAGGCCCTGCTGCCGGTCCACAAGGACGTCGAATCGCGCGTCGGCAAGGACCTGATCCAGACCATCTACAAGGAAGCCGAGGCCGCCGGCTTCAAGATGTAAGCCGACCACGCCGATCCCAGGAAGCGCCCGGTCCGCCGGGCGCTTTCCCCCTGCGCCGGAAACCGCCATGCTGCTCAAACTGCTCGACCGGCTCGAGGAGGTGTTGATCGCCTTCCTCATCGGCGCGGCGACGCTGATCATCTTCGCCGCCGTCGTGCACCGCTACGCCTCCGGCGTGCCGGTGATCCAGGACTACATTCTGCACTGGAACTTCTCCTGGGCTCAGGAGCTGTGCATCTACATGTTCGTGTGGATGGCGAAATTCGGCGCCGCCTATGGCGTGCGCACGGGCATCCACGTCGGCGTGGACGTCCTCATCAACCGGCTGGAGCCGCGCAACCGCGCCAAGTTCATCATCTTCGGCCTGTCGGCGGGCGCGCTGTTCACCGGCGTCGTCGGCACGCTGGGCGCCACCTTCGTCTGGCACATCGGGCAGACCGAGCAGACCTCGGCCGACCTGGAATGGCCGATGTGGCTGATCTATCTGGCGATTCCCGTCGGCTCCTACCTCATGTGCTTCCGCTTCCTGCAGGTGACGTGGCTGTTCGTACGCACCGGCGAGCTGCCGCACCACGACCACGGCCACGTCGAGGGCCTGGAAGAGGACACCACCGACCCGCAGCGCGAAGCGCAGGACATCAACTGGTACGAAATGGACGACAACCTGCACCCGCACGACGTCGCCCACCACGAGGGCGGCAAACCCCGCCCCGGCGCCCCCGACCGCAAGGAGACCGACCGATGAACTCCGCCATCATCTTCGGTCTGCTGCTCGCCCTCATGCTGACGGGCATGCCGATCTCGATCTCGCTGGGCCTCACGGTGCTGACGTTCCTGTTCACCATGACCCAGGTGCCGATCGAGGCGGTGGCGCTGAAGCTGTTCACCGGCATCGAGAAGTTCGAGATCATGGCGATCCCGTTCTTCATCCTGGCCGGCAACTTCCTGACGCACGGCGGCGTGGCGCGCCGCATGATCAACTTCGCCACGGCCATGGTCGGGCACTGGCACGGCGGCCTCGGCCTTGCCGGCGTGGTGGGCTGCGCGCTGTTCGCGGCGGTGTCGGGCTCCAGCCCGGCGACGGTGGTCGCCATCGGCTCCATCGTGCTGCCGGCCATGGTCAAACAGGGCTTCCCGCGGCAGTTCGGCGCCGGCGTCATCACCACCTCGGGCGCGCTGGGCATCCTGATCCCGCCGTCGATCGTCATGGTGATGTACGCCGTGGCGACCAGCGGCAGCCAGCAGTCGGCCTCGGTCGGCCAGCTCTTCATGGCCGGCGTCATCCCCGGCATCATGCTGGCCTCGCTGCTGGGCGGGGTGACGTGGTACCGGGCCTGGAAGAACGGCTATCCGCGCATGCCCAAGGCCAGCCTGGTTGAACGCTTCACGGCGTTCCGCGAGGCGATGTGGGGCCTGCTGCTGATCGTCATCGTCATCGGCGGCATCTATTCGGGCATCTTCACGCCGACCGAGGCGGCGGCCATGAGCGCCGTCTACGCCTTCGTCATCGCCGTGTTCGTCTACCGCGACATGCCGCTGAAGGGCGTGCCGAAGGTGCTGCTGTCCTCGGCGAACATGAGCGCGATGCTGCTCTACATCATCACGAACGCGGTGCTGTTCTCGTTCGTGCTGACGTCGGAGAACATCCCGCAGGCGATCGCCGACTGGATCGTCGGGCAGGGGTTCGGCGTCATCGCCTTCCTTCTGGTGACGAACCTGCTGCTGCTGGCGGCCGGCAACTTCATGGAGCCGTCGTCGATCGTGCTGATCATGGCGCCCATCCTGTTCCCGGTGGCCATGAAGCTGGGCATCGACCCCGTGCACTTCGGCATCATGATGGTGGTGAACATGGAGGTCGGCATGTGCCACCCGCCCGTGGGCCTGAACCTCTACGTGGCGAGCGGCATAACCAAGATGGGTATCACCGAGCTGACGGTGGCCGTCTGGCCCTGGCTGCTGACGATGCTGGTGTTCCTGGTGATCGTCACCTACATCCCGGCCATCTCGCTGTGGCTGCCGCGCATGCTCGGCATGATGTGACGCTTCGCACACGCGCTCGAAACAGGGGCCGCCGGAAAACCGGCGGCCCCTTTTTCTTGATGGACGGGCGAAGCGTGCCGACATATGCTTCAGCCTATGCCACAGGAAGCCGCGATGATCCCCGAACGCCATGTCAAGCTGTTCCGGAACGGCCGCAATCAGGCGGTCCGCATCCCGCGCGAGTTCGAGCTTCCCGGCGAAGACGCCGTGATGCGCAAGGACGGCGACCGGCTGATCATCGAACCTGCTCAGCCGACGACACTGCTGGGTGTCCTTGCGACGCTCGGGCCGCTCGATGAGGAATTCCCGGATATCCCCGATCTCCCGCCGGACCCGGTCGATCTCTGATGCGGTATTTGCTGGACACCAACATCCTCTCCAACCTCGTCCGCGACCCTCAAGGCAAGGTGACGCAGCGCATCCGGGAGGTCGGCGAGGCCCAAGTCTGCACCAGCGTTATCGTCGCGGCGGAACTCCGCTACGGCGCCACGAAAAAGGGATCGCCACGGCTGACGGCACAGATCGATGCCGTTCTGGGGGCACTCCAGATTCTGCCCTTCGAACCGCCGGCGGACGCCGTTTACGGCCTGATCCGTGCGCGCCTGGAGCGGGCCGGTCGGGTCATCGGCGGCAACGACATGCTCATCGCCGCCCACGCCATGACCCTCGGTTGCACGGTGGTGACCGACAACGAGGATGAGTTCGTCCGCGTCCAGGATCTCCGCTGCGAGAACTGGCTGCGCTAGATCGAACGGCTTCCATGACCAACATCCCCGCCACCTCGCTGCAAGACCTGCTCGACCGCGCGCTCGACCGTCACCGGGCCGGCGCCTGGGCGGAGGCGGAGGCGGCGTACCGCCGCGCCGTCGCGGTGGCGCCCGCGCACGCCGGCCTGCTGGTCAACCTGGGCGCCGTGCGCGAGGCGGGGGGA
>DASWVP010000662.1:0-12698 GCA_036401175.1 Azospirillum sp. | reverse complement strand
ATGGTGGGTCAGGCCCGCCCGCCTGCTGCCCGCCCCGGCCGACGCGCCGCCGCTGCCCACCGGCCTCCAGGTGCCGTCCCGCCTGACCGCGGCCCCGCCGCCGCCCGTGCCCTTCCCGGATACGGGCGGCTGGGGCGTGGGCTAGCGAACCCGAAACTTCCCCAGCGGGCCGTGCTTGCCCGTGCGGCGACCGCGCGCGCGATAGCGCAGGAACAGCCGCGTGCGGGTTCGCGCATCGTCCACGAGCGGGACGATCGCCAGGAGGATGAGGAAGATCGCCAGGGGAATGGTGGTCACGTAGCCGACGACCTTGAAGCCTACGGCCCCCGCGGCGCCACCCAGAAGAAACGACAGCAACAGTGACGCCAGCAGCCAAAGACGGCGCCAGTTGGTGCGTACGGGCTTGTAGCGGGCGGATTCTTCGCGGGAGTTGATGTAGACGAGCTTGCCGAGTTCGATCCCGATGTCCGTCACGATGCCCGTCATGTGGGTCGTCCGGATTTCGGAATTGGAGACCTTGCTGATGATCGCGTTCTGAAGCCCCATGATGAAGCACAGCAGCAGGACGGTGAGCGGCGCGAACAACGCCTGATGGGATTCCAGAACGTTGCCCATCAATCCAAAACACACGAGCAGCAAGGCTTCCCAGAAAAGCGGGTAGGCGTACGCGCTGCGCATCCTGTGATGGCGCCCCCAATTGATCAGGATCGTCGAATACGCGGAGCCCGCGACGAAAGCGATAAGGGACGCCAGTCCCGTCGCGGCGGCCACCATGTTGTTCATGACCAGATTGTCGGCCATCGACGACACGATGCCGGTCATGTGGGAGGTGTATTGAAGAACGGCGAGAAACCCACCGGCGTTGATGGCCCCGGCGACGAAGGCGAGCGAGACTCCAAGATGGATGTTCGCCTTTCTCGTCCGCTTGCTCTCTGACAACGCGCGAAGATAGGAGAATGGCATACCCGCACCGGGAGGAAGGAGGTTTTCGCAGCGCAGCATACGGGATGATCGTCCCGGAGAACAGGTCACCGGCATCATTGCGGCGATGCCGCGATTGCCGCCTTCCCAGCGGGGAAAGGCGGCGGGGCAATCGGGTAAAGGACTTTGGTTTCATCATTCAAATATCCCGTCATCCCCGCGCAGGCGTCCGGTCGTCGTGAACATGGATCCCCGCCTCTCGCGCTGGCGCAGCCAGCGCTGACGGCGTCAGGCGGATCGAAGATCCGCTGAGAGCCTGCGCGGGGATGACGGCTTTCCTGTTTATGGGGAATCCAAGCCTTCACTCGATTGTCCTGGAAAGGCGTTGTTGTTCTTGATTTGTTCAGGGAACAATGCCATTCTCCAAGGCATGGTCGAGGAACTGCCGGATCGGGTGACGAAGGGGCGCGGCGCGGTCAGCAACCGCAGCGGCCGGTTCGAGCGTGCGACGCGCGTCGCCATCGACGACGGCTGGGGCTCGGCGCTGGACGACGAGTTGCCGCCGCTGCGCACGACGCTGAGCGTCGACACCAGCCGCAGCGTCATCACCTACAACCGCTCGCCGGACATTCCCTTCGACCGCTCGATCAACCCGTATCGGGGATGCGAGCACGGCTGCGTCTATTGCTTCGCCCGGCCGACGCACGCCTATCTGGGCCTGTCGCCGGGACTGGACTTCGAGACTCGGCTGTTCCACAAGCCCGACGCGCCGGAACTGCTGGTCAAGGAACTGCGCGCCAGGGGCTATGTGCCCGAACCCATCGCGCTGGGCACCAACACCGACCCGTATCAGCCGGTCGAGCGGCGGTTGGGCATCACCCGGCGCATCCTGGAGGTGTTGGACGGCTGCGGCCACCCGGCCGGGCTGGTCACCAAATCGGCGCTGGTGCTGCGCGACCTGGACGTGCTGGCGCGCATGGCGGCGCGCGACCTCGTCCACGTCTGCGTGTCGGTGACGACGCTCGACCGCAGCCTCGCCCGCGCGCTGGAGCCGCGCGCCTCCACCCCGGCCCGGCGGCTGGAGGCGATCCGGCGGCTGAGCGAGGCTGGCGTGCGGGTCACGGTGATGGCCTCCCCCATGATCCCCGGCCTGACCGACCACGAGCTGGACTCCATCCTGGAGGCGGCGGCCGAGGCCGGGGCCAAGGGCGCCGCCTACATCCTGCTGCGCCTGCCGCACGAGATCGGCGGCCTGTTCGAGGAATGGCTGCACGCCCACGCGCCCGACCGCGCCCGCCGGGTGCTCGGCCTGATCCGCCAGTGCCGGGGCGGCGCGCTGTACGATGCGCAGTTCGGCCGCCGCATGACCGGCGACGGTCCCTACGCCGAACTGCTGCGCCGCCGCTTCCATGCCGCCTGCAACCGCCTGAACCTCGGCGGGCGCTCGCCGCCGCTCGACCTCACGCAATTCCGCCGGCCGGAGGCCCCGGGCGACCAGCTGGCGCTGTTCTAGAAAGGAAAAGGGACGGAACCGGAGTGTCGGTTGCCGAAAAGAAGTCTCATCGTCGGGCCCCCCTCCCGACCTCCCCCCACTTCGCGGGGGGCGGGCCGGTGAAGTGCGGTTTGGCCGTTTTCTGTCCAACCCCAAAGTCGGCGTGGAGGCGATTCCGGCGGGGTGGGGGGAGCGGACGGGGCCGGCGGCGGCCGGTCGCCATGTTCTGGCGATCCAGGATACCAGCGAGATCGGCTTTCACACCGCCGAGCAGAAGGCGTGCCTTGGCGCGATCGGCAAGGGCAAACACCAAGGGCTTCTGCTTCATGCCATGCTGGCTGCCGATGCCGAAGCCGGCCAATGCCTTGGCTTGGTTGGTGGCGAGGTGTGGACCCGCAGCGGTCTGGCGGCCAGCGATCACCATGACCGGCCGTTCCAGGAGAAGGAGTCGCGGCGCTGGCTGACGACGGCGCAGACCGCCCGGACGGTGCTGGCGCCGGCGGCGCGGGGACCGGCTATGCGCGCGAACGCCCACCCGGCCCAAAGACCTTCCTGAACGGCCTGCGCCGCTTCCATGCCGTCGCCATCGGATACTCACTTCGCTAATGTGTGCATACCGTAGCGCTCCGCAGGGGGAGGGTTAGGGGGGGCAACAAACGTTGCGGAACGAAGCGTCTCACGCCACCGCCGCGGCCGGCGGGCGGTGCCCCTGGCCACCGCTGCGCACGCCGATCAGGCGGTCGAGCGTGGCGTGGTCGGCCAGCAGGTCGGCGCTGCGGGCGGCGTGCGCGACCATGCCGCGCTCCAGCACCACGGCGTTCCGGGTGAGCCGCAGCGCCAGATGCGCGTGCTGTTCCACCAGGATCACCGCCATCCCCTCCTCCTCCACCATGCGGCGGATGCAGGCCTGGATCTCCTCGACGATCACCGGCGCCAGACCCTCCATAGGCTCGTCCAGCAGCAGCAGCGACGGGTTGGTCATCAGCGCCCGGCCCAGCGCCAGCATCTGCTGCTCGCCGCCCGACAGATGGTTGCCCATGTTGCGCCGCCGCTCCTTCAGGCGCGGGAACAGCCCATAGACCGCCTCCGCGTCCCAGCGGCCGCGGCGCGCCGCCACGGTCAGGTTCTCCTCCACCGTCAGTGAGGGGAAGATGTCGCGCTCCTGCGCCACCCAGCCCAGACCGGCGCGGGCGCGGGCGTGCGGCGGCAGGGGCAGCAGCTCGCGGCCGAGCAGCCGGGCGGAGCCGCCACGCACGCGGGTGTGCCCCATCAGCGTCGCCAGCAGCGTCGTCTTGCCCATGCCGTTGCGGCCCAGCAGCGCCAGCGTGTCGCCCGGCGCCATGGCGAAGCTCACGCCCTCCAGCACCAGCGCGTCGCCGTAACCGGCGTCGAGGTTCTCGACCTCCAGCAGCATCTCAGGCATGTCCGCCACTCCCCAGGTAGACGTCGCGCACGCGCTGGTCCTCGCCGATCTCGGCCGGCGTGCCCTCGCACAGCACCTCGCCGGCCACCAGCACGGTGATTCGCTCGGCGAAGCGGAAGACGAGGTCCATGTCGTGCTCGATGAACAGGATGGCGATGTCGCCGGGCAAGGCCGAGATCACCTCGAACAGCTCGGCGCTCTCGCGCGCCGGCACGCCGGCCGCCGGCTCGTCCAGCAGCAGCACCTTGGGCTCCGCCGCCAGCGCCAGCGCGATCTCGACAAGGCGCTGGCGGCCGTAGGCCAGCTCGCGCGTGCGCCGGTTGGCGTCGGCGCCGAGGCCCAGCCGCTCCAGCAGCGCGTACGCCTCCTCCACCTGCGGACGGCAGCGTTTCAGGCCGAAGTGCCAGACGCCGCCCAGCCCCCGCCGCTCGCACACCGCCAGCGTCACCGCCTCCAGCGGCGTCAGGTCGGGGAACAGCGTGTTGATCTGGAAGGTGCGCGACAGCCCGCGCTTGACGCGCTGGTCGGCCGCCGTGCCGGTGACGTCGGCGCCGCCCAGCAGGACGCGGCCGGCGCTGGGCCGGTAGACGCCGGTCAGCAGGTTGATGAAGGTCGTCTTGCCGGCACCGTTCGGGCCGATCAGCGCGTGCCGCGCGCCGACGGGAAGCCGGAAGGTGACGTCGCGGGTCACCGCCAGCGACCCGAAGTTCATGAAAAGCCCTTCGGTGGCCAGGGCCGGCGTGCTCATCGGTCGGTCCTCCGGCGCTGGACGAGACGAAGAAGGTTCTCCAGCCCGCCGAGGATGCCGCCGCGCGCGAACATCACGACCAGGACCAGCATCAGGCCCAGCCAGAAGAACCAGTACTGCGGGTTGGCCGAGGCCAGCAGGTCGCGGCCGACCAGGAAGACGGCGGCGCCGATGATCGCGCCGTACAGCCGCCCGGTGCCGCCGAGGATCAGGATGATCAGCACCTCGGCCGAGCGCTGGAAGCTCAGCACCTCCAGCGACACGAACTCGGTGGTCTGCGCCAGCAGCGCGCCGGCCACGCCGGCCAGCGCCGCCGACATGGTGTAGACCGTGCGGATCCGGCTGCGCATGGGGGAGCCGATGGCCGGCATGCGGCGGCTGTTCTCGCGGATGCCGCGCAAGGACAGGCCGAAGGGCGAGTTCACCAGCCCGCGCGCCAGACAGAACATGGCGAACACCACGCCCAGCGCGTACAGGTAGGCGGTGCGCCCGTACAGGTCGAACCCGAAAAGGCCCAGCACCGGCCACATGGTCACACCCTGCAGCCCGTCGTCGCCGCCGGTGATCCACGCCAGCCGGTTCGCCAGCTCGTGCAGCAGGATGGTGACGCCCATGGTGATCATCAAAAGCGCGATGCCGTGCACCCGCACGATCAGATGGCTGCTGGCATAGCCGACGATCGCCGCGGCCAGCGCCGCCACGGCCAGCCCGCTGAACGGCTCCCCCCAGCCCGCTTGCGCCAGCAGCCCGGCGGTGTAGGCGCCGACGCCGAAGAACGCCGCGTGCCCCAGCGAGACCAGCCCGGTGTAGCCGACCAGCAGGTCGAGCGACAGCGCGAACAGCCCGGTGATCAGCACCTGCGCGCCCAGCATCAGGTGGTCGGGGAACAGGAAGAACACCCCCGCCGCGAAGGCCCAGAAGGCGGCCTCCCGCCAGCGCCAGCGGCCCTTGCCCAGAACGGCGGCGGTGGGGTCCTGAACGGGGACCGGAGACGTGTCCCGGGCGCGCACGAAGGTGGCCATGGCCTTGGCTCCCGCCGGTTGGTCGTTGTCGATGATGGCGGTCACGGGGCTACCTCCGTCCGAACAGGCCGGCGGGGCGCCACAGCAGGACGCCCACCATGACGGCGTACAGCGTGAAGGCGCCGGCCTCCGGCACATAATACTTGCCGGCGGTGTCGCAGATGCCCAGCAGCAGCGCCGCCACCAGCGTGCCCTTGATGGACCCCAGGCCGCCGACCGACACCACCAGCAGGAAGTACACCATGTTCTTGATGGGGAAGGCCGGGTCGAGGCCGATCAGGTTGATGCCCAGCGCGCCGCCCAGCCCGGCCAGCCCGCTGCCCACGGCGAAGGTCGCGGCGAACACGAAGTTCACGTCGATGCCCAGCCCATAGGCCATGCGGCGGTTGTCCACCGCGGCCCGCACCTGCGCGCCGAAGCGGGTGTGCTCCAGCCCGAAGACCAATGCCGCCGTGACGATGCCGCTGACGACGATGAGGAACAGCCGGTAGGCGCTCGCCTCGAAGCCCAGCAGGTCGATCTGGCCGGACAGGTAGGACGGCATCTGCACGGGCTGCTGCGACGGCCCCCACACGAAGGTGGCGCCGGCCACCGACATGAACACCAGACCGATGGTGAACAGCACCTGGTCCAGCTCGCCGGCCCGGTACAGGTGGCGGTAGAGCGTGCGTTCGGCCACCACGCTGACGGCGGCGGTGGCGACGAAGGCGACGGGCAGCGTCGCCAGGAACGGCCATCCCGCCGCCCCCATCAGCGTCACCGCCAGATAGCCGCCCAGCATGGCGAAGGCGCCGTGGGCGAGGTTGACGAACCCCATCATGCCCATGGTCACCGACAGGCCGCCGGCCATCAGGAACAGCAACACCCCATAGGCGATCCCGTTGAACAGGACGCCGAGAACGCTCTCGAACATGGGTCGGCCTTCCCCTTGTACGTCGTAGGTTGGGTCAAGGCGGAGCCGAAAACCCAACGTCTCTGCATTGCGAAGGCTGTTGGGTTTTCGCTGACGCTCAACCCAACCTACGATGTCGGCGTTGGGACGAAGCCGCCGGGCGGGCCGGGGGAAGCAACCGCCCGGCGGCTTCATCCCGCCCGGATCACTTTCCGGGGTCCTTGACCTGCTCGATCTTGTCGAACTCGACGTTCACCAGCTTGCCGCCCACCCGTTCGACCTTGCGGATGTAGACGTTCTGCACGATGTCGCGGGTTTCGGGATCGATGGCGATGGGGCCGCGCGGGCTTTCCACCTTGGTGTTCTTCAGCAGCTCGACCGTCTTTTCGGGATCGACCTTGCCGCCCTGCGCCTTGATGGCCGCGGCGATCGCCGCCATGCCGTCGTAGCCGGCCACCGACATGAAGTTCGGGCGGACCTGCGGGAATGCCTGTTCGTAGGCCGCCGTGTACGCCTTGTTGGCGGCCGAATCATGCGCGTAGGAATAATGGAAGCTGGTGACCAGCCCCAGCGCCGCGTCGCCCAGCGATTCGATCAGCCCGTCGTCGGTCAGGTCGCCGGCCGCCAGCAGCTTCACGCCGGCCTGCGGCAGCCCGTATTCCTGCCACGTCTTGACGAAGGCGTTGCCCTGCTCGCCGGCCGGCAGGAAGACGAACACCGCCTCCGGCTTGGTGTCCTTCACCTTCTGGATGTAGGCGGAGAACTCCGGGCTCTTCAGCGGCACGCGCACCTCGCCGGCGATCTTGCCGCCGGCGTCGGTGAAGCCCTTCTTGAAGGCCGCCTCGGCGTCGTGGCCGGGGCCGTAGTCGGAGACGATGCTGTACACCGACTTGATGCCGGTGCGCGCCGCCCACACGCCGAACGGCTGGTTGATCTGCGCCTGCGTGAAGGAGAAGCGGACGACGTAGGGCGACTTGGTGGTGATGCTCGACGTCGCCGCGTTCATGACGACCATCGGCTTCTTGGCGTCGGTGGCGATCTGCGCGCCGACGAAGGCGTTGGGCGTAAAGCCGAAGCCGGCCAGCAGGTCGACCTTCTCGCGCACCACCAGCTCCTGCGCGAGGCGCTTGACGATGTCCGGGGCCGGACCGGTGGAATCCTTGCGCACCAGCTCGATCTTGCGGCCGGCGACGGTGTCGCCGTGCTGCTTGAGATAGAGCTGGATGCCGTTGTCGATCTGTCGGCCGTAATCGGCGAACGGGCCGGAGAACGGCAGGATCAGGCCGATCTTGACCGGATCGGCCGCCTGCGCCGCCGTCGTCGCGAACAGCACGCCGGCGAGAGCACCCAGATACTGTGCCTTGGTCATGGACATCTCCTCCCACAGGAGCTTGGGCGGACCGGCGCGCCGGCAGGCCCGCGGATTGATCTTATCGTTATTGTGCGGCGACGGCCGCCGCGTCCTGCTCGTCGTAGATCTTGTTCAGGACTTCGCCGGCCAGATTGAACGCCGGCAAGCCACGGAACAGGAAAGCGAGCCCGGCGACGTCGTGCAACTCCTTCTTGGTCGCACCGGCGCGCATGGCCCCGCGCGCGTGGTATTCGGCGGCCGGGGCGACGTGCGACAGCAGGATGCCGAACAGGATCATCTGCGCGGTCTTGACGTCCATGCCCGACGGGTACATGGCCTTCTCGCGGATCTTCTCGACCATGTCGAGCAGCTCCGGGTCGCACTCCAGCCCGGCGCGCAGGCGCTGCTGGATGCGCGGCGGCACGAAGCCGATCAGGTCGGTGTAGAGCTTTTCGTACTCGTCCTTGGTGCCCAGTTCCGGGGTGCTCAAGTCGGCCTCCTGTCGTGAAGAATGCGGCCTGCCCGTCAGGCGGCGGGGGTCAGGCAGATGTTGGCGTTGCCACTGCCGGAGCTTTGGGCGTAGTCGCCGTACTGGCGCCCGGCCACCGCCCCGTGTTCCATGGCCAGGACCTCGGCGGCGCCCAGCATGCCGCTGATCGTCCGGCCGCCCATCTCGGCCGCCGCGGCGCGGCAGTAGACCGGGCTCCAGTCCAGCAGTTCGCGCACTTGCCCGCCGGTGGCCAGTTCGATGAAACGGCGGTCCAGCTCCATGCGCTCGGGCGTCGGCCACAGTTCGGGGCCGCGCTCCACCGCGTGCGACAGCGCGCAGCTGGCGATGAAGACGGCGCGCTTGCCCATCTCCCTGGCCGTCTGATGGACGACCCGCGCGACCCGGCGGTTCTCGGTCAGGTCGGAACAGATGACCGTCGGCAGCCGGACCACCGGCACCTCGGCGTCGGGGTCCATGTATTTCAGCGGCACGTAGGTCGCATAGTCCCAGTGCAGGTGCGGGTTGTCGGTGGTGCCGCCCGGCACGCCGCCGTCCCGCATCGCCGCCGCCAGCGCCTGGGCGAAGGCCGGATCGCCGGCGCGGCGGTAGGGCACGCCGGGGATGAGGTCCGGCGCCTCGTCGGCGATGCACAGCCCCTCGTGCACGGCGTGCGCGGTGACGTACCAGTTGAAGGTCGACACCCAGTGCGCCGATTGCAGGACGAACAGGTCCGGCTTCATGGCGCGCAGATCGCGGCCCAGTTCGCGCAGGCCGCCGATCAGGCCGTGCTGGAACGGCGGCGCGTTTTCCTCGATGCCGATGCGCGGGGTGTGCGCGACCACGGCGGCGGCGATCAGTCCGGCGGACATGCGGTTTTCCCGGTGTGGTTCCGTCGCGGGGCTTGGCGCCCCGTCCTCCCATGATGGGCCGAACGATAGCGCCCCGTGGTTTTCGGTGCAACGGTAAAAAATCGATGATTTCTTGTTACGCCGATGATGGCCGCGCGACGCGGGCGGCGCCATTGATGATCGTCCGTTTTATCGATTATTCGGTTTGACATCGCTTGATCGCCCCGCCTAAAGTGCGGGCATAACGACCGACAGAACGCGCCGGTCATACCGGCGGCGCTTGATCGCTTTCATCGAGCGCCGCCGGTAAAACCCGACAGATCAATGCAATAGCATTGATTGATAGGGTGATACGGACGACGCCTTCAGGCGCCGTCCGTATCAGGCGCGCGGCCCCGTTCCAGGAGGAAACCCCGCCCATGTCCGCCACCAGCGTCACCGCCCACGAACCGATTCTCGACATCGCCCACCTCGACCACGTCGAACTGCTCACCCCGAAGCCGGAGGAGAGCCTGTGGTTCTTCCACGACGTGCTGGGTATGGAGGAGGTGCACCGGGCGGGCGACTCGGTCTATCTGCGCTGCTACGGCGATTATCAGAAGTTCTCGCTGAAGCTGACGGCGGCGAAGCAGCCGGGCATCGCCCGCATCGGCTGGCGCGTGGTCAGCCCGCAGGCGCTGGAGCGCCGCGCCGCCGCCATCGAGGCGCAGGGCCTGGGGCGCGGCTGGTGCGAGGGTGATTTCGGATTCGGCCGCACCTTCCGCTTCGAGGACCCCGACGGCCACCCCATGGAGATCTTCTTCGAGCAGGAGCGCTACGTCGCCCCGCCGGACATGCGCTCGTCGCTGAAGAACCAGCCGGCGCGCTTCACCGGGCGCGGCGTCGGCGCCAAGCGCATCGACCATCTGGCCGTGCTGTGCGGCGACGTCGAGAAGAACCGCAGGTTCATGATCGACACGCTGGGCTTCCAGCTTCGCGAGCAGGTGCTCTTCAACGAGGGCAAGACCGAGATCGGCTCGTGGATGAGCGTGACGCCGATCCACCACAACATCGCCTATGTGAAGGACGCCGCCGCCAAGGGGCGCAGCGGCCGCCTGCACCACTTCAGCATGTGGGTGGACAACCGCGACGACGTGCTGCGCGCCGCCGACCTCTACCGCGAGAACGGCATCTTCATCGAAGCCGGGCCGTCGCGCCACAACCTGTCGCAGGCGTTCTACCTCTACGCCTACGAGCCGGGCGGCAACCGGATCGAGGTCTATTCCGGCGGCTACCTCGTCTTCGCCCCCGACTACGAGCCGGTCACCTGGAACGAGGCGGAGCGCGGGCCGGGCGTGCACTGGGGCCAGCCCCTGCCGCCCAGCTTCGGCCAGTACGCCACCCCGCCCGTCCCCCTGGAGCCCGCCGCCGCCGGCGAAGAGGCCAAGGTCCCGGCCATCGACCCGCTGTAAGGGGAAGTGCCTTCGCTGGGCCCCCACCCCATCCCTCCCCCACTTCGCGGGCTACGGCATGCACAGATCTGGAACGGCCTGCGCCGCTTCCATGCCGTCGCCATCGGATACTCACTTCGCTAATGTGTGCATACCGTAGCGCGCGTGGCGGGTGAGGGTTGGGGTGGGGGCCCAAGTGCGACCACGTTTTCCATCCACGGCGGAACGGCGCCCGGCGCCGGTGAAAAACTGATACGGCCGCGACTTGCCGGTGCGGATCGGCTAACCTCGGTTGCATGCCGCGCCGCACTTCCATCATCCCTTGCGCCGTCCTGGCCGCCCTCCTGCCGGTTCCGGGCCCGGCCGTGGCCGGGCTGGATGAAGTGCCGGACCTCGTGCTGTGGGCGTGGGAGCGGCCGGAGGATCTGCGCTTCATCGACCCGGCCTCCACCGCCGTGGCCGTCCTGACCGGCACGCTGTTCCTGGACGGCGACGACGTGCGCTGGCGCCCGCGCCTGCAGCCGCTGCGCCTGCCCGAGGGCACGCGGCGCATCGCCGTGGTGCACGTTCACCTCGGCCGCACCCGCCCGGCGGCGGACGGGGCGCAGCGCAGCGCCGTGCTGGACCGCTTGGCCGCCGAAGCCGGGCGGCCGGGCATCGCCGCCCTGCAGGTGGATTTCGAGGCGCCGCCGTCCCTGCGCCCCTTCTACTCGGCCGTGCTGCATGAGCTGCGGCCACGGCTGCCGGCCGGGCTGCCGGTGTCGATCACCGCGCTCGCCTCCTGGTGCCTGACCGAGCGATGGACGGCGGAGCTGCCGGTGGACGAGGTGGTGCCGATGCTGTTCCGCATGGGTCCGGCCGGCATCGCCATCCGTGCCCGCCTGGCCGACGGCGGCGACTTGACGCGGGTGGAGTGCCGGGGCAGCGTCGGCGTGGCGCTGGACGAGCCGTTTCCGCCGCTCCGGCCCGGTCGCCGCGTCTACGCCTTCACCCCGCGCCCCTGGACCGAAGCCGCCTACCGCGCCACCCTGAAGGCCCTGCCATGACGTTTACGCGCGCCATCGCCCCCCTGCTCCTCGCCGCGTTCGCCCTCGGTGCGAACGGCGGACCGGCGCTGGCGTCCGGTGCCGTCCTTCCGCAAATGGTCTTCGTCAGCCAAGGCGGCTTCGCCACCGACGCGCCGCCGGCCTACGCCGCCGACCGGCTGGGCGTCGTCATGACCGGCTTCGACGGGCGCCGGCTGTTCATCGCCTACCGCCGCCTGATGGGCCGGCCGCTGACCGCCGAGGCGATGCTGGAGCTGAGCAAGCCCTGCTGCGCGTTCGCCGACAGCCTGCCGCACGCCGTCGGCGCCTGGGCCGACGCGCGCAAGGCGGTGCCCGACGCGCCGGAGCTGGACGCCCACGACATCGATCCCTACCGCACCGCCGACAACGATCCCTACGTCTATGTGCCGAACTGCGCCCCCGACGCCTTCCGCACGGCGGCGGCAACGCTGACCGACCGTATCGCGGCGCATGGCGCGGCGGCACCGGCGGTGCGGGACTGGCTGGCCGGCCAGGATCAGGTGTTCAAGGCATGCCCGGCCACCGACGCGCCACCGCCGGCCGACGTGGCGGCCGACGCCCCGGCGTGGCTGCGCGCCGACCGCGCCTATCAGCAGGCCGCGGCGGCGCTGTACCAGCGGCGCCACGCCGACGCGGCCGCGCGCTTCACCGCCATCGCCGCCGACGCCGCCTCTCCTTGGCGTGAACGCGCTCCCTATCTGGTCGCCCGCGCCCACGCGCGCGCCGTCGCCGAAGCCACCAACGCCCAGAAGCGGGCGCAGGCGGCGGAAGCCTACCGGGCCGCCGCCAAGCGGGTGCTCGACGATCCGGATCTGGCGGGCTGGCGCGAGGACATCGGCCGGCTGGACGCCAGGGTCGCCTACCACGCCGAACCCGGACCACGCGCCCGCGCGCTGGAGGCGGCGCTGCTCGCCGCCCCCGAAGACGCCGTGCCGGCGGTGGAGGTGGACGATCTGGTGACGCTGGCCCGGCTGCACCCGGACGCGAGCGGCTTCACCGCCTGGGTCGCCGCGC
>DASWVP010000661.1:0-11171 GCA_036401175.1 Azospirillum sp. | reverse complement strand
CTCGTCTCGGTGTCGCAGGGGCTGGCCGCGCGCAACGCCTTCCTGGCGCAGAACGGCCTGCCGACAGGCAGCGTGCCGGCGGAACCCGACCGCTTCGCCTGCCGGCGCTACGGGCCGGCGGCGGCCGACAACCCCGTGCTCTGGTGCCCGCATCACGACGACCACACCTTCGGCGGCCGCTATTACCCGCACCAGTGGCCTCGCGGGACCGGCGCCGCCGCGATGGCCTTCTTCGACCGCCTCGATAAGCGGAGCCCAGGCATTGCCGAGGCGACGGCCTTCGGACACAATGGGGAAAAAAGCACTCCGTAGGGATAGAGACGCCCCCATGCCAGAATCCGGTACCGCGCCGCCAGCGCTCGCGCTCGACGGCGTGACGATCACGTTCCCTTCGCCCGACGGGCGGGGACGCGCCTACACGGCCGTGGAAGGCGTCGGCTTCACCGTGGCCGCCGGGGAGTTCGTCTCCATCGTCGGGCCGACGGGCAGCGGCAAATCCACCATCCTCAACGCCATCGCCGGCCTGCTCGCCCCCAGCGGCGGCGCCGTCCGCGTGTTCGGCGAGGCGCTGGCGGGCATCAACCGGCACGCCGGCTACATGTTCCAGGCGGACGCGCTGATGCCGTGGAAGTCGGCGCTGGACAACGTGGCGGCCGGGCTGGAGTTCCGCGGCATGGCGCGGGGGCAGGCGCGCGAGCGCGCCCAGCCGTGGCTGGAGCGCGTCGGCCTGGGCCGCTTCGGCGACCGCTTCCCGCACCAGCTTTCCGGCGGCATGCGCAAGCGCGTGGCGCTGGCGCAGACGCTGATCGTCGATCCGAAGATCGTCCTGATGGACGAGCCGTTCTCGGCGCTCGACATCCAGACGCGCCAATTGATGGAAAACGAACTGCTCGACCTGTGGTCGGCCGACCGCAAATCGGTCGTCTTCATCACCCACGACCTGGAAGAGGCCATCGCCATGTCCGACCGCGTTCTGGTGCTGTCGGCCGGGCCGGCGGCGCGGCTGATCGGCGAATACCGCGTCGATCTGGAACGCCCGCGCGATGTGGCGGAAATCCGCATGACCCCGCACTTCCTCGACCTGCACCGGGAGATCTGGGCGCAGTTGCGCGACGAGGTGCTGAAGGGCTACGCCCAGACCAAGCTGCTGTGAGGACGACGCGCATGGCCACCGCCTCCACCGCGCGCAAGCGCCTGCCGAGCCGGCCCGTCATCCTGCTGCTGCAGGTGGGCGTGCTGATCGGCTTCCTGCTGTTGTGGCACGTGCTGACCGCCACCAACATCCTCAGCCCGTTCTTCTTCGGCACGCCGCTGGCGGTGCTGGAGCGGACGTGGAAGGATTTCGCGTCGGGCGTCATCTACTACCACCTGGGCATCACACTGCTGGAAACGGTGCTGGCCTTCGGCATCGGCACGGCGGCGGGCATCATCTTCGGCTTCTGGTTCGCCCGCGCGCCGCTGGTTTCCGCCGTGTTCGACCCGTACATCAAGGCGATCAACGCGCTGCCGCGCGTGGTGCTGGCGCCGATCTTCGCGCTGTGGCTGGGGCTGGGCATCTGGTCCAAGGTGGCGCTGGGCGTGACGCTGGTCTTCTTCATCGTCTTCTTCAACGTCTACCAGGGCGTCAAGGAGGTGAGCCCGGTCGTGCTGGCGAACGCGCGCATGCTGGGCGCCAACTCGCGCGACCTGCTGCGCCACGTCTACCTGCCGTCGGCGCTGGCCTGGGTGTTCTCCTCGCTGCACACGGCGGTGGGCTTCGCCATGGTGGGCGCCGTGGTCGGCGAATACCTGGGCTCGGCCGCCGGCCTCGGCTACCGCATCCATCAGGCGGAGGGCGTGTTCGACACGGTCGGCGTCTTTTCCGGCATGCTGGTGCTGACCATCTTCGTCGTCGTCATCGACTCGGTCGTGACCTTCATCGAAAAACGGCTGCTGCACTGGCGCCCGCAGGAGTCGCAGACAACGAACGCCCAGGGGTAGGTTGCAACGTTTTTTAGCCGTCATCCCCGCGAAGGCGGGGATCCACCCAGTTCAAGCGCATCACCGGGAAACATGGATCCCCGCCTTCGCGGGGATGACGAAATCAGAAAAGGGAGGACGAGCATGCATTTTGGCAAGACACTCGCCGTTGCGGCGCTGGCCATCGCGACGATGGTCGGCAGCGCCGCCGCGCAGCAGCTTGAGAAGAAGGATCTCAAGCTGGCCGTGGGCGGCAAGCCGCTGCTGTATTATTTGCCGCTGACGCTGGCCGAGCGCCTGGGCTACTTCAAGGACGCCGGGCTGAACGTCGAGATCAGCGATTTCGGCGGCGGCGCCAAGAGCCTGCAGGCGCTGATCGGCGGCTCGGCCGACGTGGTGACCGGCGCCTTCGACCACGTCATCCAGATGCAGGCGAAGAACCAGCCGATCATGGCCGTGGTCGAACTGGGCCGCTTCCCCGGCATCGTCCTGGCGTCGGTGACCAAGGCCGGCGACATCAAGACGGTGCAGGAACTGAAGGGCAAGAAGATCGGCGTCACCGCCCCGGGCTCCTCCACCAACTTCATGGTCAACTACCTGCTCGTGCAGAATGGCATGAAGCCCGACGACGTGTCGTTCATCGGCGTCGGCGGCGGACCCAGCGCCGTGGCGGCCGTGAAGCGCGGCGACATCGACGCCATCTCCAACCTCGATCCCGTCATGAGCCAGTTGGAGAACGACGGCGACGTCAAGGTGATCGCCGACACCCGCACGCTGGAAGGCACCAAGGCGGTCTACGGCGGCCAGTACCCGGCGGCCGTCCTCTACCTGAAGCCGGACTTCGTCCAGCAGAACCCCAACACCACGCAGGCCCTTGTCAACGTCTTCGTGCGCACGCTGAAGTGGCTGGACAAGGCCACCCCGGACGAGGTGATGAAGGTGCTGCCGGAAGAATACTTCCTCGGCAACAAGGACCTGTACAAGACCGCGTTCCTGCGTTCCAAGCCGACCTACTCGCCGGACGGCCACTTCACCCGCGAGGGTGCCGAGGTCGCCTACAAGGTGCTGAAGGCCTTCGACCCGGCCGTCGCCACGGCGCCGATCGACCTGTCCAAGGCCTACACCGACACCTTCGTCGAAAAGGCGCAGACGCTGGTGAAGTGATACGGACGGCGCCTGAAGGCGTCGTCCGTATCACCCTCTCAATCAATGCTATGGCATTGATCTGTCGGGTTTTACCGGCGGCGCTCGATGGAAGCGATCAAGCGCCGCCGGTATGAGGGTCACGGCGGCGGGCTCCCCAACCGGGGGCCTGCCGCCTATCCCACCAGCCGCCGCGCGATCTCCGGCATCAGGGCCGTGTCGACGTTGGCGAAGGCGAAGCGCAGGTAGGCGTCCTGGCCGGGGCCGAACATCGCTCCGGGCAGGCAGAGGATGTTGTGCCGGTCGGCCAGCTCCTTCGCCACCTCCTTCGCCGGCCGCCCTTCGTACGGGTGGCGCATATAGGCGAAATAGGCGCCGATGCTGGCGATGCGCCAGCCGCCCTGCCCGTCCCCCAGCACCCGCGTGAAGGCGTCCACCCGCTCGGCGATGTCGGCGCGCCGCTCGGCCACCCAGCCGTCCAGGTTCCGCAGCCCGTACAGCGCCGCCTTCTGCCCGATGTGCGGCGCACAGATCGCCACGCAATCGAGGATCTTGGCCATCTGCGTCAGCAGCCCCGGCTCCGCGATCACCGCCCCCACCCGATAGCCGGCAAGGCTGAACACCTTGGAAAAGCTGTAGAGCTGGACCAGCGTGCCGTCGCGATCCGGCCGGCGGAACAGCCCATGCGGCGGCTCCCCACCCCAGTCCGGGAAGTCGCGATACGTCTCGTCCAGCAGGAAGCGGATGCCCTTGCGCCGGGCGAGGTCGTGGAAGGCGGCGATGGCGTCCGGCGGGGCGATGGCGCCGGTCGGGTTGTTGGGGGTGATCAGCACGATGGCCCGCGTGCGCGCGTCGATCAGCGACTCCGCGTCGGCCGGATCGGGGACCAGCCCGTTCTCCTCCCGGCAGACCAGCGGCCGCGCCTCGATGCCCAGCAGGTCCAGCGTCATCTTGTGGTTGAAGTACCAGGGAACCGGCAGGATGACGTTGTCCCCCGCCCGCGCCAGCGCCATGACGGCGACGACGAACGCCTGATTGCAACCAGCAGTTATCAATACATCTTCAGGTTGCACAACACCGCCATACAGCGCCGCCGTCCGCTCGGCCAGCGCGGCGCGCAGGGATGTTACACCGGCGATGGGGGTGTATCGCGCCGTTTCATAACGTTTCACTTCCTCCGCCAGATGCGCCTGCAGCGCGGCGGCCGGCGGGTAGCCGGGCACGGCCTGGCACAGGTCGATCAACGGCTTGCCGGCCGGGAACTCCCGGCCCAGGACCCAGCTCCAGGCTTCGGCGATCGGCGGGGCTTCGGTGGCGGTTACCAGGGGGTTGACGGTCACGGTTGGGCTCCGGGCAGGCGACCCTGGCGCGCGCCGACCACCTCGGCCAGCAGGCACAGGATCTCGAACATCATGGTGGCGCCGACCAGCGCGGTGTTGCCGCTGGGGTCGAATGGTGGGGCGACCTCCACCACGTCGCCGCCGACGCAGTTCAGGCCGCGCAGGCCGCGCAGCATCTGCTGCGCCTGGAAGGTGGTGAAGCCGCCGGCCTCCGGCGTGCCGGTGCCGGGGGCGTAGACGGGGTCGAGGCTGTCGATGTCGAAGGTCAGATAGCACGGCGCCTCGCCCACCACGCGGCGGATTTCCGCCGTCACGCCGGCCGGGCCCAGCTCCATCGCCTCCTCGATGAACATGACGCGCACCCCGGCGTCCAGGGCGAAGTCCAGGTCGTGCAGGTCGAACATGGAACCGCGGATGCCCACCTGGATCACCCGTTTGGGGTCCAGCAGCCCCTCCTCGATGGCGCGGCGGAAGGGCGTGCCGTGCGTCAGCTTGGTGCCGCCGAAATAGCTGTCCGTGGTGTCCGAATGCGCGTCGAAGTGGACCAGCCCCAGGGGCGCGCCGCCGTCCACCAGCCCGCGCAGGATGGGCAGCGTGATCATGTGGTCGCCGCCAGCCGTCAGCGGGATCGCACCGCCCTCCCGCACCGTCCGGAAGAACGCCTCCACCCGTCCCATGGTCTCGCCCAGGTCGCAGGGGTTGACCGACACGTCGCCCAGGTCGGCGACGCGCGCCAACTCGTACGGGCACACGCGCGTCTGGTGGTTGACCCGCCGCATCATTCCCGAGGCGTCGCGCATGGCGCGGGGCCCGTGCCGCGCGCCGGGGCGGTTGGTGACGCCGGCGTCCCACGGCACGCCGATCAGCGCGATATCCACCTGGGCGGGGTCGGCCACGAGCGGCAGGCGCATGAAGGTGGCGATGCCGCTGAAGCGCGGGTACACCGCGACGTCCAGCGGCTCGAAGAAGGTCTGTCCCTGGTCCATCCCCGTCGTCCCTTATGACTGCGGTCCGTTGTGGAGATGGTGGCCCGCCGGGCCGTCGTCACGCAAGGGCGCAACCAAAGCCTCGCTCCGGCTGTCTTACCAAGGAACCGCCCCCTCAGACCGAACCGCCGGGAGGAGCCATGCACTACACCGCGCTCGCCGTCGATTACGACGGCACGCTCGCCAGCCGGGGGCGCGTGGACGCCGCCGCGCTGGACGCCCTGGAACGCCTCAAGCGCTCGGGCCGGACGCTGTTCCTGGTCACCGGGCGGCGCCTGGACGATCTGCGCCAGGCGTTCCCGGAGCACACGATCTGCCACCGCATCGTCGCCGAGAACGGCGCCCTGCTGCACCGCCCGGCCACCGGCGAGACGGTGGCGCTGGCCCCGCCGGTGCCGGCCGCCCTGGTCCAGGCGCTGAGCCGCAAGGGCGTCCAGCCGCTGGAGGTCGGGAACGTCATCGTCGCCACCCGCGTGCCCCATGAGAAGACGGTCATCGACACCCTGCGCGAGCTGGCGCTCGACCACGAGGTGACCTTCAACAAGGAGGCGGTGATGGTGCTGCCGCCGGGCGTCACCAAGGCCAGCGGCCTCGCCCGCGCGCTGGAGGACCTGGACATCGCGGCGGACGCCGTGGTCGGCATCGGCGACGCCGAAAACGATCAGGCGTTCCTCAGCCTCGTCGGCCTGCCGATCGCGGTGGCGGACGCCATCCCCTCGATCAAGGAGGAGGCGGCGTGGGTGACGAAGGGAGGCGCCGGGGCGGGCGTGGTGGAGTTGATCGACCGCCTGCTCATCGACGACCTCGCCGGCATCGCCCCGGTGCCGCGCCCGCGCACGGGGGCGGACACCGACGAGGCCGGCGGCGGGCCGATCCGGATCGTCTAGCCCCGCCGGTCAGCAGACGGCGCCGCTCCACACCCCGGCGCCGCCCTTGGGGATATGCCCCCACGCCTCGGTCAGAAGCCGGACGCAGACGGGGCGCGCGACGCAGTGGTGGCAGCGGTTGTCGCGGTTGCAATAGCTGCTCTGGATCGCGGACAGCGAGGCGCCGATGCTCGCGCAGGCGTCCGTCCCGCGATGCATGAGCTTGCCAATGGTGTCGGCGATGACCTGCCGGCTGGGTGAGTGCAGCATGGATTGTTCCCGCGTTCGAGGTTGCCGCGCGCCCGTATGGAATGGGCGGCGCGGTCGGCGGGACCGGTGAAAGCAAGAGGTGGGCCATACACGCGGGTCGCATCGCGATGTCACGGAATGGACGCAACGCCAACGTTTTGCCGCGACCGCCGCCCGACGTGGGCGGTCGGCCGGCATTGCGGCACCCGGCAAAGCCTGCCGGCCCGGTGGGCATGGACCGCCCGGCGGGCTGACGGAATTGCCCAAGGCGGGCGACGGACCGCCGGGCCTTCGGCCTTATGCTTTTGGAACGACGATCACCTGGAACTCCGCCTTCGACGCGCGGTGATAGCTGTGCAGGTCCCAGCGCTGCCAGAGGCGGGGCAGCCACCAGCGATAGGATTCCTGGATAAGGTGAGTGTTCCGCCCGTCCGGCAGCGTCTTCAAGGCTGGCCCGGTCGCCACGACGAGAAAAGCTGCACTCGTCGTCAGCCGCGCGAGGTCATCCAGCACCGCATCGAGGTACTCCGGCTCGATATGTTCAAGCACGTCGGTGCAGGCGACCAGATCGGCGGGTTGCGGCGGCGCCGCGTACTTTTCGATAGCCGGATCATAGCCTTGGCATTGAACCTTATCACCGAAGTCACGCCTGATCGCGTCGAGCAGGAGCGCTTTTCCACACCCATAATCCAGAAACGACGTGAGATTGTTTTCGGAGATCAGGGTCTTTATCTGATCCACCCACTTGACGCTCGATACACCATAGTTCTGGTTGGTTTCATGGAGCTGGCGATTCAGCTCGCGGTATTCCTCGGAAATGGTCATGGGTGCTCCGTGTGGCCCAGGCATTGCCTAAGCGGCATGCTGTTCCGAGGGACCGGTCCGTACAAAGGCCCCCCGCTTGTGTGCGTGCGGTACGCGATCCGGAAACCGCGACGGCTTGGGCTATGGCGGCGACTCGCCCTTCACCCCACCCGTGGCTGCGGACCGCAGGGGGTGGCGGGGATGGCCTCCGGCGGGCGGCCGACGATCGATGCGTAGACGGCCGGGTCGGTGGCGCCCTCGGTGCCGAACACCAGCACGCGCGCGTCCGGCCACAGGCCCAGCGCGGCGCGCGCCTCCTCGTCCCCCGCCGCGCACAGCACGGCGGCCAGCCCGGCGACGCCGGATTCGCCGGCGACGATCGGCCGGTCCAGCTCGTTCCCCTCGGCGAGGCGGCGCATGGTGGCGACGGCCGAGTCGTCGGGGATGGTCATGAAATCGTCCGCCCCGCGCTCCAGCAGCGCCCAGGCCAGCAGCGAGACCTCGCCGCACGCCAGCCCGGCCATCACGGTGTTCAGGTCACCGCGGGCCGGGGTCGGCCGGCCGTTGACGGCGCTGCGGTACAGGCAGTCGGCGGCGTGCGGCTCCACCACCACCAGACGCGGGCGCTGGCGCCCCCAGGTTTCCCAGAGATGGCCGCACACGGCGGCCGGCAGCGCGCCGACGCCGCCCTGCACGAAGACGTGCGTCGGCCGCTCGCTGGCGGGAAGCTGGGAGATCGCCTCCTCCACCATCAGTGCGTAGCCCTGCATGACGTCGCGCGGGATGTCCATGTAGCCGGTGTAGGAGGTGTCGGACACCACGTGCCACCCCTGGGCACCGGCGTCCGCCGCCGCCCGGCGCACCGCGTCGTCGTAGGTGCCGTCGACGCGCACGACGCGCGCGCCGTACCCCTCGATCGCCTTGCGCCGGCCTTCCGAGCAGGTGGCGGGAACGTAGATGACGCAGGAACAGCCGAACACCTGCGCGCCCCAGGCGACCGATCGGCCATGGTTGCCGTCGGTGGCGGTGGTGACGGTGATGCCGCGGGTGATCGTGCCGTAGCGCCCGACGACGAGGTCGAGCGCGGCCACCGGTACCCCCGGCGCGCGGGCCGACACCTCGCGCGCCAGCAGGCGCAGCACGGCGTAGGCGCCGCCCAAGGCCTTGAAGCTGCCCAGATCGAAGCGGTGGCTTTCGTCCTTGTACCACAGCCGGTCGATGCCGGCCGCCTTGGCCAGCCCCTTCAGCGAACGCAGCGGGGTGGGCGCGTAGCCCGGCCATGCCGTGATCTCGGCGCGCGCCTCCTCGAAGGCGGCGCGGCTGATGATCGCGCGCTCCGACGGTCCGTAGGCGCGGTCGAGGTCGGCTCGCGGGTTCTGAAACAGGCGTGGCGCGCAGGGCGGCAGCAGGTCCGGCATCGGCAGGTCTCCCAACCGCCGCACGACAGCAGAGCGCACACCCTCCCGTCAAGCATGGCGAGGTAGGAGAGTGGCGACCGGGCCAATGCAACGTCGTGAAACGCGATGAAACAGGATTCCGGTGGGTATCACATTCGGCCACCGCCTTCATTTTCGGCGAGCGGCACGCGCAAATCGCACCATTCGGAATACACGAGTATTCCACAAGAAAATTTAAAACAGATTCCCTATTCTCCGAAGTATAAATTGTGACCAATCATTCTTCTTTGAAATAATTGCCCAAGTTCATCCAGCGCACCCGCATCCCATCGCCGCATTACACCAACGAACACATGCGGCCCTGACAGGGAACCTTCCACGGAACGTCATGTTCCGGCCACGGTCACCACCACGGGACTGTCTGTCGAAGAAGGATGCGAACCGATGCGGACGGCACGGATTCACAGGCCGGTCATCGCCACGGCCACGCTCATGCTTTCCCTGACCACGGCACCCCTTGCCGTCGCGGCGCACGAGTCGGGTCATTCCTGCAAGGTGCCCAGCGGCGCCGACTGCCCCATCGACACAGAGGCCTTCCTTCAGGCCGGCAAGGCGTCGTGGTACGGGCCGGGATTCCACGGCAAGCGCACGGCCAGCGGCGCCCGCTTCGACCAGGATGCGCTCACCGCCGCACACCGCGCGCTGCCGATGGGCACGGTCGTGCGGGTGACGGTGCTGGACACCGGCCGCTCCGTGGAGGTGGAGATCAACGACCGCGGCCCGTACATCGAAGGGCGGATCATCGACCTGTCGCGCCGCGCCGCCGAGGTGCTGGGCATGAAGGAACAGGGCGTCGCCCCGGTTCAGGTGGAACTGGCGCGCGAACCGGCGCCCGATGCCGACGTTCAGGTCGCCGAGCAGCCGGCGGGCGCGGATCGGCCCGCGCCCTAGGCGACGCGCTCAGCGCTTCCACTCGCGGCTGGATTTCACGAAGTCGGTCAGGGTGACGCCGATCTTGTCGTCGACGATCACCACCTCGCCACGGGCCACCAGCACGCCTTCCACATAGACGTCCGTCGGGTCCTTGAGGTGGCGGTCCAGTTCCACGACCGCGCCACGGCCAAGCTTCAGCAGATCGCGCACGCGCAGCATTGCCGTGCCGATCACGACCTTGATTTCCACCGGCGCGTCGCCGATGGCGTACTGGCCGCTGTCGTCGCCGTCGGAGGAACCGCTGCCGAGCAGGTCGTCGATGCTGGTCATAGGGCCTCGGGGATTTTGGCCATCATCCTCAAGGTGTAATCCCTGCCGCCCCGCACGGCAACCACGACGCGCCGCCGCCGGTGCGACAAGGATCGGGCGCGCCGTTATTTAACACTAAATATTTGTTTTTACATTATTTAAGTGTGCGTTTATGCTCTGCCTTGACTGTGGAAACACGCCGTACTGTGAAAAGAGGCCCAGCATGACGTCGCTTGCATCGGTGCGCACCGCCGCCCCGGCCACCATCGCCGCCCCCGCCGTCCGGCCGCTGGTCGATGCGCGCTGGCTGAAGTCCCACCTGGGGCAGCCGGGCCTCGTCGTCCTCGACGTCCGTCAGGCCGCGCCGCGCGGCCCCGCCGACGTCTTCGCCGCCGGCCACGTGCCGGGCGCCGTGCACACCGATTTCGCCGGCTGGCGGACGGAGGTGAACGGCGTGCCCAACATGCTGCCCCCCGTCGCCGCGCTGGAGCGCCTGATCGGCAGCCTGGGCATCGGCAACGGCGACCACGTGGTCATCGTGGCCTCCGGCCAAAGCGCCGCCGACATCGCCAACGCCACGCGCGTCTATTGGACGTTCAAGGTGCTGGGCCACGACCGCGTGTCGCTGCTGGACGGCGGCTGGGCCGCCTGGGCGTCGGACGCCGGCAACCCCGTCGCCACCGAGCGCGCGCCGCGCGCCGTGAAGCCCTTCGCGGCGGCGTTCCGGCCGGAACTGCTGGCCACGCTGGACGACGTCCGCGCCAAGGTGATGGCCGGCGCGCGGACGCTGATCGACGTGCGCGCTTCCGACCAGCACCTGGGCTTCGCCAAGGTGGCGCAGGCGGCCTCGGCCGGCACGCTGCCGCGCGCGGTGAACCTGGAGCCGGACGCGCTCTACGATCCGGTCGCCCGGCGCTTCGCCCTGCCCGAGGAGATCCGCGAGGAGGCGGAGACGGCGAGCGTGCCGCTGGACGGCGAGCTGACGGTGTTCTGCAACACCGGCCACCTCGCCACGCTGGGCTGGTTCGCCATCAGCGAGGTGCTGGGCAACCCGGCGGTGGCGCTGTACGACGGCTCCATGGCCGAATGGACGGCCGACCCGCTGCGCCCGCTCGACAACGCCCCGGCGCCCGCCCTGCCGACCTGGACGCCGTAAGCCTCCGGCGTTGGGGTTTCGCGGCGCGC
>DASWVP010000660.1:0-5050 GCA_036401175.1 Azospirillum sp. | reverse complement strand
GTGGGCGCCTCGACGCGCGGCGGCCGGCCGGCCGTATCGGCGCCCCCATGCAGCAGCGACCAGTCGACGTCGGCCCCGGCCTGCCAGAGCGCGGCGACGCCGTCCAGGTCGCCCTGCGCCATCAGCGCGCGGACGAACGCCTGCCCCGCGTCGCCACGGGTCACGTCGCCCAGCCCGGCGGGCGCGGCCTTGCGGCCGGACGCCTCGGGCGGCGGGCTCGCGTGGAACGCGTTCAGCCTGTCGATCAGCTCCCGGTGGCCTGAGACGACCAACGCCAGACGCTCCTCCATGGCCTGCCGGCCGGTTTGCAGCAGGCGGGCCAGGGCGCCCAGCGGCACCGCCGCGCCGGCTTCCGAGCCCAGCCAGTCGGCGTAGCGGCGCGCGTAGTCCCGCAGGCGCTGCGGCGTGCGGGCCGACAGGACGAACAGCACCGGCCCGCCGGCCTCCGCCCCTACCCTCTCCTCCACCGGAAACTCGGCCACCACCGCGTGCGCGTTGGTGCCGCCGGACCCGAAGCTGCTGATGCCGGCCAGCCGTGGCGCGCCGGCGGCGGGTGTCCAGTCCTGCCGATGGTCGACGACGTACAGGCCGGACCCGTCCAGGCCGATGTGCTGATTGCGCTGCCGGAAATGCAGCGACGCGGGCAGCGTGCGGTGCCGCAGGCACAGCACCACCTTCAACAGCCCGGCCAGACCGGCCGCCGCTTCGAGATGGCCGAGGTTGGTCTTGACCGACCCGAGCCCGCACCGCCAGCCGGCCGGGACCCCATCCATGGCTTGGCCCATGGCCTGCCGGATCCCCTGCACCTCGATGGGATCGCCCAGCGGGGTGCCGGTGCCGTGCGCCTCGATGTAGCTCAGCGCCGTGGGATCGATGCCGGCGGCGCGCCACGCCGCCTGCAGCAGCCGGCCCTGCTGTTCGGGGTTGGGAACGGTCAGGCCGCTCGCCTGTCCGCCGTGGTTGCAGGCCGTGCCCTTGATCACCGCGTGCACCCGGTCGCCGTCGGCGAGTGCGGCCCGCAACGGCTTGAGCAGCAGCACGACGGCACCTTCGCCGCGCGCGTAGCCGTTCGCCTGCTGGTCGAAGGTCCGGCACAGCCCGTCCTTCGACAGCATGCCCGCCTTGTAATAGGCGATGCTGTTGGCTGGATGCAGGATGAGGTTGATCCCGCCGACCAGCGCCTGCGCCGCCTCTCCGGCGCGGATCGCCTGCACCGCCTCGTGCACCGCGACCAGCGAGCTGGAACAGGCGGTGTCGATCAGCAGGCTGGGCCCGAGGAAGTCGAAGAAATAGGAGATCCGGTTGGCCAGCACGGCCATGGAGCTGCCGGTGCCGTAATGCGCCTCGGCCGGCTGGCCCGACTGGTCGAGCAGCCGGGCGTAGTCCGACCCGCTGGCGCCGATGAACACCCCGGTCCGGCTTCCCGCCAGCGTGCCCGCGGCATAGCCGGCGTTCTCGATGGCCTGCCAGGACAGTTCCAGCAGCATGCGCTGCTGCGGGTCCATGGATTCGGCCTCGGCCGGCGACACGCGGAAGAACGGCGCGTCGAAGGCGGCCACCTCGTCCAGGAAGCCGCCACGGTCGATGCCCCGGTGCCGGTGCGCGGGGTCGATGCCGTCCGGCCAGCGCCAGCGGTCGGCCGGCAGGCCGCCGATGACCGACACCCCGTCGCGCAGGACCGCCCAGAACTCGTCCGGCGAATGGATCCCGCCCGGCAACCGGCAGGCCATGCCAATGATGGCGACGTCCTGCTCGCGCACCGGGGCGTCCCGCCGGTTCCGCTCCGGCGGCTTGGGCGTGGGGGAGGACGTGGTGGCGGGCGGCGCGTCCTGCGCGAAACGCTCGCACAGGTATCCGGCGATCTTTTCCGTGGTGTTGTACTGGAAGAAGAAGGCCGGCGGCAGCGGCAGCCGGTAGCGTTGCGCGATCGCCTCGCCAAGTTCGAGGATATCGGCCGAATCCAGCCCCATCTCCATCAGCGGGCGGTCGAAGGCGAACGCCGTCCGGCGCCCGCGCCCCAGGCACGCGCTGACCGCCGACTGGACGTCGGCGCGGATGCGGGCGCGGCTCGGCCGTTCGGTCCGCGACGGCGGCGCGGCGTCCAGCGGCAGCGTCTTGCGGCCCCGCCGGCGGATGTCGTAGCGGACCAGCACGCCGCAGCCGTCGTTCTTCCGGTCGGCCGGGCGGTAGCCGGGCATCACCCGCTCGATGGCCGCCCCGTGCAGTTCGTGGAAGCGCAGGATCGGATCGGACAGCACGCCGTGTGCGTTGCGCAGCCGGATGTAGTCCTCCAGCGCGAGGTCGCCCTGGGCGTCGAAGTTCCGGCACAGGGTGATGGCCACCACGGCGTCGACCCGCGGCTGGAGGCTGCGGTAGGTCAGCATGAACTCCAGCAGCTGGTCGCCCAGGGCCCGGTGCTGCATCTCCGGCAGGATGTTGACGGCCAGGAGTTGCACGGTGCCGGCGTCGGCGTCGTGCAGGGAATCGACCTGCGCCACGGTGATTCCGTTCAGCTCCTCCACCCGCGCGATGCGCTGCGAGTAGATGACGCCCACCACGTCGCCGTCCACCAGCAGCGCCAGCTGTCCCTGCGGATAGCGGGCGATGCGCCCGGCCAGGACCGCCTTCGGCGTGCGCAGGGCCGGCGCCCAGCACCGGCGCTCCAGCCCGACCAGGGCCGGCAAATCGTCGGCGCGGGCGGGACGCACCCGGTGGCCGCAGCGTTCGAGATGCCGCAGAAGATAGCGGTTGCGCGCGCCGTCGTCCGGAAGGTCGGCCGGCGGCTGATGGCTGGGGAACAGGCCGGCCGCGGCGGCAGCCAGCAGGCACTCTACTGGTTCGATGGCCGGATCCAGCACGGCCGCGGCGACCGCGCGGAACGCCGTGTCGTCCGGCCCGTCCAGGCCGTCGGCGAAGCGCGTCAGGTCCCGGCGCGCCATGTCCGCCGCCGCCTGTTCGAACAGAGGGATCAGCCGATCCGGGGCCGAAGTGCGCAACAGACCGTCGTCAGCCAT
Organism: Azospirillum sp.; assembly: GCA_036401175.1. GTDB lineage: Bacteria > Pseudomonadota > Alphaproteobacteria > Azospirillales > Azospirillaceae > Azospirillum. Next base: position 2,036 of record DASWVP010000660.1, on the reverse strand, counting down.
TCCCACCCGTCCGTTTCACGCCGACGCGCTTCCCTGCAGCCGCCTCCGGCCCCGGCGCGATCCGCTTCGCCAAGGTCCGGCAAGGAACGTCGTGGACGACGACACGCACCGTGTCGACCTTATGCTTCCAAGCCGGGAATCGCGCGCGTGCCGAATGCCTTATTCTTTCCGGAAGTCCATGCCCTTCGCGGCCAACCGTTCGCCGGTGCCGCGAACCGGCCGATCCTGCAACAGAACCGCGATGCTCGCAAGCCGCATTCGCCGAACCGTTGCAGGCGGCTCAGAACCCGGCGACCTTCCGCCACATGCCGCAGTGGGCGGACTCCGCCAGACCGGACAGCGCCACCGGGGCGCCGTTGCCGGCGTTCCACTGGTGCAGGAATCCCCTGGACGTGCCGGCCCACCCCGGCACGCCGGGTGCCTCCGGCCGCACGGCGAACGCCGCCCACGCCGCGTTCATCGACCGCGCCAGCGCCCGGTCGGGGCTGTCCGCCGGCAGCGCCGCGCCGGTCAACGCCCGATAGATCGGACCGATCGTGTCGAACACGTAGGGCAGTTCGGCGGCATGGCAGACCTGCCCGCTTCCCGGCGCGCAGGAGGTCAGCGGCGCGTACAGGTTGACCACCGGCGGCTGGGAGAAGACGTAGCCATAGCTCACCGCCCCCTTCGACCGGGCGGCGTTGTCCATCGCTGCCAGATTGCCGCAGCGGAAGCTGAGGTCGTTGATGGCGTCCGACAGCGTCGTGGCCGTGCCGTTCCCATAAAGATACGGCTCGCGCGCGCCGGGCGCCCGGTAGGCGGGGATCGCCGTGACGGCCGCGGCCTTGCCGGGGAAGAGGTAGGGCATCAGCACCTGGTTGTAGTTGACGGGATTGAGCGAGGTCCGCGCCATCAGCTCCGCCGAGGCGGCGAACAGCACGCCCTCGTTCTCGTTGAAGCCGAAGCCGAACGGCTTCACCGCGACGCCCCTGGCGAAGCCCTTCACCGGCTGGCCCACGACCACGCGCGCGTCCACGTTGGGCGCCCAGGGCATCGTGTCGTTCACGCGGCGGGCCTGACCCAGCATGTCGACGGCGATGCCCGGCTCGGCCGCCGCCGGACCGCGCCGGCTCACCGTGCCCTGGTAGGTCGCCTGCGTCTTCAGTATGTCGGCGACCGTCACCCGCGACCGCGCCCACGCCATGGTCGGACAGGGCTTGGGCGCGTCCTGCGCGGTTTCGCACAGGCTGGCGAGGAAGCCCCGGCCCTCGACCTTCGCGTGCCGGAGGGTGCGGTATCCCACGCCCATCGGATTGCTTTCCATGATCGCCGCCTGGAACAGGTCCCTGGCCGGCGTCGTCCCGGTGTGGTTCTTCGGCACCGCGAACAGGTGGAAGCCGGCGGACATGGCCCCCGCGCTCTCGCCGAAGATGGTGACCCGCTTGGGGTCGCCGCCGAAGGCCGCGATGTTCCGCTGCACCCAGTTCAGCGCCGCCTGCTGGTCGAGCAGGCCGAAGTTGCCCCCCAGGCTGTCGCCGCCGGTGCCCGGCGCGCCGGACGGAATGCGCGAGGTGGCAAGGAAGCCGAGCGCCCCCAGCCGGTAGTTCAGGGTGACCACCACGGCCGGCCCGGCGGCGGCCATGCCGGCGCCGTCGTACATGTTGGGCAGGCTGCCCCACGGCTGCTTGCCGTCCGCGGGGCCGACGGGCCAGAAACCGCCCCCGGAGATGAACGCGCCGCCATGGATGAACACCATGACCGGCAGCCGGGCGGCGGCACTGGGGGCTTTGGCCGGTGCCCAGACGTTGAGGTACAGGCAGTTCTCGCTCTGGTACGATGTGGGGGCGCTGACGGTTTCCCCCTGCGGGCAGAACCACATGGGTTGTGTGGCGCGCAGCGGGTCCCCCGCAACCCCCGTGGTCACCGTCGGTGCCTGCCAGCGGCCGGCGGTGGCGTACTGGATGCCGAGATAGGCGTTGATGGCGTCGTCGGCGCGCAGGCCGCACACCGACCGCCCCTCGCCAAGGTCGACGCGGGTGCCGTCGGCGCAGGCCGGC
>DASWVP010000659.1:0-20621 GCA_036401175.1 Azospirillum sp. | reverse complement strand
GGTCGTTTTCTTGACCGTGCCTCTTAGGGCTGTGAACTCCGCTCGTCCCGCCGCTATCCTACGGAACAGGATTGCAGCCAAGCGTCGGCGGCAGCATGGACCAGGGCCAGCGCGGCCTTCGCACCATTCGCCTCGCCCTTCTCGAAATCGCCTTCAGCCAGGCCCATCTGGTTGGTGACGTGGGCGAAGCAGAGGACAGGCTTCCGCCGCGCGCGGGCGTAGGCATAGAGCGCCGCCGCCTCCATCTCGACGGCCAGGATGCCCTTGGCGCGGACCGACCCGATCGCCGCTGCCGTTTCGCGGAACGGCGCGTCGGTCGTCCAGGTCGCTCCGCGCTCGACCGGCTCGCCGATGCCGGACAACCCCGCGGAAACGAGCTCGACCAAGACCGCATCCGCTTCACTGTACTCCGACGGCGGCAGGTAGTGGTAGCTGGTCCCCTCGTCGCGCAGCGCCCTCTCGATCAGGATGAAGTACGGGGGCGGCCGGAGCGCGGTGATCTGCCCCGACGATGTGATGCTGATCAGCAGGCGGCAGCCCGACGCGAACATCTGCTCGGCGACCAGCACCGCGTAGGAGGCGCCGACCGCGCAGCCGACGATGCCGTACTCCCGGCCACCCTGCTCGAACCGGTACAGCTCGCTGTGGTAGCAGACCCAGGCCGGATCGCGGCGGGCCCGGCCGGTCGCCTGCAGATGGCGCACGATGTCGCCGTCCGGGTCGAGCACGCAGACCTCGGGGACGGGGGACTCCTCCAGCTCCTTCTGCCGCCGTGCTTCGCGCAACAGGCTCTCGGGCGTGAACTCGGACGCGCTGCCGTAGAATTTGTCGCGCAGAATCGGCGGTGTAGCGTCGCCGTCGCGTTCGGTCATCGGGCACCTCGGCCAGGACGGGCACTCAGGACACGGTCTCGACGGGAAGGCCGGCGGCCCTCCACTCCGGGTATCCATCCTCGAGACGGCGGACCCGGTAGCCGCGGCGGCGCAGTTCCGCCACCGCTTCGAACGACATGACGCAATACGGCCCCCGACAGTAGGCGACGACCTCCTGGCCGGGCGGCAGGTCGGCGAGCCGCCGCTCCAGATCGGGCAGGGGAATGTTCAGCGCGCCCGGCAGGTGGCCCAACGCGAACTCGTCCTCCGGGCGCACGTCTAGCACCGTCACCAGCCCGTCGCGCATGCGGTCCAGCAACTCCTGGCGCGCCACCGGCTCCAAGGCATCGCGGTCGCGGAAGTAGCCCGCAAGCACGCGCTCGACCTCGGCGACGTTCCTCTCGGCCACGAGGCGCAACGCCGAGAGCAGCGCCACCACGGCGTCGTCGGAAAGCCTGTAGATCACGTGCTTGCCTTCCCGGCGCGACGCCACCAGTCCGGCGCGCCGCAGATGCTGGAGGTGCTGGGAGGCGTTGGCGATGGACAGGCCGGTGCGTTCCGCCAACATCTCGACGCTCCGTTCACCCTGCCCGAGGTGCTCCAGCAGGTCCAGCCGATGCTCGTGGCCCAGCGCCCTGGCCACCGCCGCGAGCTGGGCGAACACGGTACGCTTGGGGCTCTGGCCGGTCATGCGCCTCCGCTTCCAATCCAACATTCAATAAGGTAATTGAATATAACCGCAAGGAAGGTCGCGTCAAGCGATCGGGCCGTCGCCACGCCAAGCTGATGGCCATCGGATCGGAGGAAAGCATGAGCCTGTTACGCTTCATCGCCGCGCTGCTGCTGCTCGCGGCCACACCCGTCACCGCGCCCGCCGCCGAGCGGCCGAACGACGCCATGGCGCTCAAAGGCGTCACCACCGGCAAGGTGGTCTGGGACATCAGTATGGCCAACGCCGAGACGCTGGCCGTCTACTTGTCGGTGGTCCGCGAGACCTACGACGACCTCGTGCGCCAGAACGTCACCCCGCAGATGGTGCTCGCCGTGCACGGCGCACCGGTGCGCTACGTGACGCGCAGCACGGACGACCTGCCGCTCGACATCATGGCGGCGGTCGACAAAGTCAACGCCATCCTCGACGACCTCGCCGGGCGTCCCGGCGTGCGGGTCGAAGTCTGCGCCGTCGCCAACCGCCTGTTCGGCATCGAGAACGCGACGATCCGGCCGAACTTCCATGTGGTCGGCAACACGTGGGTGTCCCTGATCGGCTACCAGGCGCAGGGTTACGCGCTGGTTCCCGTCAACTGACGGTGCGGTGGCGGCGGCGCTCCGAGGGCGGACGTCAGCCGCCGCCGCATCTTCCCCCGCCGAGCACGCAGAACTGGGCGCAGTAGGGGTGGTTCAGCGCGACCGCGCCGCCCGCCGCCGCCAATGTGTGCCCCAACTCGAAGCGGAGATCGTGGGGCAGCAGGGTGCAGGCCACCACCACCGGCTGCCCGTCGCCCTTGCGGCGAACCACCATCCGTCCGGTGGCGCACATCAGCGTCTCGGGCGATCTGCCGAGGATCCCCCAACAGGCTTCGCTGATCTCGGGCACCGGCCGCGCCGGATCCATTTCGGCAAACAGCACCAGATCCTCGGGTGACCGGGCGTCGAGCGCGACGCCGAGGCTCGTGAAGAGGTCGGCGTAGCCGGCCCGCAGCGCCCTTTCCGGCTCGCCCCACCGCAGCCGACCGGCCACGGTCACCGGGAACCCCTCGCCGGCCAACCAGCGCAGCCCCGCGACGGCGGCCTCCCAGGCGCCATCGCCGCGTTGCCCCTCATGGTGGGTGCGGTCGTAGTGATCAAGGGAAACGCGCACGCGGAGGGCATCACCGTAGCGATGCCTTAGCTCCGCGAGCGCGCCGCGGTGCCGGAGCATGGGCCGGGTGGCGTTCGTGAGCACCAGGGCGCGAAAGCCCCGGCCGAGCCCTTCCTCCAGAAGGTCGAGGATGGCGGGGTTGGCGAACGGTTCGCCGCCCGTGAAGCCGAGATCCGCGACCGACAGGCCCTCCCGGTCCACCTCGTCGAGGTAAAGCCGGATGTCGTCCCGCGACAGCCACGACAAGGTGTCGTTGCGTGGCCCCGATTCCATGAAGCAGTGGGCGCAGGAGAAATTGCAGACCGTTCCGGTGTTGAACCAGAGCGTCCGCAGGGCTTCCAGGCGCACCCAGGCCCGCGGCTCTCCCTTTGCGGTCCGCGCTGGATCCTCGAACCGACCAGATGTCCTTCCGATCGCCTGCAACGCCGTGCCTCCTTTTGCGCTCCGGCCTCGATACGGCGCGATCTTGACAGCGCCACCGGCGCCCGTCTACAACATTCAAGTCATCAATTGAATGATTGTTCGGCGGTCGACCATGGAAACCATCTTGGCAAACGAACCGGCGATCCGGCTCGGCTTCTTCCTCGGGGTGTTCGGACTCGTCGCGGTCTGGGAAGCGCTGGCGCCACGCCGCGCCCGGCTGTTCTCGCGCTGGGTCCGGTGGCCGGGCAATCTCGGGATCGTCGCCCTGAACACCGCGGTCCTGCGGCTGCTGTTCCCCACCGCCGCCGTCGGCATGGCGGTGCTCGCCGCAGCGCGCGGGTGGGGGCTGTTCAACACCGTCGACTGGCCCTGGTGGGCGGAAGTCCTCCTGGCCGTCGCGCTGATGGATCTCGCCATCTACCTCCAGCACGTCATGGTTCATGCCGTGCCGGTGCTGTGGCGGCTCCACCGGATGCACCACGCCGACCTCGACTACGACGTGACGACAGGGGCGCGCTTCCACCCGATCGAGATCGTGCTCTCGATGGCGATCAAGCTCACCGTGGTCGCGCTGCTCGGCGTTCCGGCCGTGGCGGTGATCGTGTTCGAGGTGCTGCTGAACGCCACGGCGATGTTCAACCACGGCAACATCCGTCTGCCGGTGGCCGTCGACCGGGTGCTGCGCTGGATCGTCGTCACCCCCGACATGCACCGCGTGCACCACTCGGTCGTGGTTGGCGAAACCAACAGCAACTACGGCTTCAGCCTGCCCTGGTGGGACCGTCTGTTCGGCACCTATCGGGCGCAGCCCGAAGCCGGGCATGACGGCATGACCATCGGCGTCGAGCGGTTCCGGACCGCCCGTGACCTCCGGCTCGACCAGATGCTGTTTCAGCCGTTTCGTGGCGCGGAGGGCAGCCAAGCCGCCAGCGTTCAGGAAGCACGCCAATGACCCACGGGATGATCGCCCGCTGGACTCTCGCCGCCGGTCTGCTCGGCGCCATCGCCTGGGCGCTGCTCAACCAAGGCCATCTGGATCCGGCCGCCCTGGAAGACGGGCTCCGGGCCACCGGCGGCTGGGCGCCGCTGGTCTTCCTCCTGCTCTATGCCGCCGGAACGGTGCTGTTTCTTCCTGGCTCGCTGTTCGCCCTTGTCGGCGGGATGCTGTTCGGCCCCGTGTGGGGGAGCGTCCTCAACCTGGGCGCCGCCACGCTCGGCGCAACGCTGGCCTTCCTGGTGGCGCGCTACGTCGCCGCGGACTGGGTGGCGCAGCGGAGCGGCGGCAGGTTGAAGCGGATCGTCGAAGGCGTCGAGGCGGAGGGCTGGCGGTTCGTCGCCCTGGTCCGGCTGGTCCCTTTGTTCCCCTTCAACCTGCTCAACTACGCGCTCGGCCTGACCCGCATCCGTCTCGACCACTACGTTCTGGCGTCGCTGGTCTGCATGGCGCCGGGCGCGGTCGCCTTCACCTGGCTGGGCCACGCCGGCCGCGAGATCGCGACGGGCAGCGAGACGGCCGTGCGCAGCGGTCTGCTCGCCCTGGCGCTGCTGGCCGCCACCGCCCTGCTGCCACGCCTCCTCCGGCGCGTGCGGGGGACTGCGGCGGCCTCCGGAGATCCCGTGTGGATCGAAGCGGCCGACCTCCAGGGAATGGACCCCGGAGGCGCCACGGTGGTCGACGTCCGGTCGCCCGCCGAGTTTACCGGAGCGCTCGGTCACATTCCCGGCTCCATCAATCTTCCCCTGGATACGCTCCAGGAGCGCCTCGGCGAGCTGTCTTCCGACAAGGAACGGCGTCTGGTCATGGTGTGCAAGACCGACAAACGCTCGGCCAAGGCGGCCACGTGGCTGCGTCGGGCCGGTTGCGGGCGCGTCGCGGTGCTGCGCGGCGGCATGGAGGAGTGGAACCAACTGGGCTTCCCGACGGCGCGCGAGAACGCCCGGTAGAAGGGACGCCCGCACTCAGGACACTGTCAGAACCGCCCGCACGCCCCTGTGCCGGCCGCAAACATCACGGAGGAACCCCGATGCACGTCAAGACACTCCTGGCGGCGACGGCCGTCGTCGTCGGCCTGACCGCACCCCCCGCCATGGCCAACAGGGCCGCCCTCGACGCCATGCAGGAATATCTGGAGTTCTCGGAGTACGAGGCCGGGATCATCCTGCCCCAACAGATCACCCGGGACGTGTTCGACGCGGTCCTGTTCGTCGACACCCGCGACGCCAAGCAGTTCGGTTCCGCAACCATCCCCGGTGCGGTCAACATCGAGTGGCGCGAGGTTCTGGGCCGGATCGGCGAGATCCCGACCGACAAGAAGGTCATTCTCTTCTGCAACACCGGCACCCTGTCGGCGCAGGCGGCCTTTGCGTTGCGTGTGGCCGGCCGCCAGAACGTCGTGGTCATGCAGACGGGGTTCACGGGCTGGCAGAAGGACGCGGCTTGGAAGCCGCAATGACGATCGCTCTGCTGGCGGATGCCAAGGGGAGCCCTACGGTTCGGCGGACGCCAGAATGGTCCTGAATGTCGGCAACGGGCAGGAATATGCCGGTGAGAGGAGGCGACAATGCGCTATCTGTTCATCCTGAACGATCCGCCCTATGGGACGGAGCGTTGCTACAACGGCATCCGGCTGGCGCATGCGGTCGTCAAGAACGATCCCGAAGCCCAGGTGACCGTCTTCCTGATGGCCGACGCCGTCGTCGGCGCCAAGGCGGGCCAGAAGACTCCCGAGGGCTACTACAACATCGAGCGGATGCTCCGGCGCGTGCTGTCCGGCAAGGGTCAGGTACTGCTGTGCGGCACCTGCATGGACGCCCGCGGCATGGCCGAGGCGGAGATCATGGGAGGGGCCCGGCGAAGCACCATGGATGAACTGTCCGCCGCCACCAGCGCCGCTGACAAAGTCCTCGTGTTCTGATCCCGGGAGATGGCAATGCCCTTGATGACGCCGATGCACCGGCAGGTCCTGCTGCTCGCGGGCGCCCAAGCGCTGTTCCAGACGGTCTCGGTCATGGTGATGACGGTCGGCGGACTGGCGGGCGCCGCTCTGACCTCCGACCCGCGCTTTGCAACCGCACCGATCGCGACGATGGTCCTGGGCACCGCGGCGGCAACCGTTCCCGCCTCCCTGCTCATGGCGCGCGTCGGGCGGCGCCCCGGCTTCATCCTCGGCGCGATGCTTGGCGGCCTTGGCGGCGTCCTGGGCGCCGTCGGCATCGGGTGGGGGTCCATGGCACTGCTCGGCACCGGCACGTTCCTGGTCGGGGCGTACCAGGGCTTCGCCCAATTCTACCGCTTCGCGGCCGCCGAGGTTGCCGACGCGGGCTTCCGGCCTCGGGCGATCGCGCTGGTCCTCGCCGGTGGCGTGGTCGCTGCGCTGGTCGGGCCGGAACTCGCGCGCCACGGCGGCACCTGGCTGGAGCCGGCGTTCACGGGATCGTTCCTGGTCCTGGGACTGCTCGGCATGCTTGCCGCCGGGTTGCTGCTCGGGCTGCGGGTGCCGGACATGGGGGTGACGGATGGGGAGGGCCCTCCTCCGCGACCGCTCCGCGCGATCATCGGGCAGCCGACATATCTGGTGGCGCTGTTCGGGGCCGCCTCCGGCTATGGGATCATGCTGCTGTGCATGACCGCCACCCCGCTGGCCATGCTGCACCACCACCATGGGCTCGGGGATGCCAGCATGGTGATCCAGATGCACGTGCTCGGCATGTTCCTGCCGTCCTTCGCGACGGGCTCCCTGATCGCCCGCTTCGGCGTGCTGCGGATCATGACGGCGGGCGTCGGATTGCTCGCCGCGCACGTCGGCCTGACGCTGACCGGGACGGCGTTCGCCTCCTTCGCCGGGGCGCTCACGCTGCTCGGCGTCGGCTGGAACTTCCTCTACATCGGCGGAACGACGCTGTTGACCAGCACCTACGCGGCGGCGGAGAAGGGGCGCGCGCAGGCCGCGAACGACCTGATCATTTTTACCGTCGCGCTGGGGGCTTCGCTCGCCGCCGGGGCGCTCCTCGATCAGCTCGGCTGGCAGGCCATGAACATTGCCATGCTGCCCTGGCTGGGCCTGACGCTGCTCGCGATCCTGTGGCTTGCCGTACGGGAGCGCCGCCAACGGCAGGCTGGTGCTGCGCAGGCGGCCACCTCCGACGATGACGACATCCTCGGGGACCCTGTTCCGGCCGACGGCCGGGCATGAAACGCCCTCTGCATGTCGCGGCCTGGGAGGTCACCAGCATGCCTGACCGCATCTACCTCGATTACAACGCCAGCACGCCGGTGGCCCCCCGCGTCGCCGCGGTCATGCGTCCGCTGATCGCGGATGCCTTCGGCAACCCCTCCAGCCCACACTGGGCCGGTTCCCCGGCGAAGGCGGCCCTGGAACACGCCCGCGGGCAGGTGGCCGATCTGCTCGGCTGCGCTGTGGACGAGGTGGTGTTCACCAGCGGTGGCAGCGAGGCGAACAACATGGCCCTCAAGGGCGTGTTCTTCGCCCTGCGCGAACGTGGCGACCACATCGTCACGACCGCCGTCGAACATCCGGCCGTCCTGGCGCCCCTGCGCTTCCTTGAGACGCTCGGCGCCAAGCTCACCATCCTGCCGGTCGACGGCACCGGCCGCGTCGATTCCGCGGCCGTCGAGCAGGCGATCACACCGCGAACCATCCTGGTCAGCGTCATGCACGCGAACAACGAGGTCGGAACGGTCCAGCCCATCGAGGAGATCAGCCGGATCACGCAGGCACGCGGCGTCCTGTTGCATACCGATGCCGCCCAGTCCGTCGGCAAGATCCCGACCCGCGTGGCGGAACTCGGCGTCGACCTGCTGACGGTGGCCGGTCACAAGATCTACGCGCCCAAGGGTGTGGGCGCCCTGTACGTTCGTCGAGGCGTGGACCTGGAGCCGCTCGTCCACGGCGCCGGGCACGAGTGCGGGCGCCGGGCGGGCACCGAGAGCGCGCTGCTGGCGGCCGGGTTCGGCGAAGCCTGCGTCCTCGCCCGCGACCTGTCGGCGATGGACGCCGTGCGCGGGCTGCGGGACCGCTTCTGGACGGCTCTGCGCGAGCGGTTCGGCGACCGCGTCGTCCTGAACGGCCACCCCGCACATCGGCTGCCCAACACGCTCAACGTCTCGTTCGTCGGCTGGGTCGGCGCCGATCTCCTGACGCGGCTGAATGGCGTGGCGGCGTCCACCGGATCGGCCTGCCACGCCGGGAGCACCAAGCTGTCAGCGGTCTTGGAAGCCATGGGCATTGCCCCGGACGTGGGCAAGGGCGCGGTGCGCTTCAGTCTCGGCCGGGCGACTGCGCCTGAAGAAATCGACCAGACCATGCAGCGGCTGACGATGGCCATCGACGGCTCGTCCGCATCAGAACATTGAGCGGGAGGGCGCCAGGCACGGTCTCGGAGAAATCAGGTCGCTGCGGATAATCTCGGGTCCGTCTCATCAACCGTGGTCCCGATCTCACACAATCCGGGCCAGACGCCCCCCTTCATCTCAGGAAATCCGGTCCGGGAATCGACCTGAATCTCGGGTCCGCCCGCCGATGATCTCGATCCGCTACACATAGTCAGTCGCCACAGTCACCCTCCGCCGCATGCGACACGGGGACCGATCCCTCGATACGCGGACAGGCACGGCTCTCCCCATGGGCGTGAAGAACAAGGAGACCGCTCGCCGGAACAGCCCCGCCACCACTTCGGGCCTGAAGAATTCGGGGTGCTCGGAGTTCTGGCGCACCCCGGACGGATGCTGGCGCCGCGTTGGACGACCATCGTATAATGACCATCGCGCCTTGCATCGCCCACGCGGCGGCGGGGCGCGGAGGGACCACGGACCATGCGGAAGGGTGAGGACGACGGGCGGCTGGCGGAAGAGGGCTTCCGCCGCACGGCGCCCGGCCGCTGTGAATGCTTGGTTTGTTACGTGGAGCGGAGCGGCAGCGCCTGGGCGCGCGCGGCGCATCGGCGCTCGAAGGCGCACACGGCGGCCCTGGCGCGCCAGCGGCGCGTGGCGGCCGGCATTCGGCGGGAGCGCCCCGAGCCCTGACCAGACGAGGGGAGTTTACAATGCGCCAATACCACGGGGTGCGTCAGGGCACCGACACCGCGGCGCGGCAGTGCGTCTACGTCATCGGCGACGACGGCATGCCGGCGCCGCTCGACCCGCGCCTCGACATCCGCAACCACAGCCCCACCGGCTTCCGCTGGGGCTACGCCGGGTCCGGCCCGGCCCAGCTGGCCCTGGCCCTGTGCGCGGACGCGCTGGGCGACGACCGGCGGGCCGAGCGGATCCATCAGCACTACACATTCGCCGTCGTCGCGCGCTGGCCGCAAGCGTTCGACTGGACGCAGACGCAGGCCGAGGTGATCAGCCGGGTGGAACAGCTCGAAGGCGCGCTGGCGCGGGCCGGCGCGCCGCACCCGCTGGAGACCGACGGCCCGTGGAAGCGCGACGACGGAGACCAGGGCGCGGGCGCGGTGCGCGGCCAGGGCGCGGGGGAGTAAGGCGCGATGGAGGGGGCACACGGCGCGCCCGGCCGCCGGCCGCTCGGGCTGGGGACGCGGGAGTGGTGGACCTTCAACGGCGCGGTGCTGTCGCGCCTGCACTTCGGGATCGAGCGCTTCGCGGTGCCCGACGGCAATCGGGTGGCGGCCGAGCGGCTGATCGCCCGCGGCCTGCTGCTGCGGCACACCGGCGGCATCTGGCCGAACTGGCCGAACGGGGGCCTGCTGGTGGTGAGCGTGTCGCCCTTCGGCTGGGCCGCCCACTACGGCGAGCGGTGCGTTGGCTGGGCGTGCGAGCGGCGGCGCGCGGGGGAACGGTCCGGGGGACAGGCATGACCCGGGACCGCCGACGGCGGCTGGCCAAGGCCGTGGAGATGCTCGACGCCGCCAAGGGCATCATCGGCGAGGTCCGCGACGAGGAGCGGGTGGCGTTCGCGACGCTGCCGGACAGCGTCCGCCACGCCGGCAGCGGCCAAGCCGTCGAGGCGGCCGCGGCGGCCCTCGACACCGCCTACGGCGACGCCGACGAGCTGTTCGACCTCGTGGCCGATCTCGCCGGACTGAGCGAATGACGCAACGGCGGCGGAGCACGGCTCATGAGCGACACCAGCCCCGCCGTGGGGCGCCATAGGTCCGATGGGGCACGGTCGTGACGGCGGACCAGGACCAGGTGGATCCGCATCCGGCAGGACCGCGGCCGTCTGTGAAGGATCTGTTCGACCTGCTGCCCGAGGGCGTGCTGACGCCCGAGGAGCGGCGCCGGCTGTACGCCACCGTGCCCCGCCGGCGCGGCCACTTCGGCCGGCCGGGCAGCGGGCCGGAGGGAGAGACCTGCGGCACCTGCGCCCATTACACCTCCGTCCGCCACCACGACAAGACCTACCCCAAGTGCGGCCGCGCCCAGGCGGCGTGGACGCACGGCCCCGGCAGCGACATCCGCCGCAAGGACCCGGCCTGCCACGGCTGGGAGCCCGCCCCCGCGCGCCCCACCCAAAAGAGGACGTCATGACCAGCGTGCCGACCAAGGCGCTGTCGCTGCGCCTGCCGTCGATGATATCTGGAGGGCGTGGCCGCTCGTCGGGCTCGATCATCCGCCGCCGCACGCGCAGGGCCACGAAGACCAGGGCACACCGCACCGCGAGTTCCTGCGTATCGGCGCAAATGGACTACCGGGCTCCCGTCTCGATGCTCACCCACCATCGTCCGGCAGGTGCGCGTCGCGGGAAACCTCCTTAGCGTTGCAGTTCAGCAATCATGCTGGCGCCGCGCGAACCGCATGGCGTCAAGATTTCTCCATGTCGTGCTCGAAGGACGCGCGCAGATCGTCGTCCCGCATGTTGGTGGCGAAGCCATCCTCATCCTCGTCGTCGGAGCCATCCTTGATGATGACCGTACCGGTGACGCCCATCGCCTTGAGCATCGTTTCCGCGCAATGGATGACGATGTTGGCGTCGTCGCGGCCATCGACCATGCCGCGCAGGACGGCCTCCTCGAACGCCTCCGGGGCTCCCCGGAAGCCATCTTGGATGGCGGACACGGCGCGAAGGAAGAGAGCGCGGTCATCCTCGCTCCAGTCGGTCCGGGTGTCGGCCACGAGCGGGGCCTCGAAGCCATCATCGGCGATCTCGGCAATAATGTAGCGCTTACCCATGATTGTTCTCCTCAGCGTTTCGGTTTCGGGTGAAAGGCGATCACGTCATCCCGGTGAAGGCCGATAGCGAGCGCGATTGCGGCGCATCCGGCCAGTAAGTAACGGCGCATGGTGGCTCATTCTTGCGCCTGGGGCGCGTCGGCGCCGTCCAGGCGAATTGCGATGGCCGCGAACTGGTCACGGCCGGGGTAGAGCGCCGGCAGCGCCGGGTGGGCGTCGGCGCCGACGACGCGGAAGCCCGTCACGGTGCCGTGCAGCCGGCGGTGCTTGCCGTAGCCGTGGGAGAGCGTCACCCGCCGACCGGGCCGGCACGTCCGCTCGTTCCACTGGGCGCCATAGGGGCGGAACTCCTCCGGCTTGGTGCCGGCGGCGAACGCCTCGAAATGCTCGGTCATCAGCGGGACGAACAGGGGCTTTTCCACGGTCTAGCTCACGCTCGTTATCGACTCGCCTTCTTGGTGCACCACTTGGCGGCAGCCAGTAAGCTATGGCCCACAGCGAATGTCGTAGTCAGTACCTTGCCGCCCGTCATCGCCCCGATGATCGCGCCAATCGCGCCAAACTCACTGATTGAAAGCCCGGTGAGCGACTCAAAGCTTTTGGCGAAGGGATATTCGACCAGACCGGAAGTAAACAGGTGCGTGGCGTGCCACGCAATGAATGGCAGCGCCGCAACTATGCTGAACGCCGCGCCGAGGATGAAGGCCGATGCCGCTCGACGATAGAACCAGCGCATGGGATATACTCGCATGTAGCTTGATCGCTCCTATGCGCGCCCCATCTGGGCGTTGCTGGCATTGGTCGGGGTGAGGCGGAATTCATCACTCCAGGTGTTGCATCCGGTCAGCGTCACGAAATCCGGATCGCCGAGCGCGATCACCCGGCGCACCGCAACAGCGGGCAGGGGGTGGAGCGCGCAGTCTTCATGGTCGACCGGTTCGCTAGTTCGAAAGCCATGGTGGACGAGATACCGCCGGACGATCTTGTCTACCAAAAAGCTGTGGGGCCGGAGGCTGGCGATAGGCACGCCCGCTTCTACGATGCATGGTTGGCCAATCCTGCGCAACGCCGGCCCGGTGGCCGGGTCGTCTTCATGCAGGCCATAAAGAGCTTCTCCGCCCCAGGAGCGGAACAACCGACCTACGCCGAAGTCCCCCGCTAGCCGGGGAGGGAAAAAGCAGAACCAGATTCGGTTCGCCCGATGCGGATCATCCGCTTCGTGTTCGGCCTTCAGTCGGGTGGCGATGCCGTTGGCAAGGAGACCGTCAGATACCGCGTCGTTAATCCGCCGGAGGAGCATGCCTCTATTCGGCAGGCTCATGCCGTCGCGAACGACAGCCGCACGCTCGCGGTCGGTGAGCCGTGTGCAGTGCCAGCCGACGATGACGTTCTGCTGAAGGACTTTGTGCAGTCCGGCGTGTGCCCGGTCGTACTCTGCTGCCCCGACCGTGCCGGAGCGTTCCTCCCACGCCTGAAACAGTTGGCGGTGCGCGTCAAGAAACGACAGAAGGTCCTGCGGCCAAGTTGCCGGTCTGAGGAGGTCGAGCGTTATGTCCATGGAGCAGGTCCCTCGTTGATGATCATGATCAAGCAGCGGGTTACTCGGGCTCCCAAATGATCTGCCACCCGCCGCCAGGCAATGGAGGTGGCACAATGAGGTCTGCTCTCAGCCGCGCTCCAGTGTCCTTATCCAAACATACGTCGCCAGCACAAACATACTTGAATTCAACCTCAACCCACTCTCCAACACCCTGCCGCTGGATCATAATAGTTGCGGGTGCAAAAAAGGACATTGATCTCTCCTTGATGTGGCGGTTCATAGATATCCGATCTTGAGGCGGGTCAGGCTTTGTGGTTCTCGTGGCGCTCAATCAGTCTAAACTTTGGGATGCGGCTGGAACTCCAACTGTCCAATTCAGTTCCGCAGACTATGCAATCGAAACTGTCTTGGTCGCGGAAGATCAATTTTTCTGTTGTCACCTCGTAGATGGAGCCGCAAGTGGGGCAAGTCTGTCTATGAGACACAGCTGAATTTCCTTTTATTCGGGCCTTTCGCGTTCGATATGCATTCGTATTTGGCGTGCGCCCTCCCAAACGGCCAAGCCGATGCCGCCGAGGATACCGGCAAGGGCTGCTTGACCGAATGGTAGGTTGGCAGCAGCGAATGCGAAGACGCCAACCGCGACCGCACCGATCCAGAAATGCGTACTCGATACCAAGGGAGCGCTCCTCAAGGGCTTATCGGATCCGGTTCGCGTAGGGAAGTTTGAATGCTCAAAAGGCGAATCGCAAGGCGGGATCGCACCTGCTGCGCGCATACGTGGGCATATTCCTTCATGAGCCGGGGCCGGGGGGTCCAGTTCGTCACGTCGGATCTGGATCGGTGAGCCCGCCCGCCCGCCGGGGATGTAGCGCAGCAGCGTCGCCTTGCTGACGCCGAACTGGCCGGCAACCTCCGCCAGCGACATGGTGTCGTCGTTGCGCAGCAGGGCCTTCGCCATGGCGACCTGCGCCGGGCTGAGCTTCTTCCGGGCGCCGCCAATGCGGCTTTTGGCGCGGGCCGCAGCCAGCCCCGCCGTGGTGCGCTCCCGGATCAGCGCCCGCTCGAACTCGCCGATGGCGGCCAGCACGTGCAGCACCAGCCGGCCGGTGGCCGTCTCTGTGTCGAGAGCTTCCGTCAGCGACCGCAGCCCCACGCCACGCTCCCGGAGCTGGTCGATCAGGTTCAGCAGGTCCCGGATCGAGCGGCCCAGCCTGTCGAGGCGCCAGACCACGATCACGTCTCCCTCGCGGGCCGCCTTGATCACCGCCATCAATCCCGGCCGGGCGGTGGTGCTGCCCGACATCTGGTCCGTGCGGATCTGCTCAGCGTCCACGCCGGCTGCCGTCAGGGCGGCAAGCTGAAGATCGAGCTTCTGATCGTCCGTCGAAACCCTGGCGTAGCCCAGCAGCCTGCCGCCCCCGCATTGCAAATTGCCGTATGCAGGGGTGGATTGTGCAACGCGCCAACGCGCCGTCATCTAAGACACGTTGGCGCGCCTGGGCCTGTCGGCCGGCCCGGTTGCCGGGTGGGTTCGGAAACGGAGGTGCACTGAGACGGTGCAGCCACCACAGGCCAATGGGCGCGTTTAGTGCGCCTTTCGTGGCCGCCCCTTGGGGGCTGGCGTCCGATCGGCTTCCGCCGTGACGGCCGCCAGCGCGGCTTGCAGGTGGGCCGCTTCCGACGCGCGCCGATTTTTGGCTGAGCTGTGCCAGTAGGCCAGCACCGCCACGCGCATCGCCGACGACAGGTTGAAGCTGGCGCTGCGCTGGGAATCGATCAGATCGGCGACCGTGCTGCGCGGGGTGCCGATGCGGTCGCACATCTCGCAGAAGGAATCCCACACCATGTCCTCCAGCCGCGCCGTTGTCCGGCCGCGGGTGAGGAAGATCGCGCGCTGCCGGAGCGCCAACGCATCGCCGTCCGTCGCCGTCATGCCGCACCCATCAGCTTCATGTCGGAACAGCCCATGGCCTCCTCGAACTCGAGGCGCCCGGCGCCGGCCAGCCCGTCGACAAGAGCCGGATGCGGAGCGCCCGGCAGGTCGAACACCATCGGGTAGGCCTGCTCGCCATGGAACTTCATGAGAGGGCCGACCGCGCGCGCCCCCAGGAACTGCCACTGCTTCTCGGTTCCCAAGCGGGCAAGGGCGTTCGCGTGCCTGAAACCGCGGGCAGCAGCCAAGTCAAAGGCGAACCGGGCGAGGCGACGGAACAGCCGGAAGCTGCGGAAGCGCGTGCGAACGGCCAGCCGCTCGAAGCGCACGAAGCCGGGATGCCAGCGCATCCGCATCGTGCCGGCCGGCTCGTCTCCCACGTACACCAGGAGGTGCGTAGAACCGGAGATGTCGTTGGCGTCGAACAAAGCGCTGTAGGGCGTGTGGTCCTTCGCCTCGTCTTCGCCGAGCCAAACGGCGCCACGCACGACCATGCAACGCATCAGGTCGTCGGTGCTGCTGGCCACAACCACCCGAATGTCATCGACGCTACCTGCGACTGATGATGCCAGTGGCTGACCAACTTCGGATAGAGTCTCAACGCTTCCACCGTCCGGCATAGGGGTCTCTCCGATGCAAAATATGTTTACGGTGGTATGACATCACGACATACTTCGGTAGTCCCGCCAATGCGACAAGGGGTGTTGCGCCGATGATCCATCCAGACATGACCTTGGTGCGCATTCTTCTAGCGCTTGCAAACGACGGCAGCATATCCAGGGCTGCTACCGTGGTCGGCCTGAGCCGGCATACCCTGATACGACGCATCGGAGAGCTGGAAGCGACCGCAGGCGTGCCGCTGGTCATTCGTCGCCCCTCCGGCATCGAGTTGACCTCTGCCGGACGGCAACTCGTCGATGCGGCGGAAAGCATTGCCGCCGCCACGTCCACCTTCGGCCGCGTGCTACAAGGTCTCGCCGCAGCCAAGGGGCCCGTCTCCATCTCGGCTCCGGAGGGCGTTGCCTCCTACCTGCTCGGGCCGCAGGCGGCAGGCCTGTCCCACGTGCCGACCCCCCTCGCGGCGATCCCATACGGCGTTCTTCCGCCGCTGGACATCCTGCCACCCGACAGCCGCGCCGACATCGAGATCATCCACGTGGCCCCTGGCGCCGACGTGCCGCGCCCCACGGAGTACCGGGTGCGCAAGCTGGGCAATCTGCGATTCCGGCCGGTGGCGGCCCGCGCCTTCCTGGAAGAGCACGACACCCCGGCGAGTTTCACCGATCTGGCCCGCTACCCGCTGCTCCAGCACGCGGCCTATGGCGCCTTGCCCAGCTTCCGGCAGTGGAACGACGTCGCGCTCGGCAGCGCTCGTCGGCTGTTCACCGCCGGAACATCGTCGGCGCTGCACCGCACGCTCCTCACGGGCGCCGGCGTCACGCTGCTGCCGGACTTCTCGGAGGTGATCGACCGCTCCGTGGTGGTACTGCCGATCGGTGAACCGGCCGTCGTCGAGATGTGGGCCGCGGCGCTGCCGGAGGCGCTGAGCCTGTCGACGGTCAGGCGCACCTGGGATGCGGTCTGCGCGGCCTTCGACGGCTCTCCCTGGATGAATTAGAACAGACTCGACTGCTGATCCTCTTCCAACCGGGAGCGCTCCGGCCGGCTCATGGCGGCCATGGACGCCATCAACAGCCGGATGGGGCGCAACACGCTGGCGCCGGCCACGGTGATCGCGCGGACGGGGTGGCGGATGCGGCAGGAGAACCGATCGCCCAGCTACACGACCTGCCTGGAGGACATCCCGGTCGTCCGGGCGTGACCGCCGCCCTTCCGCGGGAGCCGGAGTGCGCCCCCCTGCCCCACCCACGCACGGCCGGACTGGCGGTGCGTCAACGAACTGGCAGCCCGAACGTCATCGTGTGCTCTCGGCGGCCGCCGCGAGCCCGACTGGCCTTGAGCATCTCGGCCCGCAGCCGCCTGCATACTCCAGTGTGATGAGTTCACGAACCGGATCATCTGCGGGATCGGCACTGTCGAGCGCCCGCGAGTTACTTTGATACTGGCGGCGCGCAACTGCATTCGTTAGAATAGCGCAAGCAAAACAATGACACCGTATCATGATACGGCGTCCATCGCAATAACCGTAACATGATACGGTGCAGTTTATGAGCGAGACGATTGTTGGGAATACACATCTGGCACGCCGCCGTGTTGCGCTCGGCCTGACGCAGAAGCGGGTGGCGGCGATGCTGGACACCGATCAACCAACGGTGTCGCGGGCCGAGCAGGGGCGCCCCGGCCAGGACGCCGTCGCGCAGCGCCTCACCGAGTTGTACGCCGCGCTGGAGCGCGAGAGGAACGAGGTGGCGCGCGTCAAGGCCGACACCTTCTGGAGCAAGGCCCAGCGCCTGCCCGGCGCCGACTCCATCCTGCCGCGCCTGGAGCAGGTGGCGGGCGAACTGCTCGACGGCAGCTTGAACGACGTGGCGCTGGGGGAAACCATCCTCGACTGCCTGCCGGCGGCGAGCCGGCGCAAGGCGACCGACCGGCAGGCCGCTTGATGGCGAGGGCCGGGGTGGAGGGCGACATGAGCGTGCCGGGGTGGACGCCGCAGACGCGCGAGCTGATCGGCATCGGCCGCGTCGTCCAGATCAGCCTGGAGGCCGGCGTGTGGGACGTCCTCGACGGCATCTGCCGGCGCGAGCGGATGTCCATCCACGCCCTCACCCGGCGCATCGACGCGCGCCGCCCCGCCGTCGGTCTCGATGAGGCGCTCGCCCTGTTCGCCCTGGCCTATTGGCGCCCGGCGTCGGGCCCCTGCACGGCCAGCGGCAGCGGCCGGCTCGACGCCGCGCTGGCCGCCCTGGCGCCGCCGCCGTCCAGCCGCGGCGCCGCCATCGTCCAGCGCTTCAAGGACCGCCTGGCCCAGGACTGCACCCCGCTGCGCCTCAGGCGGGTGCGCGACATCGCCTGCCGCACCATGGATCTGCGGGATTTCGCCGTGGCGGCGCGGGAGGCCATGGGTGGGCCGGGGCCGTGGCGGCCGGGCGAGGATCTGGCCGCCGGACAGGCGCTCTACGAGCTGATCCTGATGCGGCCGGAGGACTGGCTGCGGCCCGCCGAGGGGCCGCGGCCAAACCCCGGCGGGTAGCCCTCAGCCTTCGCCCGGCGGTGGAGACAGGAATGGACGGCATTACGAAGGCGCAAGCGACGCGATGGGTGGAGCAGGAGTTTGGCACGGTCGGCGCCGGCGGTTCGCCGGCGATCCGGCGACGCACGGCGCCGCGGCGCGCGAGGATGATGGCGGCGGAGCGGTAAAGGCGACCGGCATCCGGCGCCGGCGGGCTCAGGCGGATCAGGGCCTCGTCGGCCATGCGCCGCAACGCCGCCGCGATGCCCGCCCCCGGCGCGGGCGGGTGGCCGGCACAAACGCCGCCCGCGGCGGAAACGTCAAACCGGCCTTCCCGCTTGCGCGCTCCTCCCCTCGCCCCTTTTCGGTGTATTCCCTTGGTCGGACACCGCCGGGACGGCACGCAACCCGCGGACAGATTTCCTTTTCGCACACAAACGTCTTACCTTCGCGCAAGAGTGAAGCTAAGATATTTGAAGAATATTGAGGGCAGAAAGTTGGCGGCACTAACCGGATACGGGTGGGTTTTCCGCGGTGCGGCAAAACACCGTGAAACACACCAGCCATCCGTGGCCGTGATAACAGTTCCAGGGAGCTAGGCCCGGATGCCGAAACCTCACACCGTTCTCATCGGGCACTCCAAAACCTCAGTTTCACTGGAAACCGAGTTCTGGAACGCCTTGGATGATATTGCCAAGGCGGAGGGCAGCACCAAGCGGGCCTTGATCCTGCGCGTCCACGATCTCTCCGGCGACGCCAACCTCACCGCCGCCCTGCGCGTCTTCGTCATCGCCTACTGGCGCGCCATCGCCTGCGCCAGCCCGGTGGTCGAGGCGACGGCCCGCAAGGCCATGCCGATGGCGCTCAACGCCGTGCAGGGATGGTGGCGGGAGGAGACGGACAACAAGGAACGCCGCCGCGCCCGGCGCTCCACGGCGCGCGCCTAATCGCCCCGGAAGTAGGCCGAGCCCTGGAAGGCCGCGGCGATGCCGTCGTAGGCCTGGCGCACCGAGGGCAGGCGCAGCGTGTCGGGGTGGGCGACCAGCCACATGTCGACGGCGATCCGCTCCTCGAAGGGCAGAACCACGACGTTGCCGTCGAGCAGGCTTGAGAAATCCGGCAGCAGCCCGATGCCGGCGTCGGCGATCACCGCGCGGTGCAGCGCCGACGAGGCGGAGAGCGTCATCACCGGCCCGCCGGGTGCGCTGTGCGCCATGTCCGCGTAGAGGCGGAACGCCGGGTGCACGTCGTAGATCAGGTGGGAGAGCAGCGGGTGGCGCACCAGTTCCGCCACCGTTCCCGGCGCCCCGTTGCCCTGCAGATAGGAGCGCGACGCCACCGGCTTGAAGCGCATCATGCCGAGCTTGCGCACGTGGAAGTCGGCGCCGCATGGCACGTCGGCGCCGGGCGCCACCAGGGTGATCGCGATGTCGGCCTTCTGGTCGCCCGGCAGGAACACCATGCGCGGCAGCGAGCCCGGCGGGATGCGCAGCAGCGGCGTGTCGCCCGCGTGGCCGCCCGACGCCTGCGGCACCAGGAGGTACGAGCCGATTCCCTCCGGCACCGCCGCCGTCACCGGCGAACCGCCATGGCGCAGCCCGGCCAGCACCCGATCGAAGTCGTCGACCGCCACGGAGACGCGCTCGGCGCTCGCCAGCAGGCGCCGTCCGGCCTCCGTCGGGTGAACGCCGGTCGAGCGGCGCTGGAACAGCGGGACGCCGGCCTGCTGCTCAAGGGCGGCGATCTTGCGGCCCACCGTGTTGTGATCGGCGCCCAGAATCGCCGCGGCACGCTGGAACGAGCCGCCGTCGGCCGCCGCCATGAGCACACGAATCAGGTCCAGGTCCAGGTCCAGGTCCAGGTCCAGGTCCAGCCTCCCCATCGGCCCTCCCCCCGCGCCGCCTCTCACATTTGAGAACCCGTCTCCGCAACGCGAAGCCTACCAGGGTATGGGAAAAATGCATACCCCATTATACCGCAGAGGCGATCGGGAGGTTGAAATGCCGGACGGGTGTTGTGGAATAGAAATCGGCCAATCGACAGTCGGCCGCGAGGCCGTCGCCCGTTGGCGTGGCTTGCCGGTGCGCGTCACTGTTGCCCGGGGGCTGGACGACGAGGTCCGCTGCCGGGTCATTCGCGGCATCGTTTGGCTGGCCGCGGACGGCGCCCGGTACAACCGGCATTTCGACGACAACGAAGACTGCGGCTCGAACCTCCTGGTGTGGGTCGGCGACGAGCCCGCGGGCACCATGCGCATCCGCTGGCTGCCCGACCAGGCGCGCTTCGAGAAGCTCTCGGTGCGCCCGGAATTCCGCTCCATGGTGGTGTTCCGCACCCTCGCCAAGGCGGCCTTCGCCCTGTGCGCGGGCAAGGGCTACAAGGTGGTGACCTCGCTCGCCATCGAGGAGACGGTCAAGCTGTGGGAACGCCTGGGCGACACGGCCACCGGCGAGGCGCTGCCGTTCATGGCCGACAAGCGGATGGTGCCGATGCGCTTCGAGCTGCCCGACGCCGTGCACCCGGCGCTGCGCGGCGGCGTCGCCCGGGCCGGCGACCCGGATCTGGAGCTGGGGCTGTTCATGCCGGAGGGCGATCTCATGGCCTACGCCGCGCGGGTGATGGCATGAGCGGCGAGGGGTGGGTGACCATCCGGCGCAAGGTCCGCGTCGCCGGGCGGATGACGACCGTCCAGCTGGAATCCTTC
>DASWVP010000658.1:0-2414 GCA_036401175.1 Azospirillum sp. | reverse complement strand
AGATGCTGCTGGCCGGGGCCGGCGTGCTGCTGTCGGTGCTGATCGTCTGGCTGTACGTCGGCCGCGGCATCGTCGCCCGGCTGGAGCGGCTGGCGCGGGCCATGCAGCGGGTGGCGGCCGGCGACCTGTCCGTGGATGTCGCGCACGCCGGCAACGACGAGATCGCCGTCATGGCCGGGGCGCTGGACGTCTTCATCGCCAACGCCCGGTCGGTGGAGGAGGCGCGCCACCACGTCGAGGCGGAGCGGGCGCGCGCCGCCCGCGCCCGGCGCGAGAGCATGATGGAGATCGCCGCCCAGTTCGAGCGCGACGTGCTGGCCAGCGTCACCATGCTGGGCGACGCGGCGACGGCCATGCACGGCCGCGCCGAGACGCTGACCGGCCTTGCCGCCCACACCAGCGAGCGGGCCGGCGCCGCGCTGGAGGCCACGGCCGAAACATCGGCCGGCGTGCAGCACGTGGCCACCGCCACGTCGGAGATTTCCACCTCGATCGGCGAGATCAGCAAGCGCACCACCGAGTCGGCGCGCATCATCGGCGAGACCGCCGCCGGGGCCGAGCAGGTGAAGGCGGCGGTGTCCGAGCTGTCCACCGCCGCCGACCAGATCGGCGTCGTCGTCACGCTGATCAACGAGATCGCCAGCCAGACCAACCTGCTGGCGCTGAACGCCACCATCGAGGCGGCGCGCGCCGGGGAGGCCGGCCGTGGTTTCGCGGTGGTCGCCAGCGAGGTCAAGGCGCTGGCCGGGCAGACCGCGCAGGCCACCGCCGAGATCGCCCGGCAGGTCGCCGCCACCCAGGCCGCCAGCCAGCAGACCGCCGTCGTCGTCGAGATGATGGCGGCCAGCATCCAGCGCATCGAGGGCAACGCCTCGGCCATCGCCGCCGCGGTGGCCGAGCAGTCGACCATCACCGAGGCGATCGTCGGCAGCTCCAACCGCGTCGCCGCCGGCACGCAGCAGGCCTCCAACCACGTCTGCGACGTTTCCGGCGCCGCCGGCACGGTGCGCAACGAGGCGCAGGAGGTGCTGAGCGTCTCCGCCAGCGTGGCGCGCGAGGCCGCCACGCTGGGCAGCGCGGTCGACCGCTTCCTGTCGGAAATCCGCGCCGCGCGTTGACGCTTATCCCTTGCCGTCCGCGCTGTCGGCGGTGGGCGGCGCCGTCACCGGGGCGGCGGGGGCGTCGGTGCGGGCGGCGTGACCGTCGAAGGTCAGCAGGTCCATGAAATATTCGCGATAGATCGGCGATGGCCGGTGCTGCCCGCGAAGGCCGGTCGCGGTGTGGGTCACGTCTTTCCAAACGGAGTCGCGCATTGCAAAATCTTCCCCACGGATCAGGATTGAAAGGGAGTCTTTTTGGCCGGCTCCAATATTCGACTCATAGGGGAAGTCTGGGAACGAATCCATATGAATATAGCTATAGGCGTGTATTGCAAATGTGTGAGCTGAAATGTGAAGGGGCGCCGGCGGGTGGCCGCGCGTCGCGCATTGCCCATTTGAAATAGGTGAATTCAAATGTATTTTTGCTGTGTCCCGGAAGCGCCGGGCACCGTCCGTATCACCGCTCCGGTTCGGGCTTGATGCCGGCTTCCTTCATGCGGTGCACGAGGTCGAGGATGACCGTGCTCATCTCCGGGAAGTCGAGCGCGATCGCGCCGCGTTCCTCGTCGATGCGCACGACGTGGGCGACCTGCCGGCCGCCGGTGCCGGGGTCGTCGGCGACCTCGGCGCAGTGGATGTCCAGCTTGACGCGGTCGCCGGGCGACAGGCTCAGCTCGCCCCGGTAGGATTCCAGCATCAGGCCGCGGATCGACCAGTTGACGGTCTGATAGTGCTTGCCGCCCAGTTCCACCGTCATGACCGGGTCCATATAGCGGATGCAGCGCCGCCGCTCGATGCCGCCGGGGGCCTTGGCGCCGGTGTCGTGCTGTTCCAGCTTGCGCGCAGCGGCCTGCTTGGTGCGGTCGTCGATGCCGTCCTTGCTGGTCATCAGCGCCGCCTGCACGCGCCGTTCGACGGCGCTGCGGAACTCCTCGTCGGCGCCGAAGCGCACGGCCTTGGCGTAATGCTCCTTGGCCTTGGTGATCAGTTCGTTGCGGCCCTTGTCGTCGCCGGCGTGGCCGCGCCGTTCCGCCTGCCCGATCAGCGTGTCGACGCTGAGCTGATAGGCGCTGCGCTGGATCGTCTTGGTGGATTCGCGGAACTCGGTGGCGCGCTGGGTGGGGAATTCACGCGCCTTCAGCATCTCCGTCATGACAGCCGCCTGGGCGTCGACGCTGGCCGGGTCACCGGTTTCGGCCGCTTGGCGGAGCTGGCGCAACAGCGCCTCGGCCTTGCGAAGCAAAGCGTCTTCCAGTTTCCGGCGTTGCTCCGCGTCCATGACGGCGGGCATGACAACCTCCGCGAACATGTCGC
>DASWVP010000657.1:0-2278 GCA_036401175.1 Azospirillum sp. | reverse complement strand
CCGGTCGCCTTGGCCGATTCGATGTCCATCACCCGCGCCTGCGTCGGCTGGTTCATCAGGATCTCGGCGTTGACGCGGGCCTCGATCTCGCGGACCTGTTCCGGGCTGACCGGCGCGTTGTGCGTGAAGTCGAAGCGGGTCTTGTCCGCGTCGACCAGGGAGCCCTTCTGCTGCACGTGGCCGCCCAGCACCTCGCGCAAGGCCTTGTGCATCAGGTGCGTGACGCTGTGGTTGCGCATGGTGGCATGACGCTTGGCCATGTCGACCTTGGCCGTGACGGCGTCGCCGACCTTCAGCACGCCGGCCGTGAGCATGCCGTGGTGGCCGAACACGTCGGCCTTGACCTTCTGGGTGTCGGCCACTTCGAACTTCGCGCGGCCGGTTTCGATCGCGCCATGGTCGCCGACCTGGCCGCCCGACTCGGCGTAGAACGGCGTCGTGTCCAGCACGACGACGCCGAGCTGGCCGGCTTCCAGTTGTTCCACCGGCGTGCCTTCGGCATAGAGCGCGACCACCCTGGCCTGCTCCTCCAGCTTCTCGTAGCCGGTGAAGACGTTGCCCGATCCGGTGTACTCCAGGCCGCGGTCCATCTTGAACTTGCCGGCGGCCCGCGCCTGCGCCTTCTGCTTGTCCATCGCCGCCGTGAAGCCGGCCTCGTCCACCGTGACGCCGCGTTCGCGGCAGACGTCGTTGGTGAGGTCCAGCGGGAAGCCGTAGGTGTCGTGCAGCTTGAAGGCCACCTCGCCCGGCAGCACCTGCTTGCCGCCGGCCAGCGCGGCGTCGAGGATCTCCATGCCGTTTTCCAGCGTCTCGTAGAAGCGCTCCTCTTCGGCCTTGAGCACGTCCATCACGCGCTGCTGGTTGTCGCGCAGGTTGGGATAGGCATCGCCCATCAGCGCGGCCAGCTCCGGCACCAGCTTGTGGAAGAACGGCGTCTTGCGGCCCAGCTTGTAGCCGTGCCGGATGGCGCGGCGGACGATGCGGCGCTGCACGTAGCCGCGCCCTTCGTTGGACGGGATGACCCCGTCGGACACCAGGAAGGCGGTGGCGCGGATGTGGTCGGCGATCACCTTCAGCGACGGATTCGCGAGGTCGGCGACGCCGGTCTCGCGCGCGGCCGCCTTGATCAGCCGGTCGAAGATGTCGATCTCGTAGTTGCTGTGGACGTGCTGCAGGATGGCGGCGAGGCGCTCCAGGCCCATGCCGGTGTCGACGCAGGGCGCTGGGAGCTTCTTCACGCTGCCGTCCGGCTGCATGTCGAACTGCATGAACACGTGGTTCCAGATCTCGATGTAGCGGTCGCCGTCCTCGTCGGGGCTGCCGGGCGGGCCGCCGGGAATGTGGGGGCCGTGGTCGTAGAAGATCTCGGAGCACGGACCGCAGGGACCCGTGTCGGCCATCATCCAGAAGTTGTCGGAGGCGTACTTGGCGCCCTTGTTGTCGCCGATGCGCACCACGCGCTCGGGCGGCAGGCCGATCTCCTTCGTCCAGATGTCGTAGGCCTCGTCATCGTCGATGTAGACCGTCGCCCAGAGACGTTCCGCGGGCAGCTTGTAGACCTGCGTGAGCAGTTCCCAGCCCCACTTGAGCGAGTCGCGCTTGAAGTAGTCGCCGAAGCTCCAGTTGCCCAGCATCTCGAAGAAGGTGTGGTGCCGCGCCGTGTAGCCCACGTTCTCCAGGTCGTTGTGCTTGCCGCCGGCGCGCAGGCAGGCCTGCACGGAAGCCGCCCGCACGTAGGGCCGCTTGTCGGTGCCCAGGAACACGTCCTTGAACTGCACCATCCCCGAGTTGGTGAACATCAGCGTGGGGTCGTTGCCTGGCACCAGCGGGCTCGAGGCGACCACGGTGTGGCCCTTGGACGCGAAGAAATCCAGGAAGGTCTTGCGGATGTCGGCGACGGTGAATTTCGGAGTGCTCATGGGGGGCTTCGGACAGCGCGCGGCCGGGCGGCGAAAACGCGCGCAAATGCTTGATTCAGCGGAACTTTTCATTATAGGTTTTCGGCCGTTCCCGACTGCCGGCAGGGATGGCGCAAGTTGCTATGCTCGATGGCTGACCGGGCCTTCCCGCCCGGCACCTTCTTTCGCAGCCCCGGAGATCCGCGCCATGGACATGAAGACTTCCCCCCTCTCCCTCCTCAAGGACCCCACCCTCCTGAAAACCGACGCCCTGATCAACGGCGAGTGGATCAAGGGCGGCGCGCGCTTCGAGGTGCACGACCCCAGCAACGGCAACAAGCTGGCCGAAGTGGCCAACCTGGGTCCGAAGGAGGCCGAGG
>DASWVP010000656.1:0-12043 GCA_036401175.1 Azospirillum sp. | reverse complement strand
GCCAATCCGGCGCTGCGCGCCGCCTTCCTGGGGCTGATGCGGCGCTTCGTCGCCCACCTCGCCGGGACGGCGGAGGCGGGGCGCGCCGACGGCAGCTTCCGCGCCGACCTCGACCCGCACGACGCCGCCTTCGTCGTGCTGGCCATGATGCAGGGGCTGATCGTGCGCTGGTCGCTGGCCGGCCGCGACTTCGACCTGCAGGCCGAGGGGAAACGCCTTGTCGCCGTCCTGCTGCGCGGCATACTTGCGGGGGGACACCAGCCATGAAACGTCTGTTCCGGATCGGCCTCGCCGCCGTCGTTCTCGCCGCCCTGGCCGGCGGCGGCGTCTACATGGCGCGCCTGCGGCCGCTGGCCGTCAGCGTGGCGGCGCCGGAACGCGCCGTGCCGATCGAGGTCTACGGCCTGGGCACGGTGGAGGCGCGCATCCGCTCGGCCATCGGGCTGGAGGTCGCCGGCACGCTGAGCGAACTGGCGGTCGACCACGGCGACCGCGTCGCCCGGGGCACCGTGCTCGCCCGCATCGACACCAGCCAGCAGGCGGCCCGCGTCGCCGAGGCCAAGGCCGCCATCGGGCAGGCGCGCGCCAACCGCGAGAAGGCGCAGGCCGCCATCGTCCGCGCGGAAGCGCTGCTCGCCAAGCGCCGGCAGACCGACGAGCGGCGCCAGGCCCTGCTGGGCAAGGGCAGCGTGTCGGTGGAGGCGGCGCAGGACGCCGCCGCCGACCGCAAGGTGGCGGAAGCCGAGCTGGAGGTCGCCCGCGCCGACCGCGCCGTCGCCGACGCGGCGGCGGCGGACGCCGAGGCGCGGCTGCAGTACGAGGCGGCGCGGCTGGAACGCTACACCCTGACGGCCCCCTTCGACGCGCTGGTCGTCGCCCGCCACAAGGAACTGGGCGCCGCCGTCAACCCCGGCGAACCGCTGTTCACCCTGGTCGACCCCGCCACCATCTGGGCGCTGGTGCACGTCGACGAGGCATCCGCCGGGGCCTTGAGCGAGGGGCAGGCGGCCACCGTGCGGCTGCGCTCGCTGCCGGGCAAGAGCTTCCAGGCGCGCATCGTCCGCATCGAGCTGGAAAGCGACCGCGTCACCGAGGAGCGCAAGGTCTATCTGAAGTGCGAGGTGTGCCCGCCGCGCGTCTTTCTGGCCGAACAGGTCGAGGCGACCATCGCCGTCGCCACGCTGGATCAGGCGCTGCTGGTGCCGCAGACGGCGGTGGAGGGCTTCGACGGACGCGGCGGCACGGTGTGGACGGTGGAGGATGGCCGGCTAAGCCGGCGCGCCCTCGCCTTCGGCCACCGCACGCTGGACGGCCGGCTGGAGGTCACCGGCGGGTTGCCGGACGGCGCGCGCGTGGTCACTGCGCCGGTCCCCGGCGCGCGCGTGGGGCGGGTGGCGGAGGTGCTGCCATGAACCTCGCGCTGCGCGACGTGCGGCACAACCTCGGCCGCTTCCTGCTGACCTGCCTGGGGCTCAGCCTGCTGCTGGGCGTGGTGCTATCGATGATCGGCATCTACCGGGGGCTGGTGGACGACGCGTTGACGCTGGTGCGCGCCCCGGCGGCCGACCTGTGGATCGTGCAGTCCGGCACCCGTGGCCCGTTCGCCGAGGCGTCGCGCATCCCCGGCGACGTGCGCGAGATGGCGGCGCGCCTGCACGGCGTCGCCGACGCCGGTTCGATGACCTTCCAGACGGCCGAGACCGAGCATCGCGGCCGGGCGCTGCGCCTGTATGTGGTGGGGTTCGAGCCGGGGCGGCCGGGCGGGCCGGTGCGCCTCGACGCCGGGCGGCCGATCACGCGCGGCCA
Source organism: Azospirillum sp. (assembly GCA_036401175.1). Classification (GTDB taxonomy): domain Bacteria; phylum Pseudomonadota; class Alphaproteobacteria; order Azospirillales; family Azospirillaceae; genus Azospirillum. Next base: position 10,237 of record DASWVP010000656.1, on the reverse strand, counting down.
TTACGAGTTGATCGCCGACGCCCGCAGCGGCCTGGACCTGGGCGAGCGGGTCCGGCTGGGCCGCGACGACTACACCGTGGTCGGGTTGACCCGCAACCAGGTGGCGTCCGGCGGCGACCCGGTGGTGTACCTGACGCTGCTCGACAGCCAGCGCCTGCAATTCCAGCTCGACCCCTCGGCGGCGCGGCGCGAGCAGGCGCGCGGGGCGAAGCCCGCCAACACCGACACCGTCAACGCCGTGGTCGCCCGCGTGCTGCCCGGCGTGCCGGTGGAGCGCGTGGCGGCCGAGGTCCTGCGCTGGAAGCACCTCGCCGCCATCACGCAGGACGGGCAGGAGACGCTGCTGCTCCAGTCGGTGGTGGAGAAGGCGCGCCGGCAGATCGGCCTGTTCACCACCATCCTGATGACCGTGTCGGCGGTGGTGATCGCGCTGATCCTCTACACGCTGACCATGGACAAGGTGAAGGAGATCGCCACGCTGAAGCTCATCGGCGCGCGCGACGGCACCATCGTCGGGCTGATCGTGCAGCAGGCGCTGGCCATGGGGGTGATCGGCTGGGGCATGGGCGCGCTGCTGATCCTGCTGGTCAAGGACAACTTCCCGCGCCGCGTCCTGCTGCTGCCGGAGGACGCGGCGCTGCTGGGGCTGGTGGTGCTGGTCGTGTGCATCGTCGCCAGCGGCCTGGGCGTGCGCCTCGCCCTCAAGGTCGATCCGGCCACCGCGCTGGGGGGCTGAGCATGGATCATCCTCTCGTGGAATTGCGGGGCGTGGCGAAGACCTACGGCAGCGGCGACGCCGCCGTGCACGCGCTGAAGGACACCGACCTCGCCGTCTACCCCGGCGAGGTGGTCGGGCTGCTGGGCCCCAGCGGGTCGGGCAAGACGACGCTGCTGAACCTCGTGGGCTGCATCGTCGAGCCGACGCGCGGGCGCATGGTGCTGGACGGCGAGGTGGTCTTCGACGAGGGGCGCTGGCTGCGCCCCGACCTGCGCGCGCTGCGGCTGGAGAAGCTGGGCTTCATCTTCCAGTTCCACAACCTGTTGCCGTTCCTGACGGCGGGCGAGAACGTCGCCGTCGTCCTCGACCTCGCCGGGGCGTCGCGGGGCAAGGCGAACGCGCGGGCGCGCGAGCTGCTGAACTATCTGCAAGTCGGGCACCGCTTCGACGCCTACCCGGCCAAGTTGTCGGGCGGCGAGGCGCAACGCGTCGCCATCGCCCGCGCGCTGGCCAACCGGCCGCGCATCATCCTGGCCGACGAGCCGACGGCGGCGCTGGATTCGGAACGCGCCGGCATCGTGCTGGACCTGCTGCGCCAAGTGGCGGTGGAACAGCGCGCGGCGATCCTGGTCGTCACCCACGACGAGAAGATCTTCAACCGCTTCGACCGCATGGTGATGCTGCGGGATGGCACGGTGGTGGCGGCGCAGACGGCGGGATGAGCGCTATTCCGCGGCCGGCGGGCGCTGCATGCGGCCGGCCAGGGCAAGCTGGAGGATCTTCGACTGCTCCTCGATCCGGCCCTCCAGCTTCGAGAGCTGGATCAGCGACGTGACGATCGAGTTGAATCGACCCTCGGAATGGTTGTCAACCGTCTCGATATCACTCTTCAGGCGGCGCTCGACCTGCCCGAGGTCTTCCTTCAGCTCGATGCGCAGATCCTTGAGGTCTTCCTTCAACTCCACGCGCAGATCCTTGAGGTCGTCCTTGGCCGCCATCTTCGCCCGGATATCGGCGAACTCGGCGCTGATGCTCCGCCCCATCTGTTCGATGGCCGCCAGGATGAGTTCGCTCTTGTCCATGCGCCGACTCCGCCGAAGACTACCGCGATGGTAGCGCAACCCCCCGGCCATGTCACATGAACAGGAACTGCATGCCGATCCAGCCGACGACGGCCAGAAGGACCAGCATGATCATCGTCGCGGCGATGGCGATGTTGGTCTGGCGGATGCGCCGGCAGCGCGGGCAGGCGGGCTCGGCCGCCGGGTAGACCAGATCGCACCGCGGGCATTTCGTCTGCGCGTCGCTCAACGCTTCACTCCCATCCTCACTCTGCGCCGGGACGCTAGCACAACCGCCGGCCGTTTTCAGCGGGGCAGCGTGTCGCGAACGCCCGCTTGTCGCGGGTGCGCCATATGGCTATTGTGCCGCCCTCGGGCCGCACACCCCCGTCCGTGCGGGCCGCCGCCGGGAGAGAGAAGCCGAGATGTCCAAGCCGCGCACCCTGTTCGACAAGATCTGGGACAGCCACGTCGTCCACCGCCAGGAAGACGGTACCTGCATCCTCTACATCGACCGTCATCTGGTCCATGAAGTGACCAGCCCGCAGGCGTTCGAGGGGCTGCGCACGGCCGGCCGCAAGGTGCGCCGTCCGGAGCAGACGCTGGCCGTGCCCGACCACAACGTGCCGACCACCGACCGCTCCAAGGGCATCGTCGAAGAGGAAAGCCGCATCCAGGTCGAGACGCTCGACACCAACGCGCGCGATTTCGCCATCCGCTACTTCCCGATGGACGACGTCCGCCAGGGCATCGTGCACATCGTGGGGCCGGAGCAGGGCTTCACGTTGCCGGGTACGACCATCGTCTGCGGCGACAGCCACACCGCCACGCACGGCGCCTTCGGCGCGCTGGCCTTCGGCATCGGCACGTCCGAGGTCGAGCACGTGCTGGCCACCCAGACGCTGCTGCAGAAGCCGGCCAAGAACATGCTGGTCCGCGTCGACGGCGCCCTGCCGCCGGGCGTGACCGCCAAGGACATCGTGCTGGCCATCATCGGCAAGATCGGCACCGCCGGCGGCACCGGCCACGTCATCGAGTTCGCCGGCGAGGCGATCCGCGGCCTGTCCATGGAAGGCCGCATGACCGTGTGCAACATGGCCATCGAAGGCGGTGCCCGCGGCGGCCTGATCGCGCCGGACGAGAAGACCTTCGCGTACGTCATGGGCCGCCCGCTGGCGCCCAAGGCCGGCGCCTGGGAACAGGCGGTCGAATACTGGAAGACGTTGCCCTCGGACGAAGGCGCTGTCTACGACACCACCGTCGTGCTGAACGCCGCCGACATCGTGCCGCAGGTCACCTGGGGCACCTCGCCGGAAGACGTGCTGCCGATCACAGCGACCGTGCCGAACCCGGCCGACGTCGCCGATCCGGGCAAGCGCGCCGCCGTCGAGCGCTCGCTGGAGTACATGGGCCTGACGCCCGGTCAGGCGCTGACCGACGTTCCGGTCGACACGGTGTTCATCGGTTCCTGCACCAACGGCCGCATCGAGGACCTGCGGGCGGCGGCCGAGGTCGCCAAGGGCCGCAAGGTCGCGGCCGGCGTGCGCGCGCTGGTCGTGCCCGGCTCCGGCCTCGTCAAGGATCAGGCGGAGGAGGAGGGCCTGGACAAGGTCTTCACCGAAGCCGGCTTCGAGTGGCGGGAGCCCGGCTGTTCCATGTGTCTGGCGATGAACGCCGACCGGCTGTCGCCGGGCGAGCGCTGCGCGTCCACCTCGAACCGCAACTTCGAGGGCCGCCAGGGCCGCGGCGGGCGCACCCACCTCGTCAGCCCGGCGATGGCCGCCGCCGCTGCCATCAAGGGCAAGCTCGCCGACGTGCGCGAATTGCAATAACGGGCTTGCGGGAGGGCTCCGGCCCTCCCGCGCCTGCCCATCCGAAGGGTGCATGACGTTGGGCCGCGTTGCGCTTGGCACCAACCTACGGAAGCGTGCGTTCGCCCGTAGGTTGGTGCCAAGCGCAGCGCGGCCCAACGTCATATAGGCTCCCCACTCGGGACAAGACCGCTTCGCCGGACGCCCAGAGGCCGCCGGGGTGCCGTCCCTTATAAACTTTGTTGCACCCGCCCCCGGCGGGAAGCGAGTATGCCTCGCTCGGAACCGGCCATCGCATGCGGCCGGGCTCGATGGGGAAAGCATGATTCTGCGCCTGCGTTCCGTGGTCGTCGCCTTCGCGCTCGTCGTCTCGCTGCTGGGCGGCGCGCTGTGGGTGTTCATGACCTGGTCGGACTACCGGAGATCCATCCAGGACAACGAGCGCATGGCGCAGGACGTGGCCGCCTTGCTGGAGGAGCACGCCCGGCGCACCGTCGAGGCGACCAACCTCATCCTCATGCACGTCGGCGGGCAGATCGACGAGCACGGCTTCGACGAGGTCGTCCGCTCCGATCGGACCTGGGGCGGCATCAGGGAGATGGCGGACCACCTGCCCGCCATCGGCACGATCTTCATCGTGGATCGGGAAGGCCGCTTCGCGCTGACCTCGCTGGCGCGGAACGGGGCGCCGGGCACCGTCGCCGACCGGGACTATTTCCTGGCCCACCGCGACCAGGGGGTCGCCACCTTCATCACCCCCGCGGTCATGGGGCGCGTCACCAAAAAGGTCGTCTTCATCCTCTCCCGCCGAGTCGCGGCGCCGGACGGGGCGTTCGGCGGGGTGGTTCTGGCGTCGATCAGCACCGACTATTTCCGCAGTTTCTACGAGCGGCTCGACCTCGGCCGGATGGAGGCGCGGGGCGAGATCGCCATCTACCGCGACGACGGCGCCGTCCTCGTGCGCAACCGCATGACGGACGCCGACGTCGGCCGGACGATGGCCGGCACCGCGCTGTTCCGCGACCATTTGCCGGCGGCACCGGCCGGCGTCTTCGCCGAACGCTCCGCCGTCGATGGGGTGGAGCGCCTTGTCGCCTACCGCCGCGTCACCGGTCTGCCGCTGGTGGTCACCGCCGCCATCGACCGCGCCGACGCGCTGGCCGAATGGCGCGAACGCCTGTCGTGGACCGCCGCGCTGGCGCTCGCCATGCTGTCCTCGACCGCCGGCTTCGCGTGGCTGACGCTGACCAGCGTTCGGCGCGAGGGAACCGCCATGGGGGCGCTGGCCGAGGCGAACGAGCGCCTGGAGCAGCGCGTCGACGAACGCACCGCCGAACTGCGCGCCGCCAAGGACGAAGCGGAGCGGCAGAGCCGCGCCAAGTCGCACTTCCTGGCCAACGTCAGCCACGAGCTGCGCACGCCGCTCAACGCCATCATCGGCTTTTCCGAGCTGATGGTCAGCGGCTACCCCGGCCCGCTGACCGACAAGCAACGCCAGTACCTGGAAACCATCAACCAGTCCGGCGCCCACCTGCTGCGCATCATCAACGACATCCTCGACCTGTCGAAGATCAGCGCCGAAAAGCTGGACCTCGCCGAGCAGGAGGTGCACGTCGGCACGCTGGTTGATGCCTGCCTGGATATCGTCCGCGGCCGCGCCGTGGGCCGCGCCATGGTGTTGTGCGCCGAACTGCCGCCGAACCTGCCGGCGCTGTGGGGCGACGAGTTGCGGCTGAAGCAGATGCTGATCAACCTGCTGTCCAACGCCATCAAGTTCACCCCCGACCCGGCCGAGGTGCGGGTGACGGCGGAACTCGCGGCGGACGGTGGGCTGGTGCTGTCCGTCCGCGACAACGGCGTCGGCATGGCGCCGGACGAGATCCCGCGGGCGCTGACCATGTTCGGCCAGCTCGACAACGGCCTGTCCCGCACGCACGAGGGCACCGGCATCGGCCTGCCGCTGGTCAAGGCGCTGGCCGACCTGCACGGCGCGCGCATGACCATCGACAGCGCGGTCGACGCCGGCACCACCGTGTCGCTGCATTTCCCGGCCGACCGCGTGCTGGCGCGGCAGGCCGTCGCGGCGGACTGATCCCGCTTCAGCGCCGTTCGAACACGTACAGCCGGCCGTTCTCGGGCAGGCGGAAGCGCGGTCCCGTCAGGCCGCGCCGCAGCAGTTCGCGGCGCAGGAAGATCATGAATCCGGCGTGCCCGACCACCAGCGTGTTGCCGTCGGCGTGCGACAGCAGCTCATCCGCCATGCCCTGCACGTTCGCCAGGAAGGCGCGCTTCACCTCCGCCTGCGAGGGGTGCGAGGTGAGCCACGCCAGCCGCAGCATCAGCGTCCAGGTCCAGAACGGCAGGCCGACCCGACTGGTGGTGAAGAAGGGCCGGATGGCCGGTTCGCGCAGCCGGTCGGTGGTGACGATCGGGCCGGCGTGCAGAACGGCGGCGGTCTTCAGCGCGCGCGGCAGGTCGCTGGAATAGCAGCGGTCCCAGGCGATGCCGCCGAGGTCGGCCGCGCCGATCCGGACGTCCGATTCATCGTACTCGCGCATCCACTGATTGAAGGTATCCTGCGTCAGCCAGCCGCCGACGGGGTAGCCGCGGATCACCTCGAAATGGCGCACAAGTCCGATCTTCATCCCCTTCCTCATGGCTGAAAAACGGCGGCGTTTCAATCCCCGCGCGAACGCTCGCGGCCCAGCAGGCCGTTGGGGCGCAGGATCAGGAAGGCGGCCAGCAGGCCGAAGGCCACCACGTCCTTGTAGGCGATGGTGAAGTAGCCGGACCAGAAGGTCTCGAACAGGCCCAGCAGCGCGCCGCCCAGCATGGCGCCGGGCACCGAGCCGATGCCGCCGACTACCGCCGCCGTCAGCGCCTTGAAGCCGACGAGATAGCCCGACAGGAAGTTGACCCCGCCGTAGTACAGCGCGATCACGTAACCCGCCGCCGCCGCGCAGGCGCCGCCGATGGCGAAGGTCAGCGCCACCGTGCGGTCGACGTCCACGCCCACCAGCGCCGCCGCGCCCACGTCGTCGGCGCAGGCGCGGTGCGCGCGGCCCAGCGCCGTGCGGTGCATGATCCACCACAGCAGCGCGTACAGCGCCGCCGTCAGCGCGACGATCAGCCCCTGCGAGGTCAGCGCCGTCACCGTGAAGCCGCCGGCCGACGCCAGATCGTGCCGGTTGGCGAACACCGGCGCCGGCCACCAGTCGCGCGCGCCGTGCAGCAGGCGCATGCCCTCCTGATACAGCACGGTCAGGCCCACGGCGGCGATCAGCGGCGTGTGCGTGCGCAACGCCCGGAACCGGCGGAACACCAGCCGGTCCATGGTCCAGCCCTGCACGGCGGTGAACAGCATGACGGTGGCCAGCACCGCCAGCAGCGCTGGCGCCATCCCCTGCATGCCGACCATCGCCAGCCCGGCTGCGGCCATCGCCGTCATCATGGCGCCCAGCATGGTCAACTCGCCCATCGCCAGGTTGATCTGGCCGAGGATGCCGTAGACCAGCGTGTAGCCGATCGCCAGCAACCCATAGACGCAGCCCACCGTCACCGCGTTGATCACCTGCTGCATCAGGAACAGCCACGGCGTCCAGGGCGACGGCTCCACAACTTGGCGTTCGGCCGGCGGGGCGGCGTCGCGCGGTGGTGGCAGCCCGGCCCAGACGCGCAGCATGGTCAACTGCATGGGCGTCAGCGCGCCCAAGGTGTCGGTGGTGACCTCGGCGAGCGTGTGGCGACCGGCCTCGAAGCCGCGGCCGGCGAACCGGCAGCGGATCCAGTGCTCCGCCTCTTCCGCGCGGTAGTGGATGGTGAGCGCGCGGGGCTCCTGCGGATCGGCCGCCTCCCGCACGACGCGCGCGCGCTCGGCGTGCGGCTCGAAGGCGGGGATCAGCTTGCGGCACAGCGCCGCCTGCTCCGCGTCGACGCCGCACGCCGTCAGCCCCAGCAGCGCCAGGGCGAGCAGAGCCAGGAGGCGGAGAGGCGGGAAAACCGGCACGGACGGCGGTCTCGGGAAGGAACTGCCGGAAGCCTAGCAGCGCCGCCACGGGTCCGCCACCCGGCCGATGGGCGTGGGCGTCAATGGACGGTCGGCGTCGGCTCGGTCGGGTCGTTGCCGCGCGTGGTGACGGCCCAGATCACCGGGAACAGCACCCGGAAGGCCGTGAGGACGCCTAGGGTGGTCAGGTGGTGGATCATGGTCGTGACTCCGGAAACCGCGTGCCGGAGATTGGTATGGCCCCGCTGCCGCGATGCAGCAATTCCCCGGATGGATCACGTGCCGAAGGTCGGGGGGAAGGGCGGAACCGGCTATGCGGTTCAGTAGCGCGCGGCTATGAAATACAGGCCGTCCGGCGGGGCCGTCGGGCCGCCCTTGGCGCGGTCGCGGGCGTCCAGCGCGCGGCGCACGTCGTCGGCCGACCATTTGCCGGTCCCCACCAGTTCCAGCGTGCCGACCATGTTGCGCACCTGATGGTGCAGGAAGGAGCGCGCGGCGGCGTGCACACGCACCTCGTCCCCCACGCGCTCGACGTCGAGCCGGTCGAGGCTCTTCAGCGGCGACTTCGCCTGACACAGCGAGGCGCGGAAGGTGGTGAAGTCGTGCCGGCCGACCAGCACCTGCGCGGCGGCGTGCATCGCCTCGGCATCCAGAGCGCGCTGCACGTGCCACACCCGCCCGGCATCGACCGCCGGCGGGGCGCGGCGGTTGAGGATGCGGTAAAGGTACGAGCGGCCGATCGACGTCAGTCGGGCGTGGAAGTCATCCGCCGCCGCCTCGACCTCCAGCACCGCCACCGGCCAGGGGCGCAGGTGGAAGTTCAGCGCGTCGCGGATCTTGAGCGCGGTGAAGGGCTTTTCCAGGTCGAAATGCGCGACCTGACCCAGCGCGTGCACGCCGGCGTCGGTGCGGCCGGAGCCGTGCACGCGCACCGTCTCCCCGCTCATGCGCTGGACCGCCTCCTCCAGCGCCTGCTGCACCGACGGACCGTTGTCCTGCCGCTGCCAGCCGACGAAGGGCCGGCCGTCGTACTCGACCGTCAGCTTCCAGCGTGGCATTCGGTGCTGTCCAGCAAGGTGCCTGTCGGCAGGTGGAAGCCACGCAGGAAGGCCGCGCCGTCCACCGGCGCCTTGCCCGGCCGCTGCACCAGCGCCAGCCGCACGGCGCCGTCGGCGCAGGCGATGGTCAGCCGCTCGTCCAGCACCGTGCCGGGGGCGGCGTTCGGGCCGCTGGGCAGCGGCGGTTCGGCCTTCAGCACCTTGATGCGCTCCGTCCCCGTCGCGGTGGGGGCGTCGAACCAGCAGCCGGGCCAGGGGGTCAGTGCCCGCACCTGCCGCTCGACAAACGCGGCCTCGCGCGTCCAGTCCAGCCGGCCGTCCTCGCGCGTCAGCTTGGCGGCGTAGGTGACGCCGTCGTCCGGCTGCGGCGTGGCCGTCAGGCGCCCTTCGGCCAGACCGGCCAGCGCCTCGACGATCAGCCGCGCGCCCAGGGCGGCCAAGTCGTCGTGCAGGGTGGAGGCGGTGGTGTCCGGCCCGATGGGCACGGCGCCTTTCAGCAGCATGCCGCCGGTGTCCAGCCCGGCGTCCATCTGCATGATGGTGATGCCGGTTTCGGCGTCGCCGGCCAGAAGCGCGCGCTGGATCGGCGCCGCGCCGCGCCAGCGCGGCAGCAGCGAGCCATGCACGTTGAGGCAGCCCAGGCGCGGCGCGTCCAGTACCGCCTGCGGCAGGATCAGACCATAGGCCGCGACCACCGCGGCGTCGGCGTTCAGCGCCGCGAACTCCGCCTGGGCCTCGGCGTTGCGCAGCGACTTGGGCGTGCGCACGGGGATGCCGCGCTCATCGGCGAAGCGGTGGACGGGCGACGTCTGCACCTGCTGGCCGCGGCCGGCGGGGCGGGGCGGCTGGCTGTAGACGCACACCACCTCCTGCCCGGCATCGAGCAGCGCTTGCAGGCTGGGCACGGCGAAGTCCGGCGTGCCCATGAACACGAGGCGGAGCGGGGTCATGGCGTCCTTGGCGGGGGGTCGGATCAGGCCGAGGCCTTGGTGCGCTGCTGCTTTTGCAGCTTGCGCAGCAGCATGTTGCGCTTGAGCATCGACAGGTGGTCGACGAACAGCACGCCGTTCAGGTGGTCGATCTCGTGCTGGATGCAGACGGCCAGCATGCCGTCGGCCTCGATCTCGCGGATCTCGTTCTGCCGGTCGAGGTAGCGCACGCGCACGGCCTTCGGCCGGACCACGTCGGCGTACTGCTCGGGCACCGACAGGCAGCCCTCCTCGCAGGCCATCTGCTCGTCCGAGGCCCAGACGATTTCCGGGTTGGCGAGCGTCATCGGCCGCCGCTCCTCGCCCTTCTCGTGCACGTCGACGACGATGACGCGCTCCAGCACGCCGATCTGGGGGGCGGCCAGTCCGATGCCCTGGGCGTCGTACATGGTCTCCAGCATGTCGTCCATCAGCCTGGCGACGCGCGCGTCGACCCTGGCGACGGGCTTCGCCGTCTGCTTGAGGACGGGGTGAGGGGCAACGAGAATCGGCAGGATGGCCATGGGCTCTGACTTTGGTACGGGGACGCGTTACAAAATTCCAAAATATGGAGGCCGGGGCGGGAGGTCAAGGAAGGCGGGAGGTCCTTTCCCA
>DASWVP010000655.1:0-4259 GCA_036401175.1 Azospirillum sp. | reverse complement strand
TGTCGCACTCGTCGGCGACGAACTCGAACACGTCGTCGATGCGTGCGCGGTCGACGTCCGGGCCGGCGACCAGCGTCACCGTCCAGGACAGGTACAGCTGCTCGGCGTCGAGGTCGGCCAAGGCGGGCAGCCGGTCGTCCTCGCAGACGATCTCCGCCTCGCCCAGGCGCTTCAGCGCGCGCAGCATGAAGGTGGGCTCGTTGCCCGACATCAGCAGCTCCGCCTTCGGGCGGAAGGTGATGGTCCAGCGGATGCGGCCGGCGTCCTCGGTGGCACGGGCGGCGGCGATGGCGGCCATGGCGTCGCCGAACAGCCCGGCCTCGTCGTCCTCGTCGTCCGGGTAGACGGCCGACGCGGCCGGGGCGGCCGGCGCGGCGGGTGCGGCCGGCGCGGCGGCTTCGGCGTGCGGCTCGCCGGACAGGTGCTGGCGCAACTGGGCGACCACGGCGTCGGTGGTGCCGGCCGGCGCCGGCGTGCCTTCGCGGGCGTAGGCCAGCATCTGGCCCAGCACGTCGTTGGCGCGGATCAGCGTGTCCACCAGTTCGGTGGTGATGGGAATGGCGTCGTTGCGCACGCCGTCCATGACGGTTTCGAATTCATGCGCGAAGGCCACCAGATCGGTGAAGCCGAAGGCGCCGCCGCCGCCCTTGATCGAATGGACGGCGCGGAAGATGGCGTTCACCTCGTCGGGGTCGACCGTCCCCGGCGTCAGGTTGAGCAGCCCGGATTCGGCGACCGCCAGCAGCTCCGCGCTCTCGTCGAAGTAGGTCTGTTTGAAGCGGCTCAGGTCTTCCACGGGCGTGTCCTCCTCGGCGGCCGGTTGCTCAGCCGCACACCTTCTGCACCACGGAAATCAGCTTTTCCGGATTGAAGGGCTTGACGATCCAGCCCGTGGCGCCGGCCGAACGCCCCTCCGCCTTCTTCTTCTCGTCCGATTCGGTGGTCAGCATGAGGATGGGCAGGGTGCGGTGCGCGGGGGCCGCGCGCAGCCGGCGGATCAGCGTCAGCCCGTCCATCACCGGCATGTTCAGGTCGGTGATGACGAGGTCCACCTTGTTGGCGGCGATGACGGTCAGCGCCTGCTGGCCGTCGCCGGCCTCCAGCACGTCGTACCCCGCGCCTTTCAGCGTGAACGTCACCATGTCGCGCATGGTGCGCGAATCGTCGACGGACAGGACCTTCTTCTTCACGAACCGCTCCATTGCTTCAGCCAGGGCGTCAGGCCAAGGTCGTCGCACGCCTCCACCAGCACGTCGGACGGCTGGACGACGGCGAACGCCGCCCCCTGTCCGGCGGCGTGGCGCGACGCCACCAGCAGCGCCTGCACGCAGGCGGTGCTGACCCGCTCCACCGCGTCGGCCTGCACGGTGACGGTCTGGGCGGTGGCGAAGCCGTGCCGCAGGCTGTCCACCAGCGGCTGCGCCATCGGCAGGTCGAGGTCGCTGGGCAGGCCGATGCGCACCTGGCCGCCCTCCTCGCTCCATTTGATGAGTGTCACCGCATACCCCTTCCCTGGGTGCCGCGCGTCGCACGGCATGCCCGCGGCCCGATGCCCGGCATTTTGCGTCAAACGCTGCCAGACTACGGATAAGGATTCGTTAAGGGGCTACCCCGAATGGCGGGGGCGCGCGCCGGGGCGGCGGGTCAAATCTGCGACCTTTCGCCCGCGCCCGCCGACAGCCGCTCGCGCGGGCGGAAGCGCAGCGCCGTCCAGGTGCCGTCCACCGGCACGGATGCCACGGCGTCGAAGCCGAACGGCGCCATCGCCCGCTCCACCACCGCGCGCGACAGCTCCCCCGTCGCGGCCGGGGGCGTGCCGGGGGCCGTATCCGGATAGGCGATCCACAGCACGCCGTCGAACGCCGTTTCGCTGACCGCCACCGGGGCGAAGGCGTCCAGCGCCGCGCCGTCGCGCACGAACACGATCAGCCAGTCGGCCGGCGCGGCGCCGGATTCGTTGACGCGCACCCCCTGGGGCAGCGGTTCGAACAGCGGCTTCACCGCCTTGGGCACGTTGACCAGCCGCGCCCGGCAGCCGGGTTCCAGAAGCAGCGTCTGCGCAAGCGTCTTGTCGGTCATCACGGCGCCGGAGGTCGGAGGGACGACGGGAATCGGAGTATGCCACGGATACCGGCGGATGACAGCATCGTGCGCGGATGGTCAGGGCAATCGGGTGAAGGCTTTGATTTTTCCCCAAACAGTAAAACCGTCATCCCCGCGCAGGCGGGGATCCATGTTCCCGACGACCGGACGCACCGGAAAACGTGGATCCCCGCCTGCGCGGGGATGACGGAATTTCCTGAAATTCGATCAACCTCCTCCACCCGATCACCCCCCCAATCGGCGTTCCCCCGACCGCACCGGTGAACCACCGGCCGCGCCGGGTGTTGTACCGGGCATGCAGGTTCCGCACGAATTCCCCCTGTACAGCGCGCGCGAGCGGGTGGCCGACGGGCTGATCCACGTGGTGGGCGTCGCCGCCGGGCTGATCGGCGCCGCGTGGCTGCTGGCCGCCGCGGGCGGCCGGGCGACGGCCGGGGAGCTGGCTTCGCTGGCCGCCTACAGCCTGGGTCTGGTGGGCATGCTGACGGCCTCGGCCGGCTACAACCTCGCCCGGCGCGGCCCGCGCAAGGCGCTGCTGCGGCGGATCGACCACGCGATGATCTTCGTGATGATCGCCGGCACCTACACGCCGCTGCTGCTGAAGGGGCTGGGCGGCACGGCGGCCGGCACGGCGCTGTTCGCCGTGGTGTGGGGCGTGGCGCTGACCGGCGCCGCGCTGAAGCTGTGGTGCCCCTGGCGGATCGAGCGCGCGAGTCTTCTGCTGTACCTCGGCCTCGGCTGGGTGGTGGTTCTGGTGGCCGAGCCGTTGAGCGCCGCCCTGTCGGCCACGGCGTGGCAGCTTCTGGCGGCGGGCGGCCTGCTGTACACGGCGGGCGTGGCCTTCCACGTGCTGGATCGGCTGCGCTATCACAACGCGCTGTGGCACCTGACGGTGCTGGGCGCGGCGGCCTGCCACTTCGCCGCGATCAGCGCGGAGTACGTTCCGGCATAGCCCCCCACCGTTTCAGGATCTCGCCCCGGCGTTCCGCCGCGCAGCCGCCGGTGGCGAACAGCCCCGTGGTGCGCGCCGCCGGCGCGTTGCCCGGCTGAAGCGCCAGCACGGCTTCCAGCCGCCGCCGCTCGGTGATCATCCCATCGAACCGCAGCGCCAGCTCATCGAGCACCAGCGCCGGCACCCCGCCGGCCAGCGCCGCTTCCAGCATCGCCGTGCGCAGGTCGATCGCTCCCCACCCGCAGATGTCGAACATGACCGCATCGTTCGCCGCCGCATCCGCCTGCGCCAGCCACCGCTCCACCAGCATCCGCGCGGGCGGCCCGGCGACGGCGGGGGCGGGGAGGAGGGCGAGTGCGATGAGAATCGCGACTGCACGTATATTCCGGTATGTCATACACGATTTGTTTAGTTATCATAAACGCATCGTTTATGGATAACCGATGGCCGTCCCGAAGACAACGTTCACATGGAGGCAATCGGCAAAGCCCTACAGGAACGTGCGCGGACGCTCGGCTTGAGCGACGCCGAGGTCGCGCGCCGTGCTGGCCTGACCGAGCAGCGCTACAGCAACTACATCACCGGCCGGCGACAGCCAGACTTCGCCACTCTGGTGCGAATCAGTCGGGTGTTGGCAACGACGCCAAATCATCTGTTGGGAGTGGCCGATGAGCGTCCGGCTACGGACGAGCGCGAGCGCCTGTGCAGTGAACTGCTATCGGTCGCGCGCGCGTTGTCCGATGACGATCTTCGGCTGGTAATTCGGCAAGTGGCGGCGGTTCTGGAATATCGGCGGGGCTAGTCGTAGGTTGGCGCCAAGCGCCAGTGCGGCCCAACACTCCTTTCCACGGCGGCGGGCGTTGGGCCGCGCTGCGCTTGGAGCCAACCTACGGTACTGCCCTCGGAGCCCGAACCCCCGTAGGTTGGGTTGAGCCCTTGCGAAAACCCAACGTGTCGGCGTCGCAGGGAATGTTGGGTTTCAGCCCAACCTACGGGCGTCCAAACCGATCGACAATTCGCCTTGACGTCGTAGGTTGGTGCCAAGCGCCAGCGCGGCCCAACACTCCCTTCCACGGCAGCGGGCTTGCCGCCGGCCGGTGAGGCCGCTTCGCCCGGCCCCCACCCTGACCCTCCCCCACTGCGCGGGGGAGGGGATAAGCGCGCGCCTGCCCCCTCCCCCGCGCAGTGGGGGAGGGCTGGGGTG